>DATNHO010000070.1:0-44704 GCA_035604895.1 Terriglobales bacterium | reverse complement strand
GCCGCAAAGTGCCCGCCCTTGGGGAGCTTGTTGTAATGGATCAGTTTGGGATACGCGCTTTCTGCCCAATTCCGCGGACATTGATAGAGCTCGTCAGGGAACGCGCTCACAGCAACCGGGACCGACACGCCTTTGACGCTGAAATAGGGAAATTTATTTTCCCAGTAGAGCCGTGCTCCGGAAAGCGCCGTGTTCGTCAGCCAGGTGATCGTAACGTTATCGAGGACATCGTCTCGTGAGAGACCTTCGGTCTGCCCGTCAAAGACGCGCGCGATCAGCGCATAACTCCACGCATCGTGGTCCAGAAAATAGGCGGCCAGGCCGACCGGGGAATCCGCGATTCCATACAACGTCTGTGGTCGCAACCCCATCTGGTAGCCGTAGGCGACGCCTTTGCTGTACACGAATTGGAGCCTCTCGAAGGCGGTCTTTTCATCGTTTGAGAAACCGGACGGCATCGGCGCGCCGGACAAAACCGCTCCATAGATATCCGCAGGAACCGCGCCGGGCATGTTGGTGTGAATACCGAGAAGTTCGGGCGGCGCCTGCACGCCCATCAGATCGGTGATGACCGCGCCCCAATCCCCGCCCTGTGCCACAAATTTTGAGTAGCCGAGTCGCTTCATCAACACCGTCCAAGCACTCGCGATCCGTTCAGGGCCCCAGCCGGTGGTCGTCGGCTTGCCTGAAAACCCGTACCCGGGCATCGACGGGACCACGATATGGAACGCGTCGGATGCATTTCCGCCATGCGCGGTGGGATTAGTCAGCGGATCGATGATCTTCATCTGTTCGATGATCGAGCCCGGCCATCCGTGCGTAACGATGAGCGGCAACGCATTTTCGTGTTTTGATCGAACGTGAAGGAAATGAATGTCCAGTCCGTCGATCTCGGTGATGAATTGCGGCAGGGCGTTGAGTTTTGCCCCGATCTTGCGCCAGTCGTACTCTGTCGCCCAATAGCGAGCGAGCGCTTGAGTCGTCGCGAGCTGCACGCCTTGCGATGCGTCTGTAACCGTTTCCCGCTCCGGCCAATTGGTTGCGTTGATGCGCCGGCGCAATTCAGTTAGGTCTGCTTCCGGAAAAGTCACATGAAACGGCCGAATTGCATTCTTGTCATCTGCCTGCTTGCTGCCTTGTTGCCTATTCGTGGTTTGGGTCATAGTGGCCTCCTTAGAGTAGTTTTTGAATTTTGGGCTCGTGGTGCAGTTGATTTGCGTGCGGTCATGGCCTCGTTCCTTTCCGCTGTGATTCTCAGCATCAAGGCGTGTAACGGATGAAGACCAAGTCGCGAGCTTTGATAGCCTCGTGGCAGGGGAAGCAGGTTTTGAGCGGCTGCCTTCTCAGGTCCCGTCCTCTATGTTCGCGCGGCCGCGTGGAGAAATCAGGATCTGTTCTGTAGCACGCTCCGTGCAACTGCGCAATACAGGGTTCGCCTGATTTTTGCGGACGTGTCGTCCGAGATTTCCACAAGCCGGTTGTGACATCTCACGTTGTCCCCAGCCCGCCACTTGCGCGATCATGGTAGAGGCCGTGACGGTTGGCAAAAGCCAACTCGTCTCCGCACCGTCTTTGAATTCGCAGGCATCACCGAACCGGGCAAGGAGGCCCCGTCACACTAAACCCAATCGCGCAAAATCTACATCGGCGCAACCGCCAACCCGCCGCTAAACTCATGATTCATCGAGTCCATGAGATGGCATCTGCTTTGCGACTTGCCAGCGAAGACTGCGCACGCGCAGGATTCGCCTATGAGGACTTGGCGGCAGGCTGGTCGGCTATCTGGGGCCTTGGCCCTGCTCTGGGTCGCCTTGGCTTGGACGACGGGATGCTCCCGGCAAGCCCCCGTCCCAGCGACCAACGCGCCACCCGATGCTACTCAACTGCCTTTCGACCGCGTCTCAGAGAACAGCGGAATCTCTCCGACGGACGGATTGATCTCCGACGGAATTCCTGCCGGAACCGAAGTTGCCATCCGATTGCAGTTGGCGCTGTCGAGCGCAGACTCGCGCGTAGGAGACTCGTTCCAGGCAGTGCTCGCCGAGCCCGTGATCGTCGCAGGAAAAACGGTTGTGCCGCAGGGGACTCCGGTCGCCGGAAGCGTAGTGGCAGCCAAAGCCTCCGGAGGCGTGGACGATCCCGGCTACTTGCGCGTAACCCTGGCATCGATTGCCATGAACGGAAAATCTGTTCCGCTGCACACCTCCAGCATTTTCGCCAAAGGCGGATCGTATGAGAAACGCAAACCAGCAACCCTGAATAGATCCGAAGCCAGCGGCCAGAGCGCAATCACCGAACCGGTTGCAGATTCCGGGAGTGGCGCCGGAATTTCATACGCTCATGGGCCGAGTGACGTGAGGTTTTCCACAGGGCACCGCTTGACCTTTCGACTGGCCCGGCCTTTGCATCTGTAGCTCCGGAGCGGTTGTGAAGTGCGGTTGCACGTTGCAGGCCTACGAGTTCGCGCCAAATCCCTCCTCCCATTTTGGGTTCAGTTTGAATCTCCAAACTCCTGTTCAACCATCACAGCGCTCCTGCCAGAGTCCCGCCTAGACTTCCCAAATGGGGAGCACGGGGCGAAACGCGTGACTTCTGCAGGAATTTTGTGATCGGACAGACGCCAACTATGAGCGCAATCGCACAACTTCACCTGAGAGCCGAGGAACCGGCAGACCATCCGCAAACCGAGCAGCAGCTCCGGGACGCCCACAAGATGGAGGCCATCGGCCGCCTGGTTGGGGGTGTTGCTCACGACTTCAATAATCTGCTGACCGGGATAGTGCTTTGCAGTGAGCTGATCCTGGCCGGTCTCGAGCCGGAGCACCGCTTACGCCATTTCGCGGAAGAGATTCGCAAGGCCGGTGAGCAGGGCGCGGGACTTATCCAGCAGTTGATGGCAGTAGCGCGGCAGCGGGCGGTCGAGCCTCAGTTGCTGTGCCTCAATCATGTCGTGGCGGACATGCGCATTCTGCTGTCGCGCCTGATTGGCGAAAACATCGAACTGGTTTCTGAACTCGCCGACGATCTCGGTTTTGTGAAGATGGATCCAGCCCAGGTTCAGCAGATCATCCTGAACCTGGTGTTGAACGCGCGTGACGCCATGCCGGACGGTGGCCGAATCACGCTCCATACGAAAAATTGCGATGGGCCAAACCCCGCTAGCCTGAGTTCTGCAATCCCAAATCTGTCGGGCCCTAGAACGAACCAGTTCTGCGATTCCTGGGTCGGGCTCGTCGTCAGCGACAACGGCTGCGGCATGGACGCCGAAACTCGTGCCCGGCTATTCGAGCCTTTCTTTACCACCAAGCCGCCGGGAATGGGTAATGGACTCGGGCTCGCCACCGTTTATCGTATCGTCACTCACGAAGGCGGGACGATTGGCGTGGACAGCAAAACTGGCAAAGGCACGCGCGTGGTCGTCCACCTGCCAAGGGCTGAAGTCGAATACCAATCATCCAGTGTGCCCGAAGTTGAGAACAAGATCAGCCCGGCGCCGAATCGAAAGGTTCGATCGGCAAGAAAAGGTAAATCAGGAAGAGGTAAATCCGTATGACCAGCGCCATCGCCCATGCTTTTAATGCGCCGCAGCTCGAAGCGGCTAATTTGTTGAATCTGGTGATCGTCGACGACGAACGCGCGGTTCGTGATGTCTGCCGCGAAGTGGCGCAGGCCCTGGGTTTCAACACCATGGTTGCGGAGTCGGCCGAACACACCTACCGCCTGCTCGATTCGCAAGCCATCGACGTGGTTCTGCTCGATCTGAAATTGCCCGGCGCCGGCGGCATGGAAGCCTTGCACAAGATCAAGCAGCGCCGCCCCGATGCCGAGATCGTCGTGGTTACCGGCTACGCCACAGTGCAGTCGGCGGTGCAAGCCATGAAAAACGGCGCCTACGATTACGTGACCAAACCTTTCACCATGGACGAACTCAAGCTTCTGCTGGAGCGAGTCGCGACCCACTTAAAGCTGAAAACCGAAAACCGCATGCTGCGGGAGAAGATCAAATCCAAGCTCGGTTTCGGCAGCATCGTAGGGCGCGCGCCCGAAATGGAGAAGCTCTACCGCATGATTGCCAAGGCCGCGTTGAGCAATCACCCGGTGTTGATTCTGGGGGAAAGCGGGACTGGAAAAGAAATGGTAGCGCGGTCGATCCACTTCTCAGGCCCATTTCGAGACAAGCCTTTCATCCCTGTGGACTGCGGTTCTCTGGTTCCGACGTTGATTGAAAGCGAACTGTTCGGCTACGTGAAAGGCGCCTTCACCGGCGCGGTACAGGCCAAGGAAGGATTGTTGGCGATGGCCGAGGGCGGGACGGTGTTCCTCGATGAAATTGGAGAACTGCCCGTCGATCTGCAGGCCAAGCTGTTGCGGGCCATTCAGGAGAAAGAAATTCGGCAAGTAGGCAGTACCAAGCGCACGGCCATCAATGTGCGAATTCTGGCAGCGACCAATCGTGACCTCGAAACCGCGGTGGCGCAGGGAGCCTTCCGGCGCGATCTGTACTTCCGCCTGAACGTGCTGAACCTGCGCATTCCGGCCTTGCGCGAGCGGCGGCAGGATATTCCCGTCCTAGCGGGATTTTTCCTGGAGCGCATGTCGCGGGAATTCGGACAAGAGCGCAGCCTCAGCGACGACGCCATGAAAGCCCTGCTCGCCTACGACTGGCCCGGCAATGTTCGGGAACTGGAGAATTGCTTGCAGCGCGCCTGTGCCATGAACAGCGGTCCTGAAATCCAGGCCGTAGATTTGCCTAGGCCTGTCCAGGGTGGAAACGGCCACGCGGTGATCGAAGCCGACGGTTCCGCGAAGATCATCCCGATTTCGGAAATGGAGCGAAAGACGATTCTCAACACCATCACGCAGCTCAATGGCGACAAACTCCTGGCCGCGCGGCTGCTCGGAATCGGCAAGACCACGCTATATCGCAAGCTAAAGGAGTACGACGCGCGAGCCTAAGCCAAGCTCTCGCAGAATTCGCATAGAATCTAGCTCTCAGCCGCGAAGCGGCGAAAGAATGCAGCCCACGGCGCAAGCCGTGGGGAAACGGTGTCAGGCCGACCAGCCCCAGCGGAGCGAAAGAATCGTCCTCAGACGTACTATTCATTCCTGGGCACGGAAAACGCCCCGAGCCTGCCAGCCCAAATCCGAATCCCGCTTCCCGCATTGGGAACCTACTGACGAGGAGGATTCGCGCAAACCACTTGTTATCAAGCACACACCTCTGGCTGCGAACGTGCAATGGAGCAAGCATGATTCTGCTGATTACATCTTTGGCGAAAGCTCAGGATTGCTCGAAAGCGCTAGAGGACGCGACAGCGGAGCCGGTACGAGTTGCGGCAACATTGTCCGATGCAGTGACGCAACTGCAAGCCAACGAATTCTCAGCTGTGGTTCTCGATCAGTTGTTGCTGGACGCAGAGCCCGACAACGTCGACACTATTTTCAAACACATGGGCGCGGCCGTGCCCGTGTATTCCAACTTCGCCATCAGTGGAATCGAGCGCGTGTTGCGCGAGCTACGTTCGGCTTTGCACCGCCGCAAGCGGGAGTTGCTGGCCGCAAGACAGGAGGCGCAACAGACTTTGCGCAGCGAACTAAAAGACACGATCACCGCCTTACTGCTCTCCTGCGAAATGGCGCTGGATGTCCCAAACCTCCCATTGTTTGCCGAGACCAAAATGCGAGCCGTGGACGCTCTGGCCAGGGAGATGTGCACCAAGCTGGGGTAGCGGCGCGAGGTGTCCTTTGCTCCCGAGGAACATTCCGGCTGACGTTAATCGTTTGGTGTATTGCATGGTAATCTTCCTACTCCAAGGTCTAACATCCTCGGCGCAACTTCCTAAGGCGAAATCTCAAACACGGTACCGCAACCATGGAAGCTGCAACCGTTACCGGAGCCGCCCTGTGTCGTCGTGCTGTACAGGTTGCCCTTCTTGTCGAACACCAAACCAGCAGCTGGCTGGCCGCCGTCTGGTGGGGCCCGGAAGCCGTAAAGCAGGTTGAAGATCCAGGTGCCACCTTCATGCTTGGGAGGGCTCAATCGGAAGGCAGTGCCGTAATAAGTCCCGCCACTGTCCAATGTCGTTCCGTAGAGATTTCCTTTCGAGTCGAAGATTACGGGGGATTCCGCGTCCAGACCGCCGCCAGTGCCGTTGAAACCGTACAATATTGTCTTCTTCCAAGCCCCGGATTTCTTTGAAGGCGGAGTTAAGCGGAATACCGTTCCGCCTCCCCCACCCGGTCCGCCAGTTAGAGTTGTGCCGTAGAGGTCGCCATTCTCGTCGAAAACAAGGCCTGCTACGGGGTTGTCGCCATCTTGGCTGGCCTGAAAACGATGGACTATCTTCTCCTTCCAAGTGCCGCCCATTCTGGCCGGGGGCTTGAGTTCGAAAGCCGTTCCGCACCCAGTGCCAACGCACTCCCCGCTCTCATCGCCGCCTCCGTACGTCGTCCCGTACACAGCGCCTTTGCCGTCTAAGATCAGGCCGCCGTTAGGACTTGCTCCGTCCTTCCCGCTGCTGAAGCCGTGCAGCACTTTCTCCGTCCACTTGCCGCCCTTCATCTTCGGCGGACTCAGCTCGAATATTGCCCCGCAGTACTGATAGGAGGGATCGCAGGTCGTCCCAAACCCGCCGCCGAATGCTCCATAGAGATTGCCCGTACTATCGAAAACCAGATCACCGGTAGGAACGTAGCCTTGCTTAGCAGTGGGGAAGCTGTACAGCACCGTCTCGGTCCAGGCATCGCCCTTCTGCTTAGGAGGCGACAGCTCGAACACCGTGCCACAACCCATTAAGGTTCCCAACACGACGCAGTTCCCAGTGCCCCCATAGCCCGTCGTGCCATAGAGGTTGCCTGCGGCGTCGATCACCAGGCCGCCATACGGAGATGCGCCGTCTTTGCCGGCGTTCCCTTTGAAAACGTACAGCACGGTCTCCGTCCACGGATCGCCTTGCTTCGCGGGGGGGGCGAGCTGGTAGACGGTGCCGCACTGCTCGATCGAACGGCAGGACGACGAGCCTCCATTTTGTGTAGCCCCGTAAAGATTGCCGTGCTGGTCGAAAACCACTGCGCCGACGGGAACGGCCCCGTCCGTGCCGCCTTTAAAGCTGTAGAGCACTTTCTCCTTCCAGTCGGCCGAGGCGGCTGCAACGAGCGTCAGCATGGCCAGGGCGATGACGACCGGGCGACCTGCCGCGCGAAACCACGAACCGGATTTCATATTCGGCGAACTCCTCGTGGAGGCTTGCGTCGTCAGCGTGGGGAGGGGGACAGACTTCGCTGGGCTGACATCATACACCGGATCGCCTCAGGCGCCGTTCCTGCTGCTGTTTTGCGCTCGGAGCAAAGGCCACTCAGGCGCATGGGCAAGAACTACTCGGCTGGTTCCTGGTTCCGGTAGGCTGTTCGCTCGGCGGTGGAACGATTCTGCTGACCACCCATTTCGGACTGTGGTGCATCCGAAGTTTCCGGAAAGCACGTTGGCGAAGGTTGTACGGAGCCTGACTAAACGTCAGGGTGGAGAATTCCAAAAAAATAAGAGGGCAGCCAACCGGGCTGCCCTCGTTCTTAATCGTGTAGCAACTTCTCTACGGTTCGGGAACCTTGGCGAAGTCCTCGCTCTCCACGTGAACGCCACCAATGCTAGCTCGACCGTCCGTCCAGCTGATATAGGCGGCCCCGTGTTTGTTGCCGACGTCAGCCGTGTTCAGAGCCGTGTCGTAATCGTAATCACCCGCGTAGCAGGGTTGAACGAATCCGTCGTTCTGGAGTGGCTGCGCGATGACTTTAGTGCTGATTGTGATCTCCGAAGTTGCCCACGAAGCGCCGTTGGTCTTCGACTGACGGCCCACGCGCTCGTAGTTACATCCCGGATCTCCAGCACTGGTGCAGGTGCTCGTGGCTTTGCGACGGTCATACCAAGAGGCCGTGACGTTGCCATCCGAAGTGGCGGAAAGCGAGGGCATCCACTGCGTCCTGAACTGATTGTCGCTGTCGGTGTTGAGTTTGATCGGTTTCGACCAGGTCGTGCCGTTGTCCGTGGACCGCACGTAGAAGATATCTCCTAAGTCTCCGTTTGTTCCCGCCCCGGCATAGTCATAGTGCACCACGCCATCCGGGCCAACCGCTGGTTCTCCCCAGCCCATGTGCCGCCAGATGGGAGCAACGGCTTCGAAGTATCCGCAGTTCACATTGCCCGGAGGATTGAACCGCGAACCGATAAGCACTTGAGTCCAGCTTGTGCCGCCGTCGGTTGAGTAGTACATGAGGTTCTGCCGGGTAGCTGTTCCCCCCCCACCCTCATCCATGCTGGCAATAAACACGGTGGCGTCTCCCGAGTTGATCTGTGCGCCTCGCGGCGAACCTGTGATCTGCACGTTGCGGTAGAAGGTGGTGGTGTTCAGTTGAAACGGCGTGCTCCAAGTCGTGCCGTCGTCCGAATAGGTAACGAAAAGACATCCTGATCCATCGCAGTCTGTATCGTAGTCGTTGTAGGAAATATACATGCGGCCGTAAGTTCCGCTGGTTGGTTCGTTGTCCGACCACATCGACGGGCGATCATCCGCGCCGCCGTTATGAGCGCAGGCCGCGGTCGTCCAAGTTTTGCCATCGGTAGAAGTCCACAGACCGATTCCCTGCCCGCCGCAACCGGTTACCAGGTCGCCAGCGAAGAACATGCCTGACTTGGAGTTGAAAACCACGAGCGGGTCGCCAAAGTTCGTGTCATGCCCGCTTGAAAAAGGCGCAGGTTGAATTTCTGTAAAGCTCGCTCCGCCATTCGTCGAGTACGACGTACCCGAGTAGTTTGCTCCGGTGCCGTACTCGGCGTTGAAGTTGACCACTATGGTTTGGCCTTTATCGGCAGTGCTGGCCGCGACCATGCTTTCGCTCCCACACACGTCCGTGGAAGCGTTACAATCCGACCCGTTGCTGACGCGGACATTAGGAGGAGCCTTCGGGGTGTGATCCACACCACCCGCCGAGCGCTGCCCGCCCTGTATGATTCCGCATTCAAGCAGGATTCGGCCGGCGCGCATGTTGTCCTGCGTCATGAGCGACGCAACGTTGATTTTTGAGCAGTCGACCCCGACCGAAGTCATCTGAGCGCTGGCCGACGTAGGCTGAAGGACACACGCTGCCACTATGATTGGAAGCGCAAGGCGCCAAAGCATGCTACTTCTGTGTTTCATTTTCATTGTTGCTTTCCCCTTTTTCTTGCTGATTTTTGAAGCTCAGACGGTGGGTCGGAAGTACGCCGCTGCGCGCCCGGGACAGGAGCCACCGCAGTCCCAAAATACTGCTCGTCCATCCAGATACCGGCATTCTTTTTCAGATCGTCCAACAGCGCTTGCAATTTCTCGCCTTGCAAGTTCTTTTCAATAGCTGATGATACCTGTCCGAGTTGTCGACGGTCGCGGTTGACGAGTTGAATGAGAAGGACGGCGGCCGGAGTATCTTCAACCTCAGACCACTCGCCCTCTTTAAGTGAGAACGCCACCTTTTCCATCTGGGGCGACAGTCCTCCACGCGAAAAGATAAGCGGCTCAGGATCAAGCATCCCCTCGCCAGACTTGATGAGATCCGCCGATAGGTTTTTTTCGCTGGTTCCGGCCGCTTGCTCCTGACGAATCCGGTCCGCGCGAGCCCTGGCAGCCTGTGAACTCAAGACTGGGCCATCCTTGGCGTTGCCTCGCCGCTTCCAAACGAACAGCCTGCGAATATGCACTGTGTCATAGTCGGACAGGTGGTCGGAATAATATTCGCTGATTTCTTCGGTTGTCGGATCGGCTTGTCGCATCAGGTTGGCGAACTCCGCATCGGAGAGCACCTGCATGCGGGCGACCGCCAATTGGCGGCTAACTTCGGGCGAGGATTCCAGGTGATTGGCAGTGGCCTGCTGCGAAAGCATTATCACGGACGCGTAGTCGTCGCCGAGTTTGTGGCGATCCTTATCCGAGGGGCCCTTGTCAGGGTCGGCTCCGGGCTCGATCTCGCTGATTCGCGACTCGAATTCAGCCCGCGTAACCTGCACATCCCCGACTTTGAGGATCACCTGGTCGGACCGAGCGGGATCCGCCTTTTCCGGCGCAGAGGCTGAACTCCCCGATTTGGCCGCGGAATTTTGGCTAAGGGAGTCTTGCGCATGGACGACGCCAGCAAGCAGGCCAGCCACGATAAGACAAAGAACGAATCGCGCTCTAATCAAGTCCAACTCCCCTGCAGGGGAATAAGTTGCTGTTCAATCGGGATCCCATCAACACACCCAGTCCATGTCCGGTATACGCCGCAGTCTTCACCGAGTGTTGGTGCAGGCTCGTCGAAACCAGTTTTCTGTTCGTCGGGAGCGGACGAAGCGATTATGCGAGAGGCAATTGCCTAGCGGTACTACGCGCTGTAGTACTGCGGACGGAACTTTAGTTCATAAGAGTGGCCGCTGTCAAGGTGCAAACCTCTGAACTTTCGGGGAAAAGACATCGAGTCATGCAGACCTAGACAGCGCTCGGTTCGCTTTCCTCAACACTTCTTGCAGCTTCATCCAACATGAAGGCCAGTACCTCCTGAGGTACGGGATTGTTCCAGACGGGAGCGAATGATTGGCGGTGCAGCGGGGAGGGCCCGTGCTGGCGCAGGGCGGCGACGTGGTGAGGAGTGCTATAGCCCTTGTTTGAAGCCAATCCGTAGACGGGGAAGACCGGATCCCATTCTCGGACGATGCGGTCGCGTTCGACTTTGGCAAGAATCGAAGCGGCGGCAATCGAAGCGGAGAGCGCGTCGCCGTGGATGATCGCTTGCTGAGTCAGGTCGCAATCCAGGCGCATGGCATCGATCAGCAGATGGTCGGCTGCAGGCGCGAGGCTCATGGCGGCCTGCTGCATGGCGACCCGCGAAGCCTGATAGATGTTGATTTGATCAATGCGGGCAGCATCGACCGCGGCTATGGCCCAGGCGACAGCGTGCTCGCGGATGCGTTCGGCCAGCGCCTCTCGCCGTTCCGGCAGCAGCAACTTGGAGTCGCGCAGCCCTCGAATGCGATAGCCAGGATCGAGGATGACGGCCGCGGCCACGACCGGGCCGAAGAGAGAACCGCGGCCGACCTCGTCGACACCCGCAATTAGGCGCGCACCGGATTGCCACGCTGCCTTTTCAAACTTCAGAGTGCATCGCAGACGCTTGAGCAGGCGCAGCTTGGCGGCGGACGCGGAGATCGCTTTCTCGGGGGCGA
Organism: Terriglobales bacterium; assembly: GCA_035604895.1. Lineage (GTDB taxonomy): Bacteria > Acidobacteriota > Terriglobia > Terriglobales > Acidobacteriaceae > JABDBE01. The sequence continues at coordinate 33,480 of DATNHO010000070.1, read as the reverse complement.
GTTTTAGCTTGGCCGGCACGCACTGGCGGATCAGAAGATCAAGATAAAGGCATCTTCGCCCACGTTGCCCTTGTGGAGCAAGGAGGAAAAGAGCTGACGTCGCGGACTCAAGAAAACTGCATTATTTCAGCGACCGTTCAGGCTTCGAGAAGTGGAAATAGTTGATGCCAGGAACATCCTCCCTACAGTCCCTATTGCGGCAAGCCGATTTTGCGCACCAGTTCGGCGTAGCGCGGATCGGAACGCAGAGAGTCCATCGTGAAGTCGGTCCGGAGGCTAATTATGCTCATGTCGTGCTCCTGGTATGCGGTGTTGAGCCACTCAAAGGCGTGCCCTTTGTCACCCAAATCGGCATACAGCTGCGCGATGTTGTAAGGAGATGCGTATTCCGCCTTGGAGTTGCGCTGCGCCAACGAAACTTCGACGGCCTTGTGCAGGGCACCCGGCCATCCGCCGGAGCGGAAGCCCGTGTCCATCGCGGTTGCGTATTCCATGGAATTCTTGTCGTTCTCTAATTGGGAGCCGGACTTCCACTCCTGAATGGCTTCTGGATACTTATGCGCGCCCCAATACGCGTATGCCAGCTCACTGTGTCCCCGGCCAAAAGTTGGATTGTCAGCAATGACTTTCTTGAAAATCTCGATCGCCTGGTCAAATTGACCGGCGTAGACGTGAGCCTGACCCTGTTGCGCGGCGATAATCGGCGAGAGTGGGTCGAGTTGATGGGCGCGGTTACCTTCCTCGATCGCCTCTTGTGCTCTCCCGCCAATCCAGCAGAGTGTTTCGGAGAACCACTGATGGGCCGTGGCGTCGCTGGGATCGAGTTCAAAGGCCTTTCGGAACTCGGCCTCACCGCCGGCAAAATCCCAGTTGTATTGCATTTCGTTGGCGCCCAGGTCCGCATGCGGGTGCGCCAGTGTGGAATCGAGTTCCAGGGCCTTTTTCGCCGCAGCATTCGACTTGGGAACGAAGTCATTGGGGTCGCCGCCATAACTGGTGAGCACGCCATAAGCATCCGCCAGACCTGAATAGGCCAAGGCATAGCCGGGGTCTTTATCAATAGCTTGATTGAAGTAGGAAATCGCTGTCTTAACGTCGGCGTTGGTACGCTTGGTCCAGTAGTAGCGGCCTTTCACGTAGAACTGGTAAGCCTCTGGGTTCTGCGTGCCTTGCCTGGTCACCTGCTGCTTTTCCGTTCCCGTCAATTTCGAGCGTAGCTTGTCTGCGATGTCGCCCGCGATCTGCTGTTGCAGGGCGATGAGGTCACTGGTTTTGCGCTCGTACTGCTCGCCCCAGATTGCCGTGTTGTCCTGCACACTGGTGAGTTCGGCGCTGACCTGAACCGAGTCTCCGCGTTGTACGACCCTGCCAGTGAGCAATGCATCGACAGTCAAATCCTTCCCGACTTTCTGGATGTCAACTTCTTTGCCCTTGTAGCGGAAAACCGAGTTGCGCGATTTTACTTTCAATTGGGGTACGTGGGCGAGGCTGTCGATTAACGATTCCGTGAGGCCGTCGCCGATTAGATCGGTATCAGCGTTGCCGCCGACGGTTTCGAACGGAATCACGGCAATCGATTCGACCTGCGACGTGCCGACCCTTGAGCGCCAATACCAGACTCCAGCCGCTGCCAAGGCAATGAACACGACAGCCAGAGCCGCGACTCCGTACTTGCGGATCGAAGTTGCGGCCGGCAATGCGATGCCGGAAGTCGCCGAACCGGTCGCAGGCGCGGGTTGTTGAGAGACGGATCGTTGCGAATCTGTGCGCAGATCCGTGGCGGAAGCGGGCGAAGTTTGTTGCGCGACTTGAGAACCACTTTCCTGTGCGGCCACCACGGACCCCGAACCAGTGGGTGTGCCGTGCCGCGAATCGGTCTCCCGCTTGAGCCGCTTGAGGTCGGTCCGCATATCCGCCGCGTGCTGATAACGCAGTTCGCGATCCTTCTCCAGCGCCTTGCCAATGATGTCTTCGAGCTTGGGCGGAAGGTCAGGGTTCAGCCGCACCGCTGGAACCGGATCTCGATCCAGAATCTCGCGCGAGATTACTCCCGAGCTTTCTCCCCGGAAGGGTAGCGTGCCTGTGGCCATTTCGTAGAGCACCGCTCCGAACGAAAACAGATCGCTCCGGCCATCCAGTTCTTTCGCACGCACCTGTTCTGGCGACATGTACGCGATGGTGCCCAGCGTCGAACCGGGACTGGTCAGGTGTTCCTCGTTCATCGCTGTCTCTTGGGCTGTTGCTTCTACCCCTCTGCCGCCAGCGGACATCACTTTTGCTAAGCCGAAGTCGAGAATCTTGGCGTGCCCGCGCTTGGTGACGAAAATGTTCGCGGGCTTGATGTCGCGGTGGACGATCCCCTCAGCGTGGGCGGCGTCGAGCGCGTCGGCGATCTCAATCGCCAGGCTGAGCAAAACTTCGGTCTCTAGGGGCTTGCCGGCGATGCGATGCTTCAGCGTCATTCCGTCGAGAAACTCCATGACCAGGAAGGGATGTCCGTCTTCTTGCCCGATTTCATGGATGGTGCAGATATTGGGATGATTGAGAGCGGAAGCCGCCTGTGCTTCCCGTTGGAAGCGCGTCAGGGCTTGAGCGTCTTTGACAACCTCATCGGGCAGAAACTTCAGGGCCACAAATCGGTGGAGAGTCAGATCCTCGGCTTTGTAGACTACGCCCATGCCGCCGCCGCCCAGCTTCTCGACGATGCGGTAATGCGATATGGTTTGTCCGATCAATTTGGCCGATCGCCGGGGAAGACGCCAAGCGTTCCGGGTCGCTTCATCTTAAGGGCGCAGCCGCGGTCAGTCAACGCGTTCGACCGGCTGGGTCGAACTCCACGGAGTCTCGGCGAATCGGGTGCCGTCGACCGTCGACGAAATAGCTTCTGCACTTTCAAGAGCCAGTTAGAATAGCGACGCCGAGCAGGAGGGAAAATGCCGGAGGTAAATCGTAGCATCCACGAGCGAATGCACCGGAGAGCGCTGGTGCATTCGGCTCGAACCGCGATCGCGGCTGTAGCCTCGCTGCTTGTGGCCCGCGGCCTGAGGCTTCCGGAGGCTTACTGGGCCACGGTTACTACCTTGATTATCATGCAGTCGACACTGGGGGCGGCACTGGTTGTGTCCGAACAACGTTTCGCCGGAACCGCTTTGGGAGCCGCGTTGGCGGCAGTGCTGGTCACCTACTTTGGATCAAATACGATCGTCTTTGGCCTGGGCGTGTTCGTCATCGGATTGATTTGCTCCGCCTTGCGACTGGGGGAGGCGTATCGCCTAGCCAGCATAACCCTGGCGATTGTGATGCTCATAGCGCACACGCAAGCAGGGTGGATAGTCGCGGCACACCGGTTCATTGAAGTCTCAGTGGGAATCGCGGTGGGACTAGCGCTGACGGCTTTGTGGCCGCAGCCTGGAACCAACGGCTAGCAGGTCGAGCAATTTATTTTGTGGTCGCAGCCGCGGTTACGTGCTCGCGCTCGACATCCTTGAGGCGAGCGGCTTTGCCGCGCAGCGAGCGGAGGTAGTACAGCTTGGCACGCCGAACTTTGGACGAGCGCACCAACTCCACCTTATCGATTACGCGGGAGTTCTCTGGAAAAATACGCTCGACCCCTTGACCGAAGCTGATCTTGCGCACGGTAAAGCTTGCTTGAGGCCCACGCGACCGCGAGATGACGACTCCTTCAAAGGCCTGCGTGCGCTCTTTGTCGCCTTCCTTAATTTTGACGTGTACGCGGACGGAGTCGCCGGGAACGAACTTGGGAAGGTCGGTGCGTTTGGTCTTCGCCAGCAGCTTTTCGATGATGAGGTTCGACATTAGTTTGTCCTCTGCTCTATGAATTCTTGCCCGTGATCTGGGCCAGCAATTTCCTGTCTTCGTCGCTGAGTGCGGCTTCGTGCAAAAGATCGGGCCGGTTGCGCAGCGTTTTCTCAAGTGCGGTACGACGGCGCCAGTGTCGTATTTCTTCGTGATTGCCCGATGCCAGCACTTCCGGCACCCCCATTCCGCGGAAGTCCGCAGGACGGGTGTAATGCGGGTAATCCAGCAACCCGCCCGAAGTGCACGTCGAACTCGGGCCGTCCCCGGCGTGTGGCTGCGAGAACGTGGTGAAAGATTCCTGCTGCGTGGAGGCCTGATTGCCTACCGCGCCGGGAATCAATCGCGTGACGCAGTCTACAATCACTGCCGCACCCAGTTCGCCACCGCTCAGCACGTAATCCCCGATGGACAACTCACGGTCGGCTAAGTATTGGCCGACGCGCTCGTCCACACCTTCGTAACGGCCGCAGATCAGGACGATTCGTTCCAGCATGGCCAGTTCGTTCGCCACGCTCTGGTCGAATCGCTTGCCCTGCGCCGAGAGCAGAATCACACTCTCGCGTGCTTGATTGCGTCCTTCGCGGGGCGCGACATTCAGCGCTTCAATACATTCAAAGATCGGTTCCGGCTTCAGCACCATGCCTTCGCCGCCGCCGAACGGGCGGTCATCCACGGTCTTGTGACGATCATGCGCGAACGCCCGCAGATCGTGGACTTCGATTTTCGCCAAGCCGGCTTCCTGCGCCCGGCGCGTGATTCCGTGATCCAGCGGTCCGCGAAAAAAATCGGGAAAGATCGTTGCAATGTCGATCTTCATCGCGGAACCAGATCAAAAACTTTCACCACAGAGTCACAGAGATTTCTTATTCTTCTTCTGTGTTCCTCCGAATGCACCGGCTTGCTGCTGCTTTTCTTCAGCTGTCAGCGGCGCATTCAGCTCAAGCATCCCGTCGGGCAACAGCATTTGTATCCGCTTGTGCTCGAGATCTACGCCCTTAAGATACGCTTCGGCGTAGGGAATCTCGTACCGATCTCTTCCTGCGACAACGACCAGCAACGGCGCTTCGCCCGTGCCAAACTGAACGTCTTCAATCTTGCCGATCTCGCGACCCGCGTCAAACACGACGCAGCCGACCAAATCGCTGACGTAGTTCCATCCAGATTCGAGCTGTGCGCGCTCGCTCCGCGGAACCTGTAGTTCGCATCCGATCAAAACCTCGCCATCGGAGATCGAATCGATGCCCGCGAACTTCAGAACCAGGTGTCCCTTGTGGGGCCAGAGTTCTTCAACCTCCAACGCGCGCCGGCTTCCGTCCTGAGCGAGAGCGAACAGCTTCAGGCCAACTCGGAAGCGGTCGGGAATGTCGCTGTGCAACTCGACCGCCACTTCGCCACGGCGCCCCTGCGTCTTGCGCACGCGGGCCAAAGTAACAAACTCGCCGGCAATTCCTGACTCGGCTATTCCCGGTTCTCCTATTCCTGACCTTCTTACTCGAGGATCTCCAGCGTAAAACGCTTGTGCAATCGAACTCCTGCGGCGCCGATCAAGGCGCGCAGAGCGCGCGCGACGCGGCCCTTGCTTCCAATCACCTTGCCCACATCGTTCGGAGCAACCTTCAGTTCAAGCACGTCGCCTTCGAGCTGGTTCACCGCGACCTGGTCCGGCTCATCGACCAGCGTCTTCGCGATCTGCTCGACCAAGGCTCGCACGTCTCCGCTTTGCACGCTCATAGGCGGTTCCTATCGGGTTGGCTGGAAACTGTTACTGGCACGCTACGCCGAAATCAGGCGGCAGGGACGGTGCTGGCTGCGGCCGGCTTGGCCACAATCTTGCCAACCCGGTCCGACATTTTGGCGCCCTTGGATACCCAGTAATCAATGCGCTCGCGCTTGAGTTCGATGCTGGCAGGGTTGGTGCGGGGATTGTACGTTCCCACCACTTCGACCGGCCGGCCATTGCGCGCCCGTTCCTTCTCAATTACGACCACGCGATAATGCGGTTGTTTACGCGCACCGGTGCGCGACAGACGAATCATTAACACAGAACTTTGGTTCCTTTCCTAGTCCTTCTGGCAGGGTTCAGGCAAACTGTTATTTTTGCAGAAGTTGGCGGGATTGGCAAGGGTCCAGATTAGTCAACGACAAAGGCTGGGTCGATGCCACTGTCGTATTCAATCAGGTTCCGATCGCTCTTTGATGTCCCTTTGCCGGCGGGTGGCTGTTCCGAAGGGTACCGCGTGAGACACCCCGCAAGCTATTTACATCGCGGTTGGGGCTGCGATAGGGTTTGTTAACGACTGGGAGCTTATGGGGTGTCAGTAGGTTCGACAACGGCCGGTCCGCGCCTTTAAGCTGGACGAAGTATTCTCACGGAGGAAGCAATGAAGGCAAGAGTGATGAGTCTAGCGGCAATCTTCGCGCTGCTGTTGGCACTGTCTCCGGTATCGCCAGCACAGGGCGGGCGGCATCCCGAGATTCAGGCGGCAATCCACGCGCTGGAGAATGCGAAACACCACCTGCAGGAAGCGGCGCACGACTTCGGTGGCCACAGAGTGGAGGCAATCAGAGCCACGGACGAAGCCCTTCATCAGCTGCAAATTTGCATGCAGTACGACAAGTAGCCAACATACCGGCCTGATTTTTCATGCAGCGTTCCTCATCGACAACGAGGGGAACGCTGTTCTTTTGATCCGACGTCGCTGCCGTTATTAAGCCCTGGTCAATTAAGCATGGTCAGGCGCTGGAGAATCTCGGAGGGCTCAGGACGTTCGGCGTAGTCTGGATTGACTGAGGCGTAGATCACTGAGCCGTCGCGATCAAGAATGTAGGTCGCAGGAACAGGGAGTTCCCAGGTTTCATCCCCGTTCACGAAAGGCAGGTTGATGAACACCTGCCGATATACCTTCTCTTGATCGTCCGGGACGCGATACGCCAATCCAAACTGACGAGCTACTCGGTTGCCGGGGTCGCTGAGCAGCGGAAAGCGCAGCTTGTGCTGATCGGCCATGAAAAACGATTGCTGGACGGTCTGCGGCGAAATCGCGATGAGCGAGGCTTGACACCGCTCGATCTGCGGCACGATCAGGCTCATGGCTTCCAGTTGACCAACGCAAAAGGGACACCAGCGTCCGCGAAAAAAGCAGATGACCATGCGACCTTTGTGCAGAAGATCGGCCGACGAGAGCGGTTTGCCGTTGTGGTCGTGGAGTGCGAAGTGAGGTGCCGTTGCACCCTCTGAAGGAGCGTGGTCGACGATTCCTTTTTCTTTGAGTTGCGCCACCGCGCGGGCGTGGATGGCTTGAATTCCTGGCGGAACGTACTTGGCGATCAGTTCTTTGCGCCCGGCAAATTGTTCGCGCAGTGAGCGAGCGTCTTCGGCGACCGCCGCTTCTTCGAGAGAACGCCATTTCATGAGAGCAGCTTTCAACCGTCGGCTACCGGTCTCACATCCCCGGTAACTTCATGCCGGCCAGTTTGCGTGCGAAGCTTGCCTTGCCCATCTGCTTGAACATTTTGCGCATCTGGGCATATTGACGCAGGAGGTTGTTGACTTCTTGCACGCTGGTGCCGGAGCCACGCGAGATGCGCTTGCGCCGGCTGCCGTTGATGACTTCGTGGTGCAGGCGTTCGTGGACGGTCATCGAATTGATGATGGCCTCGACGCGGTTGATTTGTTTTTCATCGACTTTGTCAGCATGTTTCTGCAATCCGGCGAATGGGCCGATGCTGGGCAACATCCCCATGATGTTCTGGATCGATCCCATCTTTTTTACCTGGCGCAGTTGATCGCGGAAATCCTCCAGCGAGAAGCCATCGCCTGAAAGTGCGCGGCTGGCCATCTCCTGAGCCTTATTCTTGTCGACATTCTGTTCGGCTTTTTCAATCAGCGAGAGAATGTCGCCCATGCCGAGAATGCGCGAGACGATGCGATCGGGATGGAAGGGCTCGAGCGCGTCGTATTTTTCGCCCACGCCGATGAACTTGATGGGCTGGCCTGTGACTTGACGGATGGAAAGCGCAGCGCCGCCGCGGGCATCGCCATCCATTTTTGTGAGCACGACACCCGTCAGCGAAAGCTTCTTGTGAAACTCGTCGGCGGAATTGACCGCGTCCTGTCCAGTCATTGCATCGGCGACGAACAAAATCTCCTGCGGATTAAGCAACCGCTTGAGCGATTGCATCTCGTCCATCAGTTGCTCGTCGATGTGAAGTCGTCCGGCGGTGTCGACGATAAGCACGTCGCAGCCGGTGTTGATAGCCTCGCGGCGCGCTTCTTTCGCCAGGCGCTCGACGGTCGCGGTGTTAGCCTCGACATTCGCGCCTTCATAGATGTTGGCTTTGATCGCCTGCGCCACAACTTTAAGTTGTTCACGAGCAGCAGGGCGGTACACGTCCACTGAAACCAGCAACGGCCTATGTCCGCCATTCTTGAGCCAGTTTGCCAGTTTGCCGGAAGTGGTGGTTTTGCCGGAACCCTGCAGGCCAGCCATCAGCACCACGGTGGGAGGCTGCGAGGCAAACTTCAGGCGCGCGGTATCGCGGCCGAGAGTTTCGATCAGCTCGTCGCGCAGTATTTTGATGACCTGCTCGCCCGGCGAAAAGGCAGTCGGCACCTGCTGGCCGATGGCCTTTTCCTGAATGTGATCGATCAGTTGCTTGACAACTTTGAAGTTGACGTCGGCCTCGAGCAGCGCCAAACGGATCTCGCGCAACGCCTCCTGAATGTTCTCTTCATTGAGGACAGCCTGGCCGCGCAGGGTCTTGAACGCACGCTGAAGCTTTTCTGAGAGATTCTCGAACATAGATGCTTGGGGTTTATTTTAGCAGTCGAGCAGTAGGGCCGTGTCGGCGCTCATTCAATGGCCCTTGCAGGACAACCAAGCCGCTGGCACCGGGGCCTACGAGGCGCCCGGCGCCAGCGGCTCAAGCAATCGATACGGGTCAATCTTTCAATCAAGCTAACAGATGACTTACTCGGTGCCGAACACAGCGAACGCTTGCGTGGAGCCTGCCGAATACAACGTCCATTTATTGGACGTTGCCGCGCTAATGAACGCAATTGGACCAACGGCCTGGTTATAGACGAAATCCCATAGGTCGGTGGAAGTGGCTGATTTCTTATCGGTCTTTCCGACCACCCAATACTGCGTACCTTTCTTGATCTTTATACCTTTCTTGCTGATTACCTTTACCAGTTTGCAGCAGGTACCGGAAATGGGCAGGTTTTTCACATCCCAACTTTCGAGCGCCTTGCCGGGCAGGCCGCTCGCGTCAGAGTACAGGGCGACCTCTGCGGCGTTCGTCCCAGAATTGTCATAAACGAGCGCGATCTCAATTTCCTTCACGGTGGAATTCTTCGCTGGGGTGAAAGGGTTAGCAATCCACTGGTAAGGCTCTGCCGTCGACGACGTGCCTGCTACATAGTAGCCCGTGCCGTCGTCGTAGGCGTCAGTTTTAGACCCTAGGTTGGTGAATATCGTTTTGAGTCCCGCTGGCGGTGCGTCCGCCTCGCGGACGACTGGAGAACGCTGGGCAATTCCAAGTTGGGGGGAGCGTTGCGCGTCCTCGGCTGCCAGCGTGCCGCAAGTAAGGGCCAGCATTCCAACGCAAAGTAGTACGGGCGTGAAAGTCTTCATTGTTGTCATCCTCCGTTTGGTTTCATTTCGCTTCAGACTTGGATTAACCTAAAACTCAAGAGTCCAGAGCCATCGGATTGTACATCCGCTGAGGACCGTGACAAAACAGAATCGGCCAGGAGCGCGGAACTCACGCAACATTTCTGGCGCTGCTATCGATAGTTGCAAGATTGTGCAACTAATCCGCATATCGGATGCCGATTTTAGTGAGCCAAAGATTTTATCGCCGTCTGGAGGAAAATGGGAAAACGTGCCAAGCACACTAACGGCAAAACACTTCTTTCGCCGCAATCACCGTGTTGCAGTGAATCGTCACTGTGTCTTCGACGCGCTGCGCATACCCGCCTGCGAAAGTAACCATCACCGGAATATTGCGAGCGCGGGCTACGCGGAACACCAGTTCGTCCCGGCGTTTCAATCCTTCGATAGTCAGCGCAAGGCCGCCAAGTTGATCTTCGCGATACGGATCAGCGCCTGCGATGTAGCAAATCAACTCCGGATCGAACTGGCGCAGGCCTGAGCTGAGAGCGTTGTCGAGCCATGCCAGATAATCGTCGTCGCCAATTCCGTCGGGAAGATCGACGTCGATCGAAGATGGAGGCTTCCACATCGGATAATTATTTTCCTGGTGGAGCGAGATGGTGAAGACATCGCCCGCATGGGCATTGCGCACCTTCGCAGGCACGGTAGGGCTCAGGGTGGAAGCGGAGGTCGAGGGCAGCGGTCCCGTGGGAACGCGTACGCCGGCAAAAATTGCGGCGGTCCCGTTGCCCTGGTGAACGTCGCAATCGACGGTCATGGCACGAGTGATTCGGTCATCCCGCTGCATGCGCCGGATGGCGACGGCCACATCGTGAATCACGCAGAAGCCTTCGCCGTGGTCGGGAAATGCATGATGGAATCCGCCGCCGATGTTGATAGCGACACGATTCTGCAAAGCATAATCAGCGGCGAGAATTGAGCCGCCAGCCGCCAGCCAAAACGCTCGAACCAGTTCCGGCGAGTAAGGAACTTCCATCTCCAGTTCTTCGCGAGCGGACAGTGTTCCTGTCTTTAACTTTTGTACGTAAGCGGGGGTGTGAACCAGGAGTACATCCTGATCGGATGCGGGTTGCGGGGTCACGAAGTCCGAGGCTTCGGCGACTCCGGTCTTGATCAAGCGATCATGAACCCTGCGATACTTCTCGGAGGGGAAGACGTGCGCGCCGATGGGGAGGTAGTAGTCGTCGCTATAGACCAATTTGAACGGAAGCATGGTGGGTCACAATGCGGGTAGCGCTGTTCTGGCTCGAATGCCTTCGCCCTCTACGACCGTATAGATGAAATCTGCCGGGACATCGTCCAGCACTTCAACCTTGCCGCTCGGCCATTTGATTTCTACATCGTCCATTTTAGCTTCGGAGCCGAGACCGAAGTGCAGCCGCGGATCGTTCTGCGAGAGATAACTTCCTCCGGCTCGAACTTCGTTGAATTGCACCAGCTTTCCTGCTCTTACCGTCACTCGCGTGCCGATCGCCATTTTATTGCTTTTTGTTCCTATCAGTTTAAATAGCACGCGATGATTCTTGTTTCCGCCCTGATTCACCAACAGAAGTGGCGGCTCTCCGGTGTTCATCACCACAATATCGATATTGCCATCGTTGTTGAGGTCGCCAAAAGCTGCACCGCGCCGCGATGCGTCCGGTATTCCGGCGAGTACGGTGGAAACATCTTCGAAAGTTCCATCGCGGTTGTTGCGGAAGAGCAGCATAGGTTCGCGATAACGGGGAGCGCCTGGGATTTGATCCATCTGCGGATACACGTGGCCGTTGGCAACGAACAGGTCGGGCCAGCCGTCGTTGTCCATGTCAAAAAACCCGGTGCCCCAGCCTACGGGGTTATACGTCGGCTTGGCCAGGTGGGCTGCGTAACTCTCTTCGGAGAATCCCTGCGCTCCGAGGTTGCGATACAAACTGTCGGGCTGTTCGGTAAACGTGGTGACAAACATGGAGAGCCGGCCCTCATGCAAATAGTCGCTCCAGTCCACACCCATGTTGCCGCGCTCGGAACCATCGCCGCTGACCGCCGCTCCTGAGAGCATGCCGACTTCTTCAAACGTGCCGTCGCGTTTGTTGTGGTAGAGGTAGTTCGGGCCGGAATCGTTGGCGACGTATAGGTCGGGCCAGCCGTCATTGTCGTAATCGCCCCAGATTGCGCCCAGGCCGTAGTATTTGTTGGGATCGTCGACGCCTGCCTTTTTGGAAACTTCTTCAAACGTGCCATCGCCGCGATTGTGAAAGAGCAAGTCGGGTTCGCCCAGCATGCCCCACGGTCCGCATTGCACAGGAATTCCTTTGAAACTGCAGTTCTCCTCGTTTTTTCCGAAGTCGGGCAGTTTGTTCACGTCGAAGTGGACGTAGCGAGAGACGAACAGATCGACATGGCCGTCGCGATCGTAGTCGGCCCAGGCAGCGCCGGTGCTGAACCCTCCCCCCGCCACTCCCGCCTTTTCTGTGACATCTTCGAACTTGCAGTTGCCCAGGTTGTGGTAGAGCGCGTTGCCGCCGAAGCCCGTCACGTAAATGTCGGGCAGACCGTCGTTGTCGTAATCGGCGACGGCTATGCCCATGCCCCACCCTTTGCGTGTGAGTCCGGCCGATTTGGTGATGTCAGTGAATTTGAAGCCGTCGTCCTGGTGATAGAGCGTAATCATGGGATCGCCGCCCTGCTTGTAGCGATCGACCGTGGATCCGTTCACCGTGATGATGTCGAGTTTACCGTCGTTATCGCAATCGATCAGACCCACGCCTCCGCTCATTGATTCCACGATGTAGCGTTTGTCGGGCGATGAAATGTGGGAGACGGTCAAGCCAACTTGTTTGGCAACGTCTTCGAACTTGGGCAGCGGACTCTTCGCGGAAGGTGTCTGACCGAAGGCGAATCCTGCGAGAAGCAGCACGGAGACGAGGGAGTGGCAGAAGTGAATTCTTCTCCACCTTGACATGCGATCCGCTGGATTCACGTCGCCTGCCGCGCCTGGTCGGGCTGCGATTTCAACGCGATTTCTTGCAGTTGTTCCGAGGTCAATCCGTAGAGCGGCGGCACGGCGACGCCGAGAATGCCGAGATAAGCGTAAAGCTCGCCACGGTGGTGAATCTCATGCTCCGTCATCGCCCGCAACAACCTCCAGGTGGCCATGGGTGTCCCGTCTGCGGAGGCGCACTTCCGTAGCAAGTCCGCGTCGCTAAGCCGGGAGACGATGCTCATGGACTCGGAGTGCATGCGTTCCATGTAGCGGACCACTTCGTCGTAACCGTCGGCCAGTTCGCGCCCACAGCCCGCGTAGCGGTTGCGTCCGCCGGCCACGGCTTCCGCAAACACGTTGCGCTCTACGGACGCGATGTGGCGTGCCAGATCGCCCAAAGTAAATTTGCCTTCTTTACAGCGCCATTCCACTTGTGCGGGTGGAATGCATGCAACTACCCGCATGGTACGCGAACGGATTTTCTCAAAATAGTCGAGGAATGGAGTGACAGTAAGAATCTCCATGCTTCACCTATACCATGGATAAAACGGCTTGGCCACTCTGCAAAGCTTCGCTCCGCCGGACAGCCGGCGGCGACTGTCTCCACGCGTGCAGCCGCTTTAATCCGCGGGCACCGGCGCTGGTTGTGGGACGTGTGCTTTACCTCGTTCCCGCCATCCTTCGATGATCAGGTAGAGCACGGGAATGAAAAAGAGATTGAGGACGGTTGACATGATCATGCCGCCGAACACGGTGGTGCCAACCGAGTGGCGGCCTTCCTGGCCAGCGCCATGGGCCACCATTAACGGCACTACGCCCAGGATGAATGCGAACGACGTCATAAGAATAGGACGCAGACGAATCCTGGCTGCTTCCACGGTGGCTTCTACCAATGGGAGCCCGCGTTCCCGCAACTGTTCGGCGAATTCGACGATCAGAATCGCGTTCTTGCTCGACAGGCCGATTAGCATCACCAGCCCGATCTGGCAGTAGACATCGTTTTGCAAGCCTCGCAAGGCTTGTGCGCCGAGCGCTCCCAGCAGCGCCATGGGGACTGCGAGCAGCACGATGAAAGGCAGCACGAAGCTTTCATATTGCGCAGAGAGCGTCAGATACACAACTAAAACGCCCAGGCCAAATAAGATTAGAGTCGTTCTCCCTGACGCCAGCTCTTCGAGCGACAGTCCTGTCCATTCGTAAGTGAAACCGTGGGGCAAAACTTTCTTGCTCAAGTCCTCCATGGCCGTGATGGCTTGTCCGGAACTAAGGCCCGGCCCCGGCGAGCCGTCAATCTCCGCTGAGCGAAACAGGTTGTAGTGGCTGATTACCTGCGGCGTCGTAGTCTGCGTGATGCTAGCCAGATTCTCGAGCGGGATCATGGCGCCGCTGTCCGAGCGTACGTAATATTGCTTCATGTCTTTGGCCTGCGAGCGGAATTGCTTGTCGGCCTGAACGTAAACGCGATACGAACGATTGTTGAAATCGAAATCGTTGACGTACGCGGAGCCCATGTAGACGCCGAGAGTATCCGTGATCTGCTGCAGAGGCACATGCAGGCTCTTGGCTTTCTCGCGATCAATGGTGACCAGAAATTGCGGATCGCTCGCGGTGTAGCTGCTGTACAAGCCAGTCAGATCCTTGCCGGCATTACCCTGGCGCACCATGCTCTGGGTGGCGTTCGCCAATTCCTCCAAAGTATGCGAACCCTGGTCCTGCACCTCAAACTGGAAACCGCCGAACTGGCCGAGACCCTGGATGGCAGGAGGCAAAAAGCAAAGAACCTGCGCTCCGGTGATTTTGGAGACGGAATCGCGTAACCGGTTCACGACCGCGTCTGCGGAATGCTCGCTGCCCTGGCGTTTCGAGTACGGTTGCAGCCCGGCGTAAATGATTCCGCGGTTGGGGGCGCCGTTGCCGGTGATGGCAAAAAGGTTTTCGATTTCCGGCATCGCGCGCATGATTGCGCTCACCTGGTCCTCAATTTGCCTGACATAGTCGGCGGACGCGCCGGGTGGGGCCTGGATGATTACCGGGAAATAACCTTGATCTTCGTCGGGGACAAAGCCCTTGGGCACGCGCTGAAAAATGACGAAGGTGAGCCCTAGTCCCGCGAGAAACAAGACCACTGCGACTAGGCGGAAGCGAAGAAAAGCGTGCAACGAGCGCCGGTATCCGTCGGTGACGGCACTAATTACGCTATCAACGTGGCGGAAGAACCATCCTTTCGTTCCATGCACGCGACCGAGCAAAATCGCGGAGAGTGAGGGCGTAAGGGTGAGGGCGTTGAACGCGGAAATGGAGATCGAGAACGCAATGGTCAGCGCAAATTGCCGGAAGAGAATGCCGGTTGTACCGGGGAAAAACGCGACCGGCACGAACACCGCAACCAGCACAAGAGACGTGGCGATCACGGCACCCGCAACTTCCCCCATCGCGACTGAGGCGGCTTTGTGCGCGTCGTGCTCGCCCTCCTGGAGGTGGCGTTCGATGTTTTCGATGACGACGATTGCGTCGTCCACCACCAGCCCAGTGGCCAGTGTGATGCCAAACAGGGTTAGAGTGTTAATGGAAAACCCCAGTAGCTTGACGAAGGCGAAAGTTCCGATCAGCGAGACCGGAATCGTGACCGACGGGATGATTGTGCTTCGCCAATCTTCGAGAAATATGAAGATCACCAGAATGACCAAGACAACGGCTTCGATCAGAGTGACGAGCACGTCTCGGATTGATTCGCCGACAGCTTCGGTGGTGTCGAAGGCATTTTCGTATTTCATCCCGGGCGGAAAGTGTTTCGAAAGCCGATCCAACTCCGCCAGAGCGCGGCGATCCACGTCCAGGGCATTCGCATTAGAAAGTTGCAGAATCGCGACACCCACGGCGGGATGTCCGTTGTAGATCAAATCGGAGCTGTAGTCCTCGGCGCCCAATTCTGCGCGACCTACATCCTTGAGGCGCACCAGAGTTCCATCGGCGTTTGCCTTAAGAATTATGTCTTCAAACTGCGTGGGCTCGCTCAGCCGCCCGATCGCGCGCACACTGATCTGAAACTGCTGTCCGACCTTGATTGGAGGCTGGCCCACCTGCCCGGCAGCGACTTCCACATTTTGTTCTTGCAGGGCGTTCACCATGTCGCTGGCGGTGAGGCCGCGACTCGCCATGCGCACCGGGTCCAGCCACAAACGCATCGAATACTTGCGCTCGCCGAAGATAATGACGTCGGCAACTCCCGGCACTCGCTTCAATGTGTCTTTCACGTAGACGTCCAGGTAGTTGCTCATGAACAGCGGATCGTAGCGGTCATCCGCTGAATACACGCCCGCGCCGAAGACGAAGTCGTTTGACGATTTGGTAATGGTGATTCCGGTGGCTTTGACGGCGTTCGGGAGACGTCCTTGCGCCGTGTTCACCCGATTCTGAATGTCCACGGCTGCCAAGTCCGGATCACGATCGAGTTCGAAGGTCGCGGTAATCGAACTGGAACCGTCGTTCCCGCTGTCGGAGGTCATGTACTTCATCCCCTGCGCGCCGTTGATTTGCTGTTCCAGCGGGATGGTGACGGCGGACTCGACGGTCTGCGCGCTTGCGCCTACGTAGCCGCTGCTGACGTTGACTTGCGGCGGCGCGAGATTGGGAAATTGGGCTATCGGCAGCGTGGGAATTACGACTGCGCCCGCGAGAATGATGAGCAGCGCGCAAACAGTAGCGAACACCGGCCGTCGTATGAAGAAGTCGACGAACATTGCAATCCCAAAAACCGGGCTTCAGGCCTAGGCTTCCGGCTTCACGCTTCTCCACAAAAACCTGACGCCCGAAGCCTGACGCCTGAACCCTGAGGTCTACCCCTGCGGCGCTACGGTCGCGCCGTCCACCAGGAACTGGACTCCGGAGACGATGATTTTGTCGCCGGGCTTGATGCCGTCCAGCACAACATAATCGTTCCCGTTCATTTCGCCGAGGCGAAGCGCTTTCTGATGCGCTACCAATTTGCCGTTTTCGTTCTCGGCCACGAAAGCGAAGTATTGTCCGCCAACACGCGATACCGCCACCACCGGAACGACCGGCCCCTGATGCGTTCCCCAGATCACTCGGGCGCGGATGAACTGGAGATTGCGCAGCCGATCTTCGTTATTAGCGATGCGTGACTTGATCAGCACTGTCTGCGTCGTGTTATCCACTTGTGGCGATATGAAGGTGACGCGGCTGTCTGCCATGGCCTCGCCGCTTCCATTCACAATTTGCACCGCCATGTTCGGCTTGAGCTGAGGCGAACGCTCGACTGGAATGTAGACGTAAGCCTCCAAGCTGCCCGGCTTGTCGACGCTGGTGAGTGTCGTGGTCGTAGTGACGCGATCGCCTACGTGCACCGGAATGTCGCCGACGATTCCGGTCGAAGGAGCGGTCACGCGATAGTAGTGGAGTTGCACCTGCTGTTCTTGTACTTGTGCGTCCAGCGATTTCAATTGCGCCTGAGCAGTATCGAGTGCCGATTTTGCCTGATCCAGGTCCTGCTTCGCGACTACTCCGGCCGCGGCCAGTGCGCTCACGCGGTTGTACTGTTGCTGCGCGTAGGCCAGGTTGGCTTCTTGCGCCGCCCGACCATTTTCCTGACTGTTTACGGTAGCCTGCTGCTTGGTGGGATCAATCTGCATCAGGATGGTGCCGGGCGAAACTCGATCACCGGAGTGCACATAAATATCCGTGATCTGCCCCTCGACCTGAGGCATGATAACGGCCGAGTCCCGCGACTTCAGCGTGGCGACGTATTCCGTGGTATCAGTGATCGGCACCGACTGCGCCACCTGGATTTTGACGGGAACGGCCGAGTCTGGTTGGGGAGCCGCTCCGTTCACGGAGTTCCCGCTGCAAGCTGTGGCTAGCGCAACGAGAACTAAACCTCCCAACAGGGAGGCGGCCAGAGCCTTATGCGGCGGCAGAACACCGCGAGCATCCGAATTGAAAATCCTTCCCATTTGTTTCCCGTGTCCTGTTTCCCGGCCTGTTCTCAGTGTAGCAACACGCAAACCTTAGAGCCACCGAGGCTTATCTAAGCAGCGAATAGAGTCGATAAGCCAGATGTCGTATCGTCACCGTTAGACTCGAAAGCGAAAGAAAAGTTACCGCTAGCAGGCTATGGACTGTACTGGCTCTTCAGTCTGCTACATTTGTTAATGCTATGACACCTGTCCGTGGTTTCGCCAGCGACAATAACGCCGGCGTTCATCCCAGGATGTTGCAAGCCATTGCCGCCGTAAACCGGGGGCATGTCGTGGGGTACGGGGACGATCCTTTTACCGAGGCTGCCGTCCGTAAATTCAAACAGCACTTTGGTCCCGATGTCGAAGTTTTCTTCGTGTTCAACGGCACGGCCGCGAACTGCCAGAGCCTGAAGGCGCTGACGGAACCCTATCACGCCGTGATTTGCGCCGAGGGGGCCCACATTTACGCTGACGAATGTGGTGCGCCGGAGAAATTCACCGGCTGCAAACTCATTCCGATTCCCACCAGGGACGGTAAGCTCACCGTCGAGGCCGTCCGCCGTGTGTACCACGGCATCGGCGATCAGCATCACGTGCAGCCACGTGTGATCTCGATTACGCAAGTCACCGAAATAGGAACGGTTTACACGCCGCGAGAAGTTCGCGATCTGGCGCGCTTCGCCCATGAACGTAACATGTTTCTGCACATGGACGGCGCCCGAATTGCCAACGCGGCCGTCAGCTTGGGCTTAACCCTGCGTGAAGCTACGCGTGACCTAGGTGTGGACGTTTTGTCGTTCGGTGGCACTAAGAATGGGGCCATGGGCGCCGAGGCAGTCGTCTTCTTCCATAAGAAATTCAGCCGAGACTTCCTTTATCTTCGCAAGCAAGGGATGCAACTGGCTTCGAAAATGCGCTTCATCGCAGCTCAACTTGAGGCTTTGCTTTCGAATGATTTGTGGCGGAAGAACGCGCAGAACGCGAACCGCATGGCCGAGATGCTACACAGGGAAGTCAGCAAGATCTCGAAAGTGAAGATCGCTTACAAGGTGGAAGCCAACGGAGTGTTCGCACAAATTCCGCGTCCGGCCATCGCCAAGCTGCTGAAGCGTTACTTCTTTTACGTGTGGGAGGAGGACCGGTCGGTGGTGCGCTGGATGTGCTCGTTCGACACCACGGAACGGGACGTGCGGCGATTCGCCAAATTCGTGGCCGCCGCGGTGAGAATCGGAGACACCAATGGTCACCGGAAGGGTTGAGTCAGCTATTGATTTTTGGGCGTTCTTCTACTAAAGTGACGCTCACTCCCCTACATTGGACAGGAATGTTTTTGACTCGGGAGAATGCATGATTCGGAAGCACTTTGGGGTGACAGCGGTTTTCGCCGTGGCTCTGCTCGTGAGCAGTTGCGGGAGTGGCCAGCAGTTAACCGCCATCACGATTACACCCGCGATAGAAACCTTCGGCGCTGCCAACATTCCCGTCATCGAGGATAGGGGATTGAACGTTCAGCTTAGAGCGCTCGGTACCTACACCCATCCGCCGACGACTAAGGATATAACCGACCAGGTTGTTTGGACATCCAATACACCTCAGATGGTGACCGTCAACTCCACAGGTCTGATATCTGCTACCGGAGAGGCTTGCGGTGGTACCATCATTTCGGCGACGGTAACGAAGAACAGCAGTGATGGAGGAATATCTTCGTCTGGGGCAATCGTCACCGGAACTATGACGGCGAATGTGGTCTGCTCCACTGGCAGCGAGTAGCTTCTGTTGATTGCCCGCGCATTGAGGTTTGGATCCCCCATTTAGCTTTCGTCGAGCAGTTTGCCGAACGTTGGCCTGTGCTTCTCGGTTTGTTTTTTCTTCCGGTTGGGAACTACCTTGGAGGCCGGAGGCGCTCCGATTTGTTCCCGAGCCATCGTCTTGACGGCTTCCACGGCAGTGAATCGCTTCGGTTTTTTCTTCCTTGCCATTGCTCTCATCTTGCCATAGCTGATCCCGCAGTGACGTGCAATAATACAAAGCGAATATGGAAGAACGCGAATTTTTTGACGAACGGCCGGAAAAAAAGATGGCGACGCTGAATTGTCCGCATTGCCAGCAAGCCGCCGAGTATGAAATCAGCTGGCTGGTGCGAACCAAGAAGAATCAACTTCCCGGGCGCGCCGACGAACGCGACCGCGCCCGTTTCGCCAAAGCCAAATCCTACATGCTGCGCCGCGATGACATGATGGCCTGCAAGAATATGCGCTGCCGCAAGCGCTTCGAGATCTCCGGAGTGCAGTCGGTCGTGTTTACGGAGTAGCTTTCCGCTTTTTCGCAGCCGCATTTCCTCTGTTCCGCGGCGCTCGTTTATACTTAACAGTTTGCCCATGACTGGTTGACGGTTTCTGTAGAGACGTTGCTTGCAACGTCTGGCGAGCAGATTCGACCAGCCGGGCACGAGGAGCGTTCGCTTGAAGATTTTGGTTTGCATGAAGCAGGTGCCACAGAAAGATGCGCCGCTCAAGCTCAATGAGTCCGGCACCTGGATTCGCGAAGACGTTTCCTACGAAGTCAATGAGCCTGACGCCTATGCGTTAGAAGAAGCGTTGCGGCAAAAAGAGAAACACGGAGGAGAAGTCGTCGTAATCACGTCGGGCCCGCCACGCGCCCAGCAGGTTTTGCGCGAAGCCCTCGCCAAAGGCGCTGATCGCGCCATTCACCTCGAAGACAGCGCGTTCGTTGGCCTGGACGCGCTCAATACCGCCCGCGCTTTTGCGGCCGCGATCAAAGACGAGGGCTTCGACCTGATCTTTACGGGATTGCAGTCCGACGACTATGGTTATGCGCAAACCGGAGTAGTGCTGGCGGAACTGCTGGGCTGGCCTCACGCAACCATCATTATGCAGATCGAGAAAAGCGATGCTGGCATTCGCGTAAAGCGCGAACTCGAGGCCGGTTACTTCCAGTTCGTGGATATGCCGCTGCCCGCCGTATTGACCATCCAGTCCGGCATCAACAAACTGCGCTATGCCACGCTCATCGGTATCAAACAGGCCAAGAACAAGCCACTGCGCAAGGTTGCGATGGCGGACGTGCAGCCGGCGATAACGGGGAATTTGCAGAAAATTGAACGGCTTTATGTGCCACAGAAAACCAAGAATACGGAATTCCTGGAAGGCTCATCCGGCGAAGTGGCCAAGAAGTTGGTGGACAAGCTGCGCAACGAAGTGCGCGTGTTGTAGCGGCCACTGAAAACTGATAGCTGAAATCCGGGAACTGAGTTTTGAGATCTTAGAACACCTCACTTATGGCTGACACAATTCTAGTCGTCGTCGAACAGCGCGAAGGCAAACTGAACCGCGTCTCCTGGGAGACGCTCACCGCGGGTCAAGCCCTTTCGGCTGATACGGGTTGGACCCTCGAGGCCGCCGTCGTCGGCAGCGGCGTGGCGAATTTCGCCAACGAAGTTGCCGCCAAGAAAGTCTCGAAGGTTTACGCGGTTGAGTCGCCCAAACTCGAGCCTTATACCCCGGATGCCTTTGCAGCCGCGCTGAAGCAATTCATCGAATCGAAACAGCCCAAGCTGGTGCTGATGCCGCACACGTACCAGGTGCGTGATTTCGTCCCCAAGCTAGCTACGGCTATGGGACGCACGGCGATCAGCGACTGCGTTGGCTACAAGCAGGAAGGCGGCAAGTTGGTCTTTACCCGGCAAATGTTTCAGGGCAAGCTGGCCGCGGATGTCAGTTTTACCTGCGACGCACCCTGGTTCGTCACTTTTCAGAATGGAGCTTTTCGCGGGGACAAGGCCGAAGCTGGGGCCAGCGCAGCTCCCATTGAGACCGTGAATGTGCAGCTTACGGACGGAGTTATCCGCAACAAGCCGCAGGAAGTTTTCAAAGAAGCCAAGCAGGCAGTTGATCTCACACAAGCCGAAATCATTGTTTCGGTCGGCCGCGGAATTAAAGAGCAGAAGAATATCGAACTGGCGAAGCAGCTTGCCGAGGCCCTGGGCGGAGAGCTGGCCGCTTCGCGCCCTATTTGCGACTCTGGATGGTTGCCCATGGATCGCCAGATCGGCTCCTCGGGCCAGACGGTCGCGCCCAAGCTGTATCTGGCCCTGGGCATCAGCGGCGCCATTCAGCATATCGTTGGGATGAAAGGTTCGCGCACCATCATCGCGATTAACAAAGATTCGGAAGCGCCAATCTTCGAGATCGCCGATTATGCCGTGGTGGGGAATCTGTTCGACATCGTGCCGCCGCTCATCGAAGAAGTGAAGAAGGCAAAGACAGGCGGGTAAGGCGGCCTCATTACTGCGTGGATTGGCCTGGTTTCGACAGAGAATCCGTGAATTGACTATTTTATTGACCATAGATAGAATAGTGGTCATGGACGATGTTTCCATCTCCGAATTCAAAGCCAAGTGTCTTGGCCTGATTGAACGAGTGCACAAAACACGCCAGCCTCTGCGGATTACGCGTCATGGTCGCCCAGTTGCGGAAGTCGTTCCGGCCGGACCCGACCGCAAGCGAAAGTTTTTGGGAGACATGATCGGCACCGCCGAGATCGTGGGCGACATCGTTTCTCCTGTCATCGACCTGGAAGACATTGAGGCGTACCGCGATTGAACCTGCTTCTCGACACTCATATCTGGATTTGGAGCAAATTGGATCCGAAGCGGATAGGAAAGGGTGCAGCGAGAGAGTTGTCGAACAATGACAACGATCTCTGGTTGTCTCCGGTCAGTGTTTGGGAAGCTCTTGCGCTGATGCAAAAGGGCCGCATTCGTGTGGGCGATCCGCTGGCTTGGGTCGAGCGCGCTGCTGATCAGCTGCGAGAGGCGCCGCTAACTCAGGAAATTGTTCGCACTGGCTTCGCCCTGTCCTTGCCTCATGCCGATCCGGCAGATCGATTCCTGGCGGCTACCGCCAAGGTTTTGAAGTTAACTCTGGTGACGGCAGACCAAAGGTTGCTCGGCTTGGGGGAGATAGCAAGTCTGGCAAACCGCTAGGCATCCCATGCTGACACTGCTCATGCCCTTATTAATTCTCGGCAAGGTAGTGGGTTCGCTAAAGGCTAATTGCTAAATGCTGATCTTTCGCAAACCGATCGAAGGTATTGAACGTCCGCAGATGCCCGCCGATGTTGTCATCGTCGGCGGCGGGCCTGCAGGCATGGCGTGCGCGCTGCGTCTCTCGCAGCTCATCGACACGCACAACGCGAAAAATCCCGACTCGCAACTGAGTAAAGAAAACATTTACGTGCTGGAAAAGGCGCGCGAGGTGGGCCAGCATTGTCTCTCGGGCGCGCTGCTCGATCCGCGGTCTATGCGCGAACTGCTGCCGGGATTCGAGAAAGAAGCTCCACTCGACGCCGAAGTCACGAAGGAAGCGGTTTACTTCCTAACCGAAAAAGGCAAATTCAAGTTTCCCATCACGCCTCCGCCGCTGCGCGACCACGGCAATTACGTCATCTCGCTGAACCGGTTTGTGAAGTGGCTGGGCGGCAAGGTGGAGGAGACCGGAATTACCGTCTTCACCGGCTTTGCCGGGTCAGAGCTACTGTTTGACGGCAACCGCGTGACCGGCGTCCGCACCGACGACAAGGGCGTGGACAAAGAAGGCCAGCCTAAGTCAAATTTCGAGCCGGGATACGATCTGCAGGCGAAAGTTGTCATCCTTGCGGAAGGCACGCGCGGGTCGCTGACCAAACAACTGATCGCGAAATTCGATCTGGCAAAGCACAGCAATCCGCAGACGTATGGCCAAGGCGTAAAAGAATTGTGGGAAGTCCCTTCGGGACGCATCGCGGCGGGCGAAGTCATTTACACCATGGGCTGGCCGCTGACGACAAGAGAATATGGTGGCGCTTGGATTTATGGCGCGAAGGACAACGTCGTTTCGTTGGGCTTTGTCACCGGCCTGGACTATCCTGATCCGCGTCTTGATCCGCAGCACGTGTTGCAGGATTTCAAGCAGCATCCGTTTGTCGCGAAACTGCTCGAAGGCGGCAAGATGATCCGCTACGGCGCGAAGTCGCTGCCTTACGGCGGCTGGTGGGCGATTCCGCCGGTCGCGGGTGATGGCTGGATGATTCTCGGCGACTCGGCCGGTTTCCTCAACTCGCAGCGTCTCAAAGGAATTCATCTGGCGATCAAGAGCGGAATGCTGGCGGCTGAAACTGCTTTCGAAGCGCTGAAGAAAGATGACTCTTCCGCCGCCGTGCTGAGCGGGTTCCAGACGAAAGTGGAATCCAGCTGGATCAAAGATGAGCTCTGGAAGGTCCGCAACTTTCACCAGGGATTCGAACGCGGATTCTTCGCTGGCCTGTTCCATGCCGGAATCCAGCAATTCACCGGCGGACGCGGACTGCGCAACCGGTATCCGGGGACTGCCGGCTATCAGCACATGAAGAGGCTTGCCGAGTTGCCCGCCGAGGGCGGCAACGAAGCCCATCTGCTCGGTCCGGCGAAAGGCGACGGCAAGCTTACTTTCGACAAGCTCACCGACCTGTACCACTCAGGCACAAAGCATGAAGAAGATCAGCCAGCACATCTGCTCATCGACGACACCAACATCTGCAACACGCGCTGCGTGAAAGAATTCGGCAGCCCCTGCCAGAATTTCTGCCCTGCTAACGTGTACGAAATGGTCGACGACGCCGAGCAACCCAACGGTAAGCGCATCAGCCTGAACCCCTCAAACTGCGTGCATTGCAAGACCTGCGACATCGCGGACCCGTATCAAATTATTACGTGGGTTCCGCCCGAGGGTGGCGGTGGGCCGAACTACGACGGCATGTGAGTGGGTTTAACACAAAATCACTTCGCCGCGGATCTGCGCGAGTTCTCGCGGATCAACGGAGTCCTGAAACACTCAAGGTTTATACTCAAGGCAGAGTTTCCGACTGTCGCGGCCTCTGGGGCATACCCTGGCTGCGACGGCGAGGGAGAGAGTTTACGCGGGCGAGAGCGCCCGCGCCACACTGTCCCGAGGGTGCGGATGGAAACGCCCGCGCCTCCCGTGCTTTGCGAGGAGCACATTGGAAAGGAAGCGCCTGCCGGAAGGTTCCGCCTGCGTGTCTCCTTTCCAGAAGCAGTCGTTAGCCATTGGTCGTTGGTCGTTGGCAAAACTTCCAGCGACGAACTAGCCAACGACCGACGATCATCGACCGACGACCGTGATTCTTTCTGACAAATTCGGCCGCGCGATCACCGATCTGCGAATTTCCATCACGGATCGCTGTAATTACAAGTGCGTCTATTGCCGGACCGGCAATGAAGGCGCGCTGTACGGTGATTTGCCGTTTGTTGACTATTTGCGTATGGCCCGAATATTTGCGGCGCTTGGAATCAAGAAGATCCGTTTGACGGGTGGAGAGCCGTTGCTGCGCAGCGGCGTGGTTGACTTCCTACGCGACTTGGCGAAGCTGCGTTCCGCCGACGGCGAAGCACTCGATCTCGCGATGACGACTAACGGCCATCTTCTCGCTGAAATGGCATTGCCGCTCAAGAATGCCGGCCTGAATCGCATCACCGTGAGCATGGACGCGGTCGACCCTGATCGCTTCGCTCGCATTACGCGCGTGCCCAACGGATATGACCACGTGCTGGCGGGAATCCGGGCTTCACGGCGCGCGGGTCTGTGGCCAGTCAAGGTCAATTGCGTGTTGATGCGGGGTTTCAATGAAGATCAGATCATTCCCTTCGGCATGTTTGCCCGCGAAGAAGGGGTGATCGTTCGCTTCATCGAATTTATGCCGCTCGAGGAAGATCGAACATGGTCACCCGCCATTGTGGTTACGTTGGATGAGATTGTGCAACGCATGGCGGAGTACCGGCCGCTGGTCGAAATCCCGCATGCGCGCAGCGAGACTGCGCGCCGCTATCGGTTCGACGACGGCATCGGCGAAATCGGAATCATCGCTCCGGTTTCCCATCCCTTCTGCGGACACTGCAGCCGTATTCGCATTACGTCCGACGGCAAGATCCGCACCTGCCTTTTTTCGGTGTGGGACCACGATCTGCACGAATTAATGCTCCACGGCGCATCGGACGAAGACTTGGTGGAGTTCATCCGCGGCGTGGTGCAGAGGAAAGAAGAGCGCCACCACATCGGCGAGCCGGATTTTGTGCCCGCGTCGAGGACCATGGTGCACATCGGAGGATAGCGGCTCGCAGGGTGAAACTCAGGATGCGCTCATGGGATGCATTTGATCCGGTCGTGCTGAAACCAGCAGGAGACATCTCGAGTGCTTTCGTTCGAGTCGGGACGCTTGACTATCGAGCAGCCGCGCAATTTGTCAGTCGTCTGCCGTACGGTCGGAATACCAACGTTAGCGATCCGCTGATCGTAATCCACGAACGTCGCGGGACCTGCAGTACGAAGCACGCTCTTCTTCGCAGGCTTGCCGCGGAACAAGGTCTGGGCGTGACCCTCGTGCTCGGAATCTACGAGATGCACGAGCGCAACACTCCCGGTGTTGGGCCTGTTCTAAAGAAACATCAATTAGTGAGCCTGCCTGAAGCGCATTGTTACCTCCGTTTCCGGGGCAATCGAATCGACGTCACGCGCGAAATCGACGCTCAGGCTGCCGAGGAGAGTGCGCACTTTCTGCACGAGGAAGACATCGCTCCCGAACAGATTGGGAATTACAAAGAGACTTTTCACCGAGCCTTTTTGTCGCGATGGATAGCTGAAACCGGGACTGTCGGACGGACTGTAAGCGAGGTTTGGCGAATCCGCGAAGAATGTATCATGGCCCTGAGCCGATGAACGATGTTGTGCGGTTGCGGTAACATCGTTTGCGTGAAAACAATTGCGCTGACGATCGCCGTGATAGTTGCAATATCGGTTGGAACTGCCAGGCCACAATCGGCTCCCGCAACGAACGCCCCTGCTTATCTGGGCTTTGACCGAAACAATTACCCCGGCGACCAGAACCTCAAGATTCTTCGCCAGACGTTTTCCTACAGCGGTTTTTGGCTGAACCATCCGCCGAGCGCGAGAAGCAATACATGGAGTGGCAAGCGAAAGACGCTGCAATCTGCCGGGTTCGGATTTCTGGTGCTGTTCAATGGCCGGCTGTTCAATGAGCTGAAGTCGGTCTCGTATGCGACGAAGTTAGGGAAGTCGGATGCGCAGGTGGCTGTGTCGGCGGCGCGAAGGGAAGGCTTCCCTTCGGGAACGATCATCTTCCTCGATCAAGAGCAAGGCGGCAGGATGCTGCCCGAGCAAAAAGCCTACATCTATGCCTGGGTAGACGGTGTGGCCGCGGGCGGTTTTGGCTCAGGCATTTATTGTTCCGGCATTTCAGCAGCAAAAGAAGGTGGCGAAGACATTGTTACCGCCGACGACATCCGCCAGGGCGCTGGCGCTAGAAAGATCGTGTTCTGGGTCACGAACGATGCCTGTCCCCCTTCGCCCGGGTGCGCGTTTCCGAAACGAGCGCCGCGTGCGGCAGACAGCGGCATTTCATTCGCCGACGTGTGGCAATTCGCTCAGTCTCCCAAGAGACCTGAGGTTGCGGCACGCTGTCCGGCAAACTACAACTCCGACGGAAACTGCTATCCACCGGACATCAGCGTCGCGCAACACTTGCACATCGACGTAAATACGGCGACTACGGCCGACCCATCGCACGGCAGAACCCGCTGAAACAACGCGATCCGTTCGGAAGTGCAACCGGGGTGATAAGATTCCGCACCATGCGACCGCTTGCCAAACAAATCCTCGCCTATCTCGCGCTGGTTTTCGTTTTCAGCAGTCTGCCGGAGTACGTAATGATTCATTCTGGGCACATCGGCGCCGGGAATGGGCTGGCAGTGTCGCTGGTGATGTGGTGTCCAGCGTTAGCGGCGCTGACCACGTGCTGGCTTTTTCGGGTTGACTTGGCAACGCTGGGCTGGAATTGGCGGCCTGCAAAGTATCAAGCGTGGGCCTACTTCATCCCCGTTATTTATGCGTTGCCGGTTTACATTGCGACGTGGGCGCTGATTCCCGGCTCGTTCGCGTTCTCTGCGTTTGCCGATTCGCTGGGGCAAGCCTTTGGTTTTCCGCAATCTCCGCGCGTCGTGACTCTCTTGTTAGCAATACCGTGTTATGCGACGGTGGGCGTTGTCAGTAGCATGGCTCGCGCTCTGGGCGAAGAAATTGGTTGGCGAGGATTTCTGCTTCCTCGACTGGTTCAGCAAACAGGTTTTACTTTGGGATGCCTGCTGAGCGGATGCATCTGGGCCGTGTGGCATTATCCGGGGCTGTTGTTTGCCGACTACAACGCAGGAACGCAGCCGGTTTTCGCCCTGACTTGCTTCACCCTCATGGTGATCGGGGATAGCTACATACTCGGTTGGCTCCGGCTGAAATCTGGCAGCCTATGGACGGCGTGTGTGCTTCATGCCAGCCACAATCTTTTCATTCAGGCAATTTTTGACCGGATCACGGCCCCGGTAGGTCGGTCGCTATACATCACCACCGAATTCGGTGTGGGAATGGTGCTGACCGTTGGCGCCTGCGCCCTTTACTTCTGGACGAGACGCAAAGAAGTCGCGGCAATCGCCAACGCCGTCCCGCAATGAGCCTCAGTTGCGTTCTGCCCTTCCAACAGTGCACAATAACCTCAGATACTCAGTTACTTGCGGGGTTACTTTGGGTCGCTCGAAAAAAGCGACACTTTCCGCTGTCGCTGAGCATCTTAACTATTGTGAAGAGTTAGTGGCTTCAACATCCCCGCCGGTTGGGCGCGGCGTATTTTCAAACGACGCGCAGTGAATCGACTGGAGCCGCTGGAAGCTTTCAACATCCCCGTTCCGGATCAGCGTTCGCCCTTTGCGGAATAACCGCAATCGCATTCGCATCTGGGGCTGAAGGCGAGACATGACAATGGCAACCGCGGCACCAGTTTGCAGCTTGGAAGATTACCTCGTCCTGCCCGATCACACCATGGACGAACGCATTGCCGCCGCCCGCGAGGTTTTGGGCCGCGAATGCGTGATTCTCGGACATCACTATCAACGCGATGAAGTCATTCGCTTCGCCGATTTCCGCGGCGACTCCTACAAACTTTCGCACGAGGCAGCACGCGCCGGCGGAAGGTACATCGTCTTTTGCGGCGTGCATTTCATGGCGGAAAGTGCGGATGTTTTAAGCCGTCCCGGCCAGGTAACGATTCTGCCCGATCTTAACGCGGGCTGTTCCATGGCCGACATGGCGGAAATTAGCCAGGTGGAGAATTGCTGGGAGCAGCTGATTGCGGCCGGACTCACCTCCGACGCCGGCGAGGGCATCACGCCCATCACCTACATGAATTCCACCGCGGCGATAAAAGCCTTTTGCGGAGAACGCCGCGGGGTGGTTTGCACATCCTCGAATGCATCGGGCGCATTTGAGTGGGGCTTTGCCAAGACTCCCAAACTTCTTTTCCTTCCCGATCAGCACCTTGGCCGCAACACCGGATTCCACCTGGGCATTCCTTTGAATGAAATGGTCGTCTGGGATCCCTATTTAATTAACGGCGGACTGACGCCTGAGCGGTTGCGCGCAGCGAAAGTAGTCTTGTGGAAGGGCCATTGCTCCGTCCACCAACGTTTTTTGCCAGAACACGTTGACAATGTTCGCGCCAAGTATCCCGGTATCCAGGTGATCGTGCACCCGGAGTGTCGATGGGAGGTTTGCCAGAAAGCCGATGGCATTGGCTCGACGGAGGGCTTGCTAAAGATGATTCGCGACTCAGCCCCCGGAACCATGTTCGCCGTCGGTACCGAAATTCACCTGGTCAATCGCATGGGCAAGGAATTCGCGTCCGAGGGGAAAAAGGTCATCACGCTCGACGACTCCGGCTGCCTGTGCACCACTATGTTCCGCATTTCGCCGCAGCATTTGTGCTGGGTGCTGGAAAACCTGGTCGAAGGCAACGTCGTGAATCAGATCAAAGTAAAAGATGAAGTGAAATACTGGGCGCGAGTTGCGCTGGACCGGATGCTGGAAATCCAGTGAGGGTCATTGGCCGATAGTCGTTGGTCGTTGGCGAGAACAACAACGTGGGGGGAAATTGGGCCAACGACGCACGACCAACGACTAACGACCCGCCGTCCGAATGAATTAGAATGGGTCCATACTCCTATGGCCGACCGAACCTTTACCCTGGAAGAAGCCCAATCTCTCCTACCCGTGCTGGAGTCGCTGCTGCGCACCGCAATTGACGGCAAGAAACTGATCGAGGCCGTGGACACTGAACTTCAGGAACTCGCGCACCGGGTTTTTCTGCAAGGCGGCCTGTTGGTCAACGTGGTCCACATGGCTCGCCGAAAAGCTGAGCGCGAGAAGACTATCCCGCGGGTGAAGGACGCCTTGGCCGAAATCGACGCCACCGGCGTTCAAGTCAAAGATCTCGATATCGGACTGCTCGACTTTCCCTGCAAAGTTGACGGCCAAATCGTGCTGCTCTGCTGGAAGTTCGGAGAACAGGCGATCACGCACTGGCACGACACCGCCGAGGGCTTCGCGGGCCGAAAGCCCATTGATGAAAAGATCAGCAAGGCCAAGAAAGCGAACTGAAGGAAGCACTCGGCACTCAGCATTCAGCACTCGGCCGAAAAGGTTTCTTGTGACTACCACAACCCTCAGCGTCGGCTGAATGCTGAGTGCCGAATGCTAATTGCTCCTCTACGGCTTTCCACCCACATTCCACTTCGGCTGGAAGCTCGAATTCACCAACCATTCTACCGGCGCCACAAGCGATGCTATTGCCGCATCCATGTGCCTGAAATCCAGATGGGCCAAATCGTCGCTGGGCTGGTGATAGTCCTTATGCAAGCCGTAGCTTGATATCGTTTGCGCGACGACTCCTGCTTGCGCCAGCACGAAATTATCCGAGCGCGCAAAGAAGTTCTCAGCGGGATGCGGATCACGCACCAGCTGCGCACCGTGCGCCGCCAGCACGGGACCGAGATTCGAGCGGTCCCATCCTGTCAGCCAAAGAGTATCGCCCTTGACTGCGGGATCAGGTCTGCCGATCATTTCTAATTCCAGGTTCGCGGCAATATCTTTCAGTGGCAGCGGCGGATGCTGGCTAAAATAAGTTGAGCCCACCCCGCCCAGCTCTTCGCTGCCAAACAGCGCGAAGATGACGGTGCGCCGCGGCCGCCGTCCCCGGCTCAGCAATCGCGCCAACTCCAGCACAGCCGCCGTGCCGGAGGCATCATCGTCGGCGCCGTTGTAGATATTGTCGCCGTTGACGGGAGTGCCGATTCCAAGGTGATCCAGATGAGCTGAAAGAAGAATCGCAGAGTGTTGCAGAGATGGATCGCTCCCGCGAAGTATTCCCACCGCGTTCCAAGTGACCGTTTCGACAGAAGCATGGCCTCGCGGCGCCGTGACACCTGACTGCGATTGAGAAGCGGCCTTCGGCTGACCGATTGGCACAACCTGAATGTAGCTACCGTGATCGCCGGCCGGTTCAATGCCATACTGCCGCAACGCCGACGCCGCGTAGGTCGCGGCCACGAGTTCGTCGTGGGTGCCGCTGCCCCGCCCCTGCATGGCATCCGAAGCCAGAAATTCTTCGTGAGCGCGAATGCAGCGTTCACAAACCCAGGGCACAACGCCGGGGTTGACGCGAACGGCTTGCGTCACCGCCGTTGGCGCGAACGGAATAAAAAGAACGACTACGAGCAACAGCCGCAGACTGAATCGTTTTCTCATGAGAGAAGCCTGTCGAGTTTACAAGCTTTTACCTTCCTTTACGGATTCTTTACCGGGGATTGGCATTCCTGTCGCTACCATGTCAGAGTGAAAGTGTCGTGAACCGATTGTCAGCGCCGGTCTGTGCCATCGTGCTCCTGGTGAGCCCGTGCACGCTGCTGGGCCAACATGGAGGACGCGGCGTGAGCACGGGGCGTCCTCCGACTGGCGCACCTAACCCATCCACCAACAGCGACATCACTGATTTCAATCGCGCGGTTGCGCTGCAAGCTACTCCGGAGCAGATTGCCCAGTTTAAGGAATTGACCAAGAGCACGGAAGCCGCCAGAAAGGCGGCGCAAATCGTTATCGAACATGCCGACCATGCAAAGGAACCCGATTCCTCCCTCTACGCAGGCTTAAGCGACGCGGTGGACGAGGCACAGAGCAGCAACCTGCAGTTTGTGCGAAGCTTTTCT
The DNA here is from genome assembly GCA_035604895.1 of Terriglobales bacterium. Lineage (GTDB taxonomy): Bacteria > Acidobacteriota > Terriglobia > Terriglobales > Acidobacteriaceae > JABDBE01. The sequence goes on along the minus strand of DATNHO010000070.1, from coordinate 1,893 downwards.
ACTTCGCAACAGTCAGGCCTAAAAGTTCTGACTAAGAAACTAAGCAAAGCCAACTCGGATGTCTCTAAACAGAGCAAGGCTCTTGCTCAAGAGCTGGGGCGGTCAAAGATCGACAACAAAAGAATTGCCCCGGTCGTGGACAAACTGGACAAGGCTTTAACCGGTTTTCAGGCGGAGCAGTTCGAGATCGGAAAAGAGATGGGAATTCAGCCCGAGGAACACCCTCAATGATCACCGTGCCGACCATGTCACGATACCTCCGGCTGAGCTTCGCCCTCGTCTCCCTTCTGATAGTCAATTCGCTGGCCGATGCTCAGGATACGGCTGGCAAGCCTGTCGCCACTGTGGCAGTTGACGTCAGAGTCGTGACTCTACCTGTCACAGTTCGTGACAAGAAGGGCCAAATCGTCCGTAATCTGACCAAGGACGATTTCGTCCTTCAGGAAGACGGCCGCCCGCAGGTGATTAAGTATTTCGATCAGGACACCAATCTACCGCTTACCCTCGGCCTGCTCGTCGATACCAGCATGAGCCAGCGCAACGTTCTCGATCAGGAGAAAAATGCCAGCAAAGTATTTCTCGACCAAATGCTCACCGACGCCAAGGACAAGGCATTCCTGATTCATTTTGACCGCGAAGTTGAACTGCTTCAGGACCTCACCTCGTCGCGTGACCAACTGCAAAAGGGACTCGAGTTGTTAAACACACCACAACTTGAGCGCAACAGCGGTGGATCGTCCGATCCGCAATCCTCCGATCCGCAGTCTTCTCCCGGCTCCGGGAACGGCCAACCGCGGATGAGCAGGGGCGGCGGCACGCTGCTCTACGATGCCATCTTCCTGGCCTCTGACGAACTGATGAAGAAGCAGCAAGGCCGCAAAGCGCTGGTCGTTCTTTCCGACGGGGTCGACCGTGGGAGCAAGGAGTCGCTACAAAGCACCATCGAGGCCGCCCAGCGCGCAGATACCGTGGTTTACTCCATCCTGTTCGCCGACAAAAGTCAGGAGAACAACGGCTTTGGCCACCAAGGCGGTGGAATGGGACGGCACGGTGGCTGGCCGGGCGGAGGTTTTCCGGGAGGTGGCGGCAGCGGACGAGGCGGCGGGCGATCTCAGCAGGAACCCCACCCGGACGGCAAGAAAATTCTCGATCAGATTTCAAAAGAAACCGGGGGCCGTCTCTACGAAGTTTCGAAAAAGCTGGCGATCGACCAAATCTACGACAGCATCGCCGAGGAACTGCGGGCCCAGTACAACCTGGGCTACACGCCCGACAAGGGGAATGCCGAAGCTGCTTACCATAAGATCAGCCTGGTGACGAAACAGAAGGAGCTGGTCGTGCAAACGAGAGATGGATACTACGCGGAGAGATGACGTCAAGCAGCATTTGGCACTTAGCACTTGGCATTTAGCCAGCGGAGCCTCCGTAGCGAAACCGCCCCGACTAACCAACTGCTAAGTGCCAACTGCTAAGTGCTGGAATTTAGTCCGCAACTCTTGCCACGCATTGGCGTTCTTTAACTTGGCGCGTCGTAACAGGACAGGTACCGCCGTGCACAAAGGGATACATGTGGGTGCGCTGGCCGGGAATCTTCTCTGCTACAATTTATAGGCGCCGCTTGTGGATAACCGCGAAAGACGGTTTTCCCCGGGGGCTTTTTAAAATGCTGAGCCATAAGAAGAAACTTCAACTCGTGGCTGCGTTTGCGACGTTCTTCCTGTTTGCGGTGGGAGTCGCCTGCAGCGGGTTTTTCGTCGCGCCGGTGTTGACCTCTATCGCTGTTGGGCCGACGGCGACCATCAACCAGGGCGCTACCGTGCAGGAGAGCGCCATCGGAACGTACAACGATGGGTCCACAAAAATACTTGGCTCGGGTGTGCAATGGAGCAGCAG
>DATNHO010000069.1:0-21017 GCA_035604895.1 Terriglobales bacterium | reverse complement strand
GGTGCAGGTGGTAAGCACGACGGGGCCGGGACGGACGACCGTCCAGTCGCGCGATTTTCGTACCAGCTTATTGTCGCTATGGGTGAGCCAGCGATGGCGGAGGACTTCGAGGCGGATGCCGGGAGCGCAGTCCAAGTCGGCTTCAAAGGTCAACGTTTCTCTTTGTTTGTGCCAGACACTCAACAGCCATTGAACCGGTAATGGGCGCGGCAGAAGGCGGATGGTCACCCGCGCATTCTCAAACCAGTGGGTAGCGAACCGCAGATGCGCCTGCAGCCGGGAACCTCCGATCCAGTGAGCTTCGGTTACCTGGCCGCGATGCGAGCATGCGGCTTCCACCCAGCGCAAAGCTTTCGCTCCTCGGCGGTGGTTGTAACCAACCAGGCAGAAGTACCAAACTGCCACCAAGGCGACGGCGGCCGCCGCGTCAATGAGGAACAGTCGCCCCACAATATATCCTCTGATGCGAATGGTACGTCTTGGGGTGCAGCGCGGGCAACAGTTTCGTGGACTATTTTTGCTGGATTCATAACTCTCACGGGGTCATCAAGAAGGCCGGGATAGATGAAGCCCGACAGCTACAATAACGGGGTGGAATTTGTCCTGCGAGAGTTTCGGCCCGAGGATTTCGACAGCCTGTGGCGCATTGATCAGAAGTGCTTTGCGCCCGGGATCGCGTACTCGCGCGCGGAACTGGCTGCTTATATTCGACTGCGGGGAGCTTTTACCGTGGTTGCGGAATCAGCCACTTTTGAGAGGACTCGGCCGAACCCTGCCAGCGACAACAAGCCGATCAAAGAATCTCCGTCGGAAGTTCTGGGCTTCATCGTTGCGCAAGCCAACCGGCGCGGCATTGGTCATGTTCTGACTATTGATGTGCCGGATGAAAACAGGCGTTTCGGAATCGGCTCAAAGTTGCTGGCCACGGCTGAAGATCGTTTGCGTGCCGCGCAGTGCCGCAGTGTTGTTCTCGAAACCGCAGTGGACAATTCGGGGGCCCTGGCTTTTTACAAGCGGCACCAGTACAGCGTGGTGAAGATGATTCCGCGTTATTACTCGAACGGGGTGGACGCGTTTGTGCTGGAGAAAGAGCTTTAGCGAGGATTGAAGGAAATTTGTGCCCAGAGGACTCAGCACCTTGTACCTTGTACCTTTGGTTGGGTGCAAACCGTCTGCGGAAGGTTTAGAATTCATCAGCTCATGAAAATCATTTCCGGGAGGCCAGTTGCATCTTCCGGGGCGTTCATCTCATCAAACTTGAGCATACTACACTCAAGGTGAAATCATGGCACAATCAGCACGCGCTGAGCGCAATGCAAAAGAAGTGAAAGAAGTCAAAGAAAACACAAGGAATACCGAGCCAGAAGACCGGGCGCTTCCGATTCTGCCGGTACGGGACACGGTGCTGTTTCCGCACGCCGTGCTGCCGCTCACGGTGGGCCGGGAAAGCTCTGTCCAGCTGATCAACTCCCTGGGCGAGGACAAGACCATCGTCGTGGTGGCCCAGCGGGAAGCCCGGGTTGACACGCCGCAACCGACCGACCTTTACACCGTTGGAACCTTGGCGGTGGTGCACAAAGTCGTCAAAATGCCCAACCAGAGCCTGTTCGTGTTCGCTGAGGGTCTGGAGCGGGTGCGGCTAGTGGAGTTTGCCCAGCTCGCGCCGTTTATGCGGGCGCGAGTGGACTCAGTCCCAGAGGCGATTCCGCCCAAGAGTTCCGAAGTCGAAGCTCTGCAGCGTAATGTTTTGACTCTGTTTCAGCAGATCGTTGCAGGATCACCGACGTTATCCGACGAACTCTCCACCGTGGCCATGAATATTGAAGAGCCGGGTCGCCTGGTGGATTTCATCGCGTCCTCGCTGCCTTCTCTTTCGACTGCGGATAAGCAGGACACGCTGGAGACGACCGACGTTCGGGTTCGCCTGGAGAAGATCAATCAGCATCTGGCGAAGGAATTGGAAGTCCAGCAACTGCGCAACAAGATTCAGTCGGAAGTGCAGGATCGCGTCCAGCAGACGCAACGCGAATATTACTTGCGTGAGCAAATGAAGGCCATCCAGAAAGAACTGGGTGAGCAGGACGAAGGCGCGCGGGACACGGAAGAACTGCGGCAGAAAATCGAATCCGCCGGAATGCCCGATGAAGTGAAGAAAGAGGCGCTGAAAGAGTTGGGACGGCTTTCACGCATGTCTCCGATGGCGGCGGACTATGGGGTTACGCGCAACTACATCGAATGGCTCGCAGTGCTGCCCTGGGCGAAGACTTCCGGCGGCGATGTCGACATCATCAAAGCTAAGGAAGTGCTCGACGCGGATCACTACGACCTGAAAAAGGTGAAAGATCGTATTCTCGATTATCTTTCTGTGCGTCGATTGAAGCCCACTATGAAGGGACCGATTCTTTGCTTTGTCGGACCTCCGGGCGTGGGAAAGACTTCGCTCGGGAAATCGATCGCGCGCGCCCTGGGACGCAAATTCGTCCGCATCTCGCTGGGCGGCGTTCACGACGAAGCTGAGATTCGTGGTCATCGGCGCACCTATATCGGCGCGCTGCCTGGGCAAATCATTCAAGGCATTCGCCGGGCTGAGACCAAGGATCCGATTTTCATGCTGGACGAAATCGATAAAGTAGGGCGCGATTTCCGCGGCGACCCCAGTTCGGCGTTGCTCGAAGCGCTCGATCCGGAGCAGAACTCTACGTTCCGCGACAACTATCTCGATGTTCCGTTCGATCTGTCGAAGGTGCTTTTCATCACTACGGCGAACATGCTGGATCCGATCGCAGAGCCGTTGCGCGATCGCATGGAGATCATCGAACTTCAAGGCTACACCGAGGAAGAGAAAGTTCACATCGCGTTTCAGTATTTGATTCCGCGGCAGATTGAAGAGAACGGGATCACGCCGGAGCAAATCGAGTTTCCGGAAGAGGCGGTCAGCAACATCATTCGGCACTACACGCGTGAAGCTGGGGTGCGCAATCTGGAGCGGAACATCGGTACGGTGTGCCGCAAACAGGCGCGTCGTCTGGCTGAAGGCAAGAGTGCAAAGCTGGTGGTTACGCCCGAGATCGTCCAGGAATTCCTGGGCGGAATCAAGATTCGCAGCGAAGGCGAAATCGCGGAGCGCACCAAGCGCGCAGGCGTGGTTGTCGGCTTGGCGTGGACTCCTTCTGGCGGCGATATTCTATTTATCGAAGCCAATACCATGAAGGGTAAGGGCGGATTCACCATGACCGGACAAATTGGCCAGGTCATGCAGGAATCGATGCAGGCGGCTCTGACCTGGGTGCGGTCCAATGCAGAGCACCTTGGGATCCCCGAGACTTTTTTTGCCGAGCACGATATCCACATCCACGTGCCGGCCGGAGCAATCCCTAAGGATGGCCCATCTGCTGGCGTGACCATGGCAACAGCGCTGGTCTCATTGCTTACCGGGCATCCGGTGCGTCCGCTGACTGCGATGACCGGCGAGATCACGCTGAGCGGGAATGTTCTTCCCATCGGCGGAGTCAAAGAAAAAGTCCTGGCGGCCAAGCGGGCTGGGGTCCACGATGTCATCCTGCCGGCCGATAACAAGATGAATGTGGAAGAGGACTTAACGCCAGAACAGCTCGAGAACCTCAGCATTCACTATGTAAAGCTGATCAGCGAGGTTCTGGAACTTGCGCTTCCTTCGACGCCGAGGCAGGAGAAGCAGGACGCGGAAGAACGTGAAAAGGTCTTGAGCGAACAGCCGGTGGGTTAAACGCTCGGCTTGGTTGTCACAGGAGGTGCCAGCGTTCGGAAACGGGCGCTGGCATATTTTCTTTGGGGTAAAGTACTTAGGTGCGGCCTCCGCGGTATGGAACTTATTGCCCTCGGAGGTGTTAATACACAGTGAAGCGGTGGAGTTTAGCGACCGCAGCGAGGAACATAAGCCAATGAAAACGCTCAAAGTCGTGGCAGTTGGAGTTGTCCTGGCGGGGGTATTGCTCATGTTGCAAACACCGCTCAGAATCGCGGCGCAGGACCAACCGCCGCAGGATCAGGTTCAGCAAGACCAAGGGCCACCTCCGCAGGACCAGGGCCCACAGGACCAAGGACAGCCCCCGCAGCCGCAGGGGCCGGCGCAAGATCCTCCCGGCCGCGTGGCGCGGCTTAGTTATTCGGTCGGATCGGTCTCGTTTCAACCGGGCGGCGAAGGCGATTGGGTGCAAGCAGTCGCTAATCGTCCTTTGACAACGGGCGACAATTTGTGGGCTGACAAGGATTCCCGGGCGGAAGTGCAGCTTGGCTCGACCTCGATTCGCATTGATTCGGAAACCAGTGTTACCATCCTGGATCTCGACGACCGCACCACCCAGTTGAAGCTCTCGCAGGGCTCCATCATCGTGAGAGTACGGCATCTCGACGACGACGATCATTTCGAAATAGATACGCCGAGCCTGGCATTTCAAGTACAGCGCACTGGCGAATATCGCGTGGATGTGAATGCTGACGGAACTGAAACCGATGCCACGGTATGGCACGGGCGAGGCGAAGTCACCGGCGGCGGAAACTCCTACGACGTAGTAGCGGGTCAGCGGGCACGCTTCACCGGCACGGATCAGCTGAATCACGAGATCGACCAGATACCCAATTCCGACGATTTCGACAACTTTGCGTTTCAGCGCGACGATCATGAGGACCACGCCGAATCGTCCAACTACATTTCTCCCGAAATGACGGGCGCCTCAGACCTAGACGAATACGGTCAATGGCGATACGTAGCGGATTACGGTCCGGTGTGGGCGCCGGCCGGCGTTGGCCCGGGATGGGCTCCCTATCGATACGGCCATTGGGTTTGGGTCGCGCCGTGGGGCTGGACCTGGGTTGAGGACGAGCCTTGGGGCTTCGCTCCCTTCCACTATGGGCGCTGGGCATTTGTCGGAGCTTCATGGTGCTGGGTACCGGGTCCGGTTTACGCTCGTCCGGTATATGCGCCTGCATTGGTTGCATTCGCGGGCGGAGGCGGTTTCGGAGTTGGTATCGGCGTCGGCGTGGCCTGGTTCCCGCTGGCTCCGCGCGAAGTCTTCGTGCCTTGGTATCGCACCAGCCCTGGCTATGTGAATAATGTGAACGTCACCAACACGCGGGTTACCGTGACCCAGGTGACTAACGTCTATAACACGACCGTCATCAACAACAACACCACGAACGTGACTCGGATTACCTACGCCAATCAACACGTGGCCAATGCAGTCACAGCGGTGTCGCACGATACCTTCGTAAACGCGCGGCCGGTCGCGGCGAACATCGCCAAAGTGGATCCGAAGCAACTGGAAAATGCTCCTGTAACCCGAAGCATCGCGGCGCAACCGGTCCGCCAGAGTGTGATGGGAGCCGGTCGGCCCGTCACCGTGAAGCCGCCTGCGGCAGTAACGAACCGGCAGGTAGTGGCGACTCGGCAGCCCCCGCCTCCGCGTGCGCCTTTGGGACAACGGCCAGCCGCGGAGCCGAACAACGTGCGAACCGAGGCTCCGGGACAAGCGCAAACCGCGGCCCGAGCGCCGGCTGAGCCATCACGACCGGCGCAGCCTGCGGCCCGAGCACCGGCTGAGCCATCGCGACCGGAGCAGCCTGCGGCTCGACCCAGTGAAGCACAGGCCAGCCAGCCTGCACGTCCGCAGGCACCACCGACTGCCGCAAACAATCGCCCTGCGCCGCCGCCGAACATTCCGCGTCCGCCCGCTGGGGGCGGCGGACATCCGCTTGTAAAACAAGCCCCTCCGGTGCAGGAGAATCCGCAGCACCAGCAGAATGAGCAGACCAAATTCAATGCCTGGCAACAGCAACGCCAAGCCGCGCCGCCGCGGCCGCCTCAGCCACGGGCTGCGCAACCTGCGCACGAAGAGAAACCGCACAAGTAGCTAATGATGATCTGATTCGTGGGTTTGCCGCCAGTTCTTGCAAAAGAACTGGCGTTTTTTGTTGGTTTGTGAAAGATGGCCGCGGAGCTCGCGTTACACTACTGGCAACACCTTGCAGTTGGCGGTAACTGGAATTTCATGCAGGTTCGCATTCTATTTTTCGGCGTGCTTAAGGATCTGACAGGACGCGACGTTGATCTCCTCAACGTGCCAGAACAGGCCACTTTGAGCGATGTCTTCACGCATTACGAGACGATTAGTCCCCGGCTGGGCGAGCTTGCCGCCTCGATTGCGATTTCCATCAATCAGCAATTCGCCGGGCCGGATTCGAAACTGAGTGATGGAGACGAGATCGCATTCCTTCCGCCGGTGAGCGGCGGTTTGACGGATTCTGACAATTCTCGTCTCGAGCAAGGCCGATCTCACTCGTCGATTACGCGCGAAAAAATCGATACACAGGCAGTGCTTGCCAAACTTAAGCATCCCGCGGACGGAGCCGCCGTCGTATTCGAAGGCGTGGTTCGCGACAACACTCGGGGCCGCCGCACGCTCTATCTGAATTACGAAGCCTACGAAGATATGGCTCTCAAGCAGATGGACGGGCTCGCCGAGCAGGCGCTTCAGCAGTTTCCAATCCGCGCCGTCGCCATAGTGCACCGTCTGGGGCGATTGGAAATCGGCGAGGTCAGTGTGCTGATCGTCGTGGCATCGGCCCACCGGGCGGCCGCTTTCGATGCCTGCCGCTGGCTTATCGACACCCTCAAGCGCACTGTGCCTATCTGGAAGAAGGAGTATTTTCAGGATGGCGCGGTTTGGGCCGACGGCGAACCTTTTCCCGAGGGGATTCCCCGGCTCGAAGGCAGCCATTCCGAAGGGTCCGCATCTAAATGAGCAGATTGCCTTTTCGCGGCCTCTGCGGAATTTCTTTGCGAACTTTTTTTCGAGCTTTGCGGTTCAAGGTCCTTTTGCAGAAAACGCGAACCTCCAAGATTCGCGAGGGCACCCACGCCAAGATCGTTGAGCAGAATTTCCGCTTCCCAACGAGGCGGCTGCCTATTCTCCTGGCGATCGCGGTCGTAGCCTCGCAAGCCCAAGTGCCCAAGCCGCCGTGGGCAAGCAACGGCTCAACCCCGGCGAAACCAGCGTCACCCGAGGCGCCGAATAATAACGGCGGCGGCCCGGACAGCGCCAGCTCCGCTCAGAATCCGGAAACGACGCTCAAGGTTGACGTAAAGCTGGTGAACGTCTTCGTTACGGTCACGGACCAGCATGGCGCACCTGTCGCTGGTCTCAAAAAGGAAGACTTCTCGTTACTGGAAGACGGGAAGCCGCAGAACATAGCTGTGTTCGACAAAGAATCCGCCATACCGCTTTCGATTGTGCTCGACATCGATACCAGCCTCAGCACGCGCAAGGATCTGCCACTGGAACTGTCCTCCGCGCGCCGCTTCGCGCGCACCATCCTTCGGCCGGTTGATGCACTCGCTCTTTACGGGTTCAGCGAGATCGTCAGCGAGGTTGTGCCGTTCACCTCCGACCTCAAGACGATCGACCGCGGGGTTGACCATGTTCGCATGGGATCAGCTACTGCTCTCTACGACGCTCTTTACCTCGGAGCGCAAGCGCTCGATACGCGAAAGGGAAGGAAGGTTCTGGTGGTGATCACGGATGGCGGCGATACCGTGAGCCGTGTGGACTATAAAGAAGCGGTGCGTTCCGCTCAGGAAGCCGAAGCCATTGTCTACAGCATCATTGACGTTCCGGTTGAGGCGAGCGCCGGGCGTGATACGGGCGGGGAGCACGCCTTGATTCAGATTTCCGAAGACACCGGGGGTAAATACTTCTACGCCACGTCGGTGCCTCAGCTCGACGACGCCTTCCGGAAAATCAGCGACGAACTGCGCACCCAATACCTGCTGGCTTACTATCCTTCGCAGCGATTGTCCAATTCAAGCTTTCACCGCATCGAAGTGAAAGTTGGCGGGGCGTCAGGAGGTCCCGCGTTCACGGTGCGGCACCGCACCGGCTATTACACGACGAAGTCCAAATTCTGATCGCAACGCTCGTTGTGATTGCTCGTTATTGTTATTTCCGGATTTCATTTTCCGTATTGATCTACAGAATATGGGACGTGCGGAATCGTTTCGGATAGCGCCAGGCCCACATAACGATCCACTAACCTATTGACACAGTTGCAGATGACATGACAAAGTGTGTGCACTAATTGTCTTGGTCGTTCGATTGCACTGCTGTTGCGTAATAGTGTGCTCGGTTTTCCTGCGCGAGGTGTGCAATATGATGCTGGCGAGCCAGCCATTGGTTGCAGAAGATCAACAATTGTCCCGCATGATCCGCGAGAACCACTCTCGATTGACTCTGAACCGACTCTGAAAGGAAGGTGGACGATGCCCCTGAATTTCAACTGCCCTGTCCGTCACGCCGGAAAATTTGTAGGGTTGGCTCTGGCGATAACTTTCTTGCTGTCTTCCACGCTTCTGTTAGCACAAACGACCATTTCCACGGGAAGCATTCAGGGAACGGTGACTGACCCTTCGGGCGCAGTCGTCAGTGGAGCTAAAATCAGCATCACCAACAAGTCGACAGGGCGGGTGATAAACGCGTCCAGCAACTCTGTTGGCGCATACAGTTCTGGAGCCCTCGCACCGGGCGATTATGTGCTTCGCGCTGAAGCCACCGGATTCAAGACTAGCGAAGTGCCTGTGACCGTTCAGGTAGGTGTGACGACTGCTGGCAATCTGAGTATGCAAGTGGGACAGACTTCGCAGGTCGTTGAGGTACAGGGGAGTGAAGTCCAGGTCAACACGCAACAGGCGGAAGTGCAAGGCGTAATTAACACGGAGCAGATTGAGAACTTACCTGTAAACGGGCGCAACTTTCTGGATCTGGCTCAGCTTGAACCCGGAGTCCAAATTCAGGACGGTACCAACTTCGATCCCACTAAGGTGGGATACTCGTCGATTTCCTTCGGCGGGCGTTTCGGGCGCACGGCCCGCATCGAAGTTGATGGCGTGGACGTCAGCGATGAGACCGTGGGAACGACGACCGAGGACATCCCTGCCAGTGCCATCGAGGAGTTTCAGCTTAGCCAGTCGAAGCTGGACCTCTCGAATGAACTGACCTCGTCCGGCGCCGTGAATGTGACGACGCGCTCCGGCAGCAACCAATTCCACGGCGAAGGCTTTGAATATTTCCGCGATAGCTCTGTCGCGGCCGCCCTGCCGGCTCCGGAAGGCTTGTCGGCGCCTTTCTCGCGTAACCAGTTTGGCGCGCGTGTGGGCGGACCGGTCATTAAGGACAAGGCATTCTTCTTTCTTGACGCCGAACGCACGTTGAATAATTTGTCGGCCCCGGTTTCTCTGCCTGCTCCTTTCACTGCTCTTTCCGGGGATTTCCCTTCACCATTTCGAGAGTTCGAGTTCAATGGAAGGTTCGACTACCAGTTAACGAAGAATGCCCACGCTTTCTATCGTTTCAACTACTTCGACAATTCGGCGTTTAATACTTTCTTCGCCTCCAGCTTTCAGGTATACGACAACAAGGACGATACGCGATCCCACGTAGTCGGGGTCGATTTCAACACCGGCAGCTTGACTCACAGCGTTCGTTTTGAATATCTGAAGTTCCAGAATCAGATTGCGAATGCTGCGGTGAGCGTCCCGAATTCTAATCTTGGGATCAGTATTTTCAACGGACCGTTGGCGGTGGGCCCCAATTTCCTGGCACCCCAGTCCACGCCACAAAGCGATCACCAGATAAAATATGATGGCAGCAAGAGTTTGGGAAATCACATCATCCGGTTTGGCGCTACCTACAATCACATTCAGGGCGGTGGATATGCGAGTTTCTTCAGTATCGCCCCGACCGTAACTTCCAACCCAACCCTTTACAACGCGGCGCTTTGTGGCGCTTGTCCCGGCGGCCCGGCGAATCCCTTGAACTACCCCGTCCAGGCAATCACCTTGGGCAATGGGCAGGGGTTTTCCACGACCAATCCCGCTTTTGGATTTCCCGCAGGCGGACTGGGCCCTGACAACCGGATCGGCTTCTATTTGGGAGATAGCTGGAGGGTCCGTCACAACCTCGTAGTCGAGGGCGGCCTCCGCTACAATCGTGATACCGGCCGTACTGATTCCGATTTGCCAGGAATCCCCGCGCTCAATGGTCTATTGCCATACTTTCCAAACCTGGGTGCGCCGATCAAACAGCCTAATCTGAATCTGGCGCCACAGCTTGGCGTGTCTTGGGATCCCAAAGGTAGTGGCAAGACTGTAGTTCGTGCCGGAATTGGTCTTTACTTTGAGAATGTAATCTGGAACAACGTTTTGTTCGATCGTCCCACACGCGAGGCTGAGGGAGCATTTCTTCAGACGGCTTCCCCTTGCAACGCACCCGGAACCATCAATCCAAATGGCATTCCGGTCACCCCGTCCTCGGCTTTCCCCAACGGAGTTATTCCGGTTCCGGCGAACATTTGTGCGGTGGGAACAAGCACTACGCCGATCACGGTTGGAGCAGCGGCAGCCAACATCGCCGCCCTGCAAACGTTGTACCAGGCAAATTCCCCCTTTAAGGTGTTGCCAAATCCTGGGTATATCCCGACCTTGCTGGCGCAAGGCATTGGACTTGGCACCAATCCGGCCCCCCTTACATTCGGGCCCAATTATCAGTCTCCCCGCTCGGTACAAATGAATTTTGGCATCCAGCACGAAATTCGGCGCGGGCTGGTGTTTACCACTGATTTTGTCCGCAACGTCGAAACCCACTTCCTGCTTGGGCAAGACCTTAACCACACTGGAGACGTTAGCTACTTCAACTTGGCAGGTGCGCAAGAGGCGATTAATGCTACCAACGCATCTTTTGGTTGCGGGGCTGGATCTGCCGGCATCCCTTGTGCCATCGCGAAGGGCGCAACGATGGCCAGCTATGCGACCGATGGTCTGACAACTACAGCGGAACTTGGAGCACACAACTGTCCTGCGGCAGGTTGCGCTTTCCCTGGAGTCAATAAAACCGTAAGCAACCTGAACTTCCTGGAGCCGATCGGTCGTTCTACCTATAACGGTCTGGATATGAAGTTAGTCGAAAATGTCAATAACCCCGTTCGCGGAATCAAGCGTGCGAACTTCCAGATTGCTTATAGCCTGTCGCGTTTTGACAACCCGGGCGGTGCCAATCCGACAGCCGCGCCCTCCAACCCTGTTCAATCTCAGGACCAGGACTTCGTGATTGGTTCTCCGGACAACGCAAATCCCAATCGATACTTTGGTCCGTCCACTCTGGATCGCACCCACCAGATTTCATTCGGCGGAAACTTCGAAGTGCCGGCTGGATTCCGACTGGGTATTATCTCGCACTTCTATAGTCCCCTGGCCGAACCGCTGATCGTCTCGAACTCCGGCTTGGGAAATGGAGAGATATTCCGGACCGACTTCACTGGAGATGGCACAACTCAGGACCCGATGCCCGGTACGAAGACTGGCGCGTTTGGTCGAAGCGTGAGCGCGAGTGGGCTCGGGGCTCTGATTAACAACTACAACCAAACCTTCGGTGGCGAGCCTACTCCCGCGGGCCAGGTGCTGGTATCCAATGGTCTGTTTTCGGTAGCACAGTTGCAGGCTCTGCAAGGCGTAGCTCCTTTCATTTCTGCGCCTCCGCAAGGTCAGGTAGGCTTAGCCTGGCTTAGAGCTTTTGATCTCACTCTCGCATGGCATCACACTTTCCGTGAGCGATATACGATTGAACCAAGCGCATCTCTCTTCAACATTTTCAACTTCGCGAACTTTGATCTTCCCCCGAATATCCTGAATCCCTACCTCGGCGTCTACTATGGAACAACGCCCACGCCCGGAGCCCAGGGATCAATCAACGGAACCACCTATGCGCAGCAACAGAATGTTCGTGTAGGGGCTGGCACTGGCGTATTCGGCCAGGGATCTCCGAGAGTTGCGGAGTTCGGAATGAAGTTATCTTTCTGAGGACCAGTTCGATTCATTTGAATCCTGAACCGTGGCGTTTCTAACGCCACGGTTTTTTGTGGTTTGAAGCTACTGACGCTGCGCACCCGTCACTGACGTCGTTAGCGGTAGAGCGGACAGAAGATTTGGGTCTTCTCCGCGTTCTAAGCAGAGTTAGAGACGATAGCTCGAATTCTAGTTGGCCTGTGACGACGAAGGACCTTTAATGCATGTCTTCGGTTTCGTCCTTGCGCGATGCGCAGCTTCCCGTTCCCTGGCCGCGTGTAGAATGTTGAATATGCCATTTAACGGACAAGCAGGTCCCGGCGCGCCCCGGAAAGCGAAGGTCACTCCGCCCGAGGAGACCTCGCAGGAGGCCGCATATCTGAAGTCGTTGGGCGAAAAACAGAGGCCGGTCAGCATCAAGCTGGCGGACGGCGAATTCGTCCACGGATGGATCGAATACTACGACAAGAACATGGTCAGGCTGACGCGCGAAGACGGACCGAACCTCTTCATCTTTAAACACGAAATCATGTATATCGCAGAGGACGGCGGCAGACGCAGGTGACCCGTCACGGAGCCACATGCGAGAGAATGACTTCTGAATGACATCTTCCTCGAATAGCCACGACTTTCTCCCAGACATGGCAGTGATCGCGCGCGAAGCCGGTGCGCTGCTGATGGAATACTTTCGTCAACACGTCAAAGTGGAATACAAAGGCGAGGCTGACCTGGTCACTGTGGCGGATCGCAAGTCAGAGGCTCTGATCCGGGAACGGATCGGCCAGCACTGGCCGAGCCACGACATACTCGGCGAAGAAGGCGGATTGCGCGACACCGGCAGCGCCTATCGCTGGTACGTCGATCCCTTGGATGGAACCACCAACTTCGCTCATGGTTTCCCCGTGTTTTGCGTTTCCATGGGGCTGGAGTACAAAGGGAAGCGGATAGCCGGAGTGGTCTACGATCCGACGCGCGACGAATTGTTCGCGGCGGAGCAGGGAAGCGGCGCCTACTTGAACCAGCAGCGGATTCATGTTTCGAAGACCACGAATTTGGCTGAGTGCTTGCTGGCTACCGGATTTCCCAGTCACAAGCGCCATAAGAATCCGAATATCTTTTTCTACCACCAGATCACGTTGCACACCCATGGAGTGCGGCGAGCGGGATCGGCTGCGCTCGATTTATGTTGCGTCGCGTGCGGACGTTTTGACGGATTCTGGGAGTTTAACCTCAACCCGTGGGATACGGCCGCGGGTGTGCTGATTGTCCAGGAAGCTGGAGGGGAAGTAACGGATTTCAAGGGTGGGCCATTCCAGTTAGATAGTCGTGAGACTCTGGCCTCCAACCGACTGGTGCACCCAGCATTGCTGAGTGAGTTTGAACAGATTTTCAGCGGGAATAACATGGAGCCGTTGCCCGAAATGCACGACTTTAGAAGGTGACTGAGAGAAACTGCTATGAAGCGAACATGGAACCTTGCGCTTGTGTTGGCGATAGCCGTGCTGCTGTTTGCCGCTGCGGCACCGGCGGACAAAAGCCCGTCTGCTTCCACGCCCGATGCTGCATACCTACAGTCATTCGATAAGTGGAAAGCTGAGCTTGTCGACAGCCGCAAGCAAAATTGGCTGTCCCTGGCGGGCTTGTTCTGGCTCAAAGCCGGTGACAATACTTTCGGCAGCGATGCGGGCAACGCCATCGTATTTCCCAAGGGACCAACGCGCGCCGGCGTTTTCGAGTTGCAGGGGACGGACGTGACGGTGAAATTGTCTCCCGACGCGCACGCCACCATCGACGGCAAGCCGGTGACCGAGGTCAAGCTACAGCCTGATACTTCCGACCATCCGACAACCGTAGAATTAGGAAGTCTGCGTTTCAAAGCCATCGTCCGAGGCCAGCGCATTGGCATCCGGCTGAAAGACGTCGACAGTGAGGACGCCAAGAATTATCGCGGCCCAATATTTTTCCCGCTCGATTTATCCTATCGCGCGACGGCAACCTTCGTACCTTCCGAGGGAAAGAGAACGGTGGACGTTCCCAACGTTCTCGGTGACACGACACCGACGCCGGTGGCCGGAGTCGTCGTATTCAAAATCAACGGTCAGGAAGTGCGACTGACCGACCTGGGTGGCGATCCCTCGAAGGGCCTGTCTTTCGTTTTCAACGACCTTACCAGCAAAACCGACACCTACCCCGGAGGCCGCTTCCTCGATACTGACCCAGTCGTAAACGGGACCGTGGTGATCGATTTCAACCGGGCGTACAGTCCGCCCTGCTCGGTAACGCCCTACGCCACGTGTCCGCTTGCACCGAAAGAAAACCGGCTAGCCGTTGCGATTCCGGCAGGAGAAAAATACGATCGGACGCACGGACACCACTAAACTGCCACTGTAGGCCCGGCGTCTACACCCGTGCTGGCGTCGCTTGAAATTTGTGCCCCATCAGAGGGCTCGTTGAATCCACGTCAGGGCACGTTTCGCACGGGTTACAATAAGAGTAGCGTTGCGCGTTACTCATTACTCTTGGCGTAGGTTATAGATCGTGATCAATTCATTGCTGGAACGCAAAATCGAGAAACGCCCCGACAAAGTGCGGCTCAAGGGCCGCATTCTTTTTCTCACAGAAGATGCAGAACTTATCAAACGGCAGCTTGCGGGTGAGGACCTCCCGTGGGATACGAAGAATCCCGCCAACAATCCCAAGCTCCGCGACGATATCTCAACCGACGAAATCACGCCCGCACATTATTGTTTTTATTTCGACGAGACTCTGGGCGAAATCCCTTATCTGGGGCTGAAGTGCGGAAGCGTGTTTCCCATTCGCCGTTCGGACGTGAAAAATGGCGGATTTGTCTGCGCCGTCAGCGGCAAGCGAAGGGGCAAAGGTTCGAGCCGGGAACAGTCTCCATACGCTGAGATGTGCGCCGGTATTCAGGTCGTCATCGCGGAGAACATCGAGCGCATCTACAAGCAGAACTGTCAAAACCTCGGTCTGCTGACCTCGACTAACTTCTCGCTGATCGACCAGATTCGCGCGGGGGAAGAGATTCCTCTGAACGAATTCACTGCCGGAGAGGATGAGATCACGCGGCAGGTGATCGAGTACGGTGGGCTGTTTCCCTTCAATGTGGCGCGCATGCAGAAGAAGGTTTTTCTACCGCCCATCCACACAGAGAAGCGCCCGATGACAGTCGCAGAAAAGATTTTCGCGCGACACATGATCGACGAAAATGGGAATTCAGGTGTCCCGTCCGTAAAGCCGGGCGACACAGGCTTCGCACGCGCTGATCTTCGCTTCAGCCACGAATACGTCACGCCGATGGCCTCCATTTTCTTTGAGCGCTACGTTGGCAAAGACGCCAAGGTAAACGATCCCGCGAGCATTTTATTTTTCCGCGACCACCTGACTTTTCTCGACGAAGTGATCTCCGAAGAGAAAAAAAAGCTGGGCCTGCTCGATCTGGCGACCCAGCTCAAACTGAAGCAGCAGGATTTTGCGGCAAAGCAGGGAATCAAACTGCACGGCGAATTGAAAGACCGTAAGGGTTCGGAAGGAATCTGCCACTCGATCGTGCTGGAGAGCTACGCGCTCCCCGGACAGTTAAACATCGGCTCGGACTCGCACACGCCGCACGTTGGCGCCATCGGATGCGTGGCGTTCGGGATCGGTACGACCGACGTGTTCAATTCATGGATCACGAAAGATGTTCGGGTAAGAGTGCCAGAGTCAGTCAAGATTGTGATTCGCGGCAAGAAGCACCCGAACGTCACGGCGAAAGATTTGATTCTGAAGATCCTCAGCCTGGACTATGTGCGCAGCGGCAAAGCGCTGGCCAAGGTGATGGAGTATGCGGGCGAGGCGATCGAAGCACTCAGCGTCGACGAACGTGCCACCATGACCAACATGGCCGCTGAAATTGGCGGCTTCACTGGAATTGTTGCACCGGACCGCAAGGCAGTGGATTTTCTGGTGGAACGCCGCGGCATGGATCGCAAGAAGGCTGAAGCTATGATCGAAGGCCTTCATAGCGACCCCAATGCGCAATACGCGCAAGTGATCGAACTCGGCGCAGCCGACATTACGCCCATGGTGGCCACGCCCGGCGATCCGGGGAACGGCAAGTACATCCGCGATTTCAGCACGCCGGTGCCAGTGGAACTCGCCTACGGTGGCACCTGCACGGCAGGCAAGAACGAAGACATGGATATGTACGCGCTCGTGCTCGCCGATGCTCTCAAACACGGCAAGCGCGTGGCTGACTCCGTAAAGTTCTACATCCAGTTTGGATCCCAGGAGACGCGCGATTACTGCATCCGCAAAGGCTACCTCGACGTTTTCCAGCGAGCTGGAGCGCATGTGATCGAGCCCAGTTGCGGAGCTTGCATCAACGCCGGGCCAGGCGTAACGACTCGTCCGGAGCAGGTCGTGATCAGCGCACAGAACAGGAATTTCCCTGGCCGTAGCGGTCCCGGACAAATGTATTTGGCTAGTCCGCTTACTGTAGCGGCGAGTGCGGTGGCCGGGCATATCGTCGAGTACGAGCCTAGCGCGGAGCGGGAGCTGGTGGGAGTGTAACGGCCCTTCGAGGTGTTGCGCGCCTTGACACCGTTCGACCGCTTTACCAGCCCATTATTTCGCTGCTGAAAGCTGTACCGCTGGCGGCTTTTCTTGCTAGAATTAGCGGTTCTGTTAAGTTCCACTGATCTTAGGGAGACATAGACTTTATGGCATACGTGATAGCGGAGCCCTGCATCGGGACCAAAGACACTGCTTGTGTGGACGCTTGTCCGGTGGATTGCATCCATCCCAAGAAGGATTCGCCGGCACACGCGGAAGAGGAAATGTTGTATATCGACCCCGTCGAGTGCATCGATTGCGGCGCCTGTGTGCCTGTTTGCCCGGTGTCAGCGATTTTCGCGCTGGATGACCTGCCGGAAAAGTGGAAATCATTCACCGAGCGGAACGCCAAGTACTTCGGTCGCTGAAGTCGGGTTCCCGATTTTGGTTCGGGCGCGCGTCTTTATTTCATGGGCGTGCGCCTTTTCCTTTTCAGAGCCTGGGCCCGCAGGTAAGATGTTTGAACATTCCCGCTTGAGGTCGCAAAATACGACCTCAAGCCGTTGCGAGATTCTTATGCGCGTCGCCAACATGGTCCTGCTCAAACCGGTCGAGCCAAGGATCCTCGTTCTTCGAGGCTCGCGGGTCATTTTGGATTCAGAGTTAGCTGAGTTGTATGGCGTGCAGGTGAAGCGCTTGAATGAGCAAGTCAGGAGAAACGCCGAGCGCTTTCCGCAAGATTTTATGTTCCAGCTCTCTCCAAATGAACATGAAAACTTGAGGTCGCAATTTGCGACCTCAAGTTCCAATCACGGAGGGCGACGTCATCGGCCGTATGCATTCACGGAGCATGGCGCGATTATGGCGGCGACGATACTCAGCACGAAGCGTGCGATCGAGATGAGTGTGTTCGTGGTTCGGGCGTTCGTCCGCTTACGCGACATGGTGTCTACGAACGGAAAAGTTGCTGGCAAGCTGGCTGAACTGGAGCGTCGATTGAAGGGCCACGATGCTGCGATTCAGGCGATCATCGACGCGATCCACGAACTGATGGCTCCGCAGCCGCGCAAGAGAAGACAGATTGGATTCCGTGTACCGGCAAGAGCTTTGAAGGCGCGTTGAAGGTCAGCGTTGACCGGTAAACTCCTCTGCTCGCGACCAACTCGGGGGGTTGCTTTCCATCCCTGTACCGCTCCATTACAATCAAGGATTACCTGCTGAGCTTCCATGGCGCTGAAAGAGTCGGAAGCGATTGTTTTGCGGACGTATCCGTTACGCGAGGCCGACCTGCTGGTCACGCTGTTCACACGCTTGGAAGGCAAGGTGCGAGGAGTGGCGCGTGCGGCCAAGAAGTCCAAGCGGCGATTTGGCGGAGCGCTCGAGCCTCTGACTTACGTTCGAGCATATTATGACGATCGCGAACGGCAGGAGTTGGCACGGCTGGATTCCTGTGAAGTCCTGGAGTCGCCGCTGGCGTTTGAAGTCAGCTACGCGCGCGCGGTTGCGCTGGGCCACGTAGCCGAGTTGCTGGACGAGTTGCTGCCGGATCGCGAAGCCAACGATGATGTCTTCCGGCTTGCACTGGCAGTGCTTGCGGCGCTGCGCGGAGCTGACGTTTGGATGCCCATCACCTATTTCGAGTTGTGGATGACTCGTCTGATGGGCTATCTGCCAGAGTTTTCAGAGTGCATCGTCTGCGGGCGGACGCTCAATGGCAGTAGGGCATTCTTTCACGCATTGAGCGACGGGTTGATGTGTGCCGACGATAAGCGGCTCGCATCATCGGAAATTTCCGCAGAATCGCGGAAGCTGGCCGCGCAGATGCTGCGTGCTCCGGTTGAGAGTTTTACGGAGACAACCGTACCTAATGCGCAAGCTGCCGATCTGCGAAAGTTTCTACTGCAGTCTCTCCAGCGCCACATGGAGAAGAAGCTGGTAACGGCAGGAATGCTGGAGAGAATCAGTTGAGCGCGATCAGCGCTAAGCGTTCAGCCCAAAGACGATGTTCGTTGAAGTGATAATGTACCGAAATGGCTAAATGCTGACTGCCAGCGCAAGCACATTGACCAACGCCAACTCCAATCCGCTGAGTTTCCAGGAACTCATCCTGCGCCTCCAGACTTTCTGGGCTGAGCGAGGATGCGTCCTGCAACAGCCATACGATGTCGAAGTCGGCGCGGGAACGATGGCGCCCGAAACTTTTCTGCGCGTGCTGGGCCCGAGTCCTTACAAAGTGGCGTATGTGCAACCTTCCCGCCGGCCCGCCGATGGACGCTACGGGGAGAATCCCAATCGCCTGTACAAGCACACTCAGATGCAGGTGATTCTTAAGCCGCCGCCAGAGAACGTGCAGGAACTTTATTTGGAATCGCTGGGCGCGATTGGAATCGATTTGCGCCAGCACGATATCAAGTTTGAAGAAGACAATTGGGAAGCGCCGACGCTCAGCGCGTGGGGCGTGGGCTGGCAGGTTATGCTGGACGGGCTGGAAGTTACTCAGTTCACATATTTCCAGCAGTGTGGCGGTGTCGATCTTGATCCGATTTCAGCCGAGTTGACCTACGGGCTGGAGCGCATCGCAGCATTTCTGCAAGATGTGGATTCGATTTACGACATTGTGTGGGCGCGCGATCCGGAAACAGGGCGAGCCACCACCTATGGCGATGTGCGCCTCGCAGACGAACAGCAATTGTCCGTGTACAACTTTGACGCGGCTGATGTTGAAAAGACATGGAAGCATTTTGAGTTGTGCGAAGCAGAATGCAAGGCGTTGCTGGATCAATACGCCGAGATCAGCAAAACGAAAATTGCTGGCGACGGATGGCAGCGGAATAAGAGGCGTTTTCCAGTCCTGGCCGCTTTCGATCTTTGCCTGAAGTGCTCGCACTTGTTCAATATTCTGGATGCGCGGGGGGCAATTTCGGTGACTGAGCGTGTGGGAGTAATTGCCCGAGTGCGCGCGCTGGCTGTGGGGATTGCCAAGGCACATGTCGATCAGCAGCAGGGTGAGACGACGTCCGAAGACCCAGAACCGGCGAAAAAGCCGAATGTGAAAAGAGAACCAGTTCCCGCGATTTCGTGAGTGGTTTTTCGGTCTCACAGTCAAGAGATATATGCCAGATTTTCTGCTTGAAATCGGTTGCGAAGAGATTCCGGCGCGGATGATCGACGCTGCTTCGCTCGACTTGCGCGAGCGCGTGCACAAATTGCTGGAGCGCGAACGCCTTCCCGCCACCGGAGCAATTTCCAGTTTCGAATCTCCCCGCCGCCTGGCGGTTCTGGCATCAGGAATTCCATTAGCTCAACCGGATATCACGGAACAAGTCAACGGGCCTTCGGCGACCGTGGCCTTCAAAGACGGACAGCCCACGCAAGCCGCGCATGCTTTTGCCAGGAAGGCCGGTGTCGATGTTTCTCAACTGGGGAGAGTGACAACTTCCAAGGGTGAATATCTGGCGGCAACAATCACGAAGAAGGGCCGGTCTGCAGCGGAAGTCTTGTCAGAACTCCTTCCCAAAGAGATCAACTCGATTTACTGGCCGAAGAACATGTACTGGCGCAAACCGAGCGAAAAGTTCGTGCGGCCGGTTCGTTGGCTCGTGGCTTTGCTGGGCGGGGACGTGATTCCGCTGGAATTTGATGGCATTCGCGCCGGAAACCAATCGCGAGGACACAGGCTCCTGGCAGAAGGTCCGATCCGGATTCCGAGCGCAGGTTCCGGTTATCTTGAGGCTTTACGTGCTGCGAAGGTCCTCGGCCGCGGCGAGCGCGAGCAGCAGATTCGCAAAGCGCTCGATGCCGCTACGCGTACCATTCCGGGCGCGCGCTGGCGCGAAGACAAGACTCTCCTCGACACGGTCGTGAACCTGACCGAGTTCCCTTCGGTCGTCCTCGGAAGCTTCGACCGTGAGTTTTTGGAACTGCCTCAGGAAGTTCTGGTAACCGTGATGCGCGATCATCAAAAATATTTCGCCGTCGAAGATGGGGGCGGCAAGCTGCTGCCGCATTTTCTTGCAGTGCTAAACACCGACGGCGACCCACGAGGCGTTATTCGTCACGGACACGAACGTGTGCTCCGGGCGCGGTTCAATGATGCTCGCTTCTTCTGGCAGACTGATCAGAAACATCCGCTGCGCGAGCGGACGGTGTGGCTCAAGCACGTTACCTTTCAGAAAGACCTGGGCAGCTATTACGAGAAAACCCAGCGCGTGCAGCGCCTGTGCAGTTGGCTCTGCGAAATTATCCGCCAGAGCGGAATATCGGTTCGTCCCGGGATCGTGCACAAAGCGGCTATGTTGGCGAAGACCGATCTCACGTCGGAATTGGTAAAGGAATTTACCGAACTGCAAGGGATCGTGGGCGGTCTGTACGCTCGCGTGCAGGAACTCGATCCTGATTTGCCGGATGCGACCCGGCAGTTGATTGCGCAAACCATCTACGATCAATACAAACCGGAATCCATGGAGGACGCCGTCCCGCGTTCGGTCGAGGGGGCAGTTCTCTCCATCGCCGATAAAGCCGACAGCATTGCCGGAATGTTTGCGCTGGGACTGCAGCCCACGGGATCGAAAGACCCATTTGCCTTGCGGCGACA
>DATNHO010000068.1:0-5944 GCA_035604895.1 Terriglobales bacterium | reverse complement strand
TCCGGCAAAGAAGGCGATGAGCGAAGCCATGGAAAGGCCAAGCCATTGCTTGACGTTGTTGAATTCGAGGACCTGGAGAAACTCCAAAGGACGTGTCCAGCTGTGTGCGGTGAACGGATGGATTCTTGGCTGACGCGCCGCCCCGCACTCGTGGCAGAACCTTGCGCCGACCATGAACTCAGTCTCGCAACCATCGCAAACCTCGACCATGGCCGGGACGCCGGCCTCGGGCTGGGCAACCGGAGGACGCCAGAACTCCTGCGGTGCGTTATCGATAACCTCGGACATGTGAATCTCCCTTCCGCCGAATCGCAAGCCAGTGACCAAAACCCGCGTACGGTAAGTGGTTGCAAACGCAAGAACCTCGGGATTCCCGGTTCACGCCCTTTGCGGGTGCTGGGCAAGAATTACCCCGTCCCCGGCAAAGATAGCCACTTAGGCTGATTATGCAGTCACCTGCCAGCGCTTCTAACAGGCAAATGTCTTGGCCAATTGATGTTCTTGGTTCTGGCCCTCGAAGCGCACAGACCCTCATATAAACTCAAGACACGAGATCAACCCAAAGGAACCCCATTTGTTTCCGCGTCTGACACGGTATTGCAAGCTCCTGCTCGGCTTGGTGTTTCTGGGGGTCTCGGTCTTTGCAGCCGCCCCACGGGCACAGGGGGGCGATCAGGCTTCCGGTTTGTCGTTCCGCCCCAATGACCCGCTGAATCAAGCGGCCTTCGACCACTTCTACAATCTGGACTACGACCGCTCGGTGCAGGAGTTCGATCAGGTGCTGCAGAGGCATCCCGACGATCCGTTCGCGGTAAATCATTTGTTGACCGCGGTTCTGTTCCGCGAGCTGTATCGCATGGGGGCGCTGAACACCGGAGAGTATGCAAATGACAGCTTTATTCACGCCGCCCACCGCCCCGCCGATCCCAAGATGAAGCAGCAGATCAAGGACTTGGTTCAGAGGGCTCTGCAGCTCGAGGAAAAGAGCCTCAGCGCGAATCCCAAGGACGTGGACGCTCTCTACGCGCGCGGGGTGACGCGGGCCCAATTCGCAGCTTATACGGCGATGGTGGAGCACGCCTGGTTTTCGGCGTTGCGGAATGCCGTGGGAGCACGACGCGATCACGAAACCGTGCTTGAAATTGCCCCCGCGGACACTTCGGCGAAGCTGATTGTGGGCGCGCACAACTACGTCATGGGCAGTCTTCCACTGGCCTTGCGGGCGAGTGCCATCATGCTCGGAATTGGTGGAAACAAAGAAAAAGGGCTGCAGTACCTGAGCGAGTGCGCGCAAGGAACAGGTGATACCAGCATCGACGCAAAGATTCTCCTGGTCCTGTTTCTGCGACGTGAACATCGCTACCAGGACGCCTTGCCGATCGCCCGCGGCCTGATCCAGAGCTACCCGCATGACGTGTTGCTGGCGCTGGAGGAAGGGAATCTGCTTCGAGCCGAGGGCAATGATCAGGACGCCGCGGCAGTCTATCGAAAAGTCTGGCAGGCGGGGCGGGATGGGCGATATGACGACCTGCACTATGAGATTGCAGCACTCAGTCTGGGAGATCTGCTACGCAGCCAGAAGGACTACGCCGGCGCCGGCGCGGCTTATGAGCAGGTAAATGAGGCTACGCATGGCGATCCGGAAATATTGCAGAAGGCGAATCTCGCCGCCGGCCAGGTATACGACGTGACAGGTAAACGCGAGCTGGCGGTGAAAAAATATCAAGCAGTGGTGGCTACTGATGCCACGACGCCGCTCGCGGAGAGTGCCAATCGGTATCTGAAAGAAGCCTATCGGGGAGAATGACGGCACGGGCCGCGTGATCTTAATCGGTTCGTAACGCCCGCATGGGGTCAAGCGTTGCGGCTCGGCGAGCGGGCACGACCGCTGCAATCAGCGCCGCGAAGCTCAGAACCGCAGTCGTTAGCAACAAAATGCCGGGATCATAGGGCTTCACCCCAAACAGTTGCGCGGCCAGCGCTCGCCCTCCAAGGATGGTTGCCGGCAGACCAATCGCCAGACCAATTCCAACCTGTAGAAACGCTCCCCGCATCACCAGCTTTAAGACGTTGAGCCGATCAGCACCGAGGGCCATGCGGATTCCGATTTCGCTGGTGCGGCGCTCGACCGAGTACGCGGTCACGCCATAAAGCCCGACCGAGGCCAGTGCCAGCGCGAGCAATCCGAACAGGGAAGTCAGTTTTGCGATCATTTCCTGCTGGCTGAAGTTTTGTTCAACCTGTTCGGCGAAGCTCACGAAGTCGATCACAGCGAGGTCAGGATTGACCTGGGCCAAAGCGTGACGAACCTGCGGCTCGAGTCCGGGCACATTGCCTGCCGTCTGTATCTCGATGGCGTTCAGGTAGTGGTTCCGGTTTTCGAAGGTGGCGAATCGCGGATTTTCGTAGGTCGAACTCTGGACAGCGGGGAGGAAGAATGTAGGTGGAATCGGGTGAGTGGCGTCCCGATATTGGGTGTCCTCGGTCACGCCAACAATCTCGAAGTTCCCGGCGTATTTTGGCTCCAGGTTGCCAAAGTGCTTTCCGATTGGGTTCTGATCCTTGAAAAACTTTTTGACGAAGGTCTGGTTCACCACTGCCACATGTTGAGACGTGGGCGTGTCCTGGTCGGTGATGGCACGACCCTGCACGATTTTGGTGCCGATGGTTTCGAAGTAGCCGTCGCTTGCGCGCACCCACGACGCGTTGTACTCATCGCTGTCCGGCGGCGGCGGAGCTTGCCCTTCGAGGTAAACGGTTTCGCCCCAGTTATCTCCTTCCATCGGGCTGTAGAGAGAGAAACTCACACGGCTCACACCGGGGATTGCCGCCAGCGTATCGTGCAGTTGACGATAAAAGGCAATGAGCTGTTCGGGTTTGTACCCGGCCATCTGCGGATCAATATGCGAAATGTAGCGGTTGGCAGTCTCGAACCCGAAGTGTTGATGGCGCATGTTTCTCAAGCTCTGAGTTAGTAGTCCGGCCGCGCACAGGAGCACCAGCGACAAAGCCGCCTGGGCCACGACCAGCGACTTTTGGGTCCAGTTCGTACTTTGCCCAGTGGCGCGGTTGGCTCCGCGCAACGCATCGGCCGGATTCGCCGTAGCCGTCATCCACGCCGGAGCGACGCCAAACAGGATTCCAGTCAGCAGAGCCACGACAAAAGTGAACGCCAGTACCGGCAACGAAGGCGTGGCCTGAATGGCTACATATTCCTTTTGAAATGCAAGGTGGAGGATGAGCCGAGTCCCGGCAAACGCAAGGCCAACTCCTGCGAGTCCACCGAGCAATGCCAGCATTGTACTTTCCGTCAGAGCTTGGCCGATCTGGCGCGATCGCGGAGCGCCTAGCGCAGCTCGAACTGAGTTCTGTTGCTTGCGGGTGGTGGCGCGAACCAGCGTCAGGTTGGCCACATTGGCGCAGGCGATCAAAAGAACAAACGTCGAGATCCCCATCAGCAGATGCAATCCGCTCTGGTACTCGTCCCGCATCATCTGTACACCAGCACCGCCGTACGACAAGTGCAGCACTTGTTTCGGCACCACGGCCCGTTCTCCAGGTTGAAGCTTGCTCATCGGGCCCAGAAGCCATTGTTGCAACTCGACCTGCATACGGGCTTCAATGTTCTTCATATTGCTCTTCGTGTCGGCGCCGGGCGCGACGCGCCCGATTAAGTCGAGCCAGTCCTGTTCCGCGAAATCGAGGATGCTGCTTGATCCATTGATCAACGGCTCATCCGCGAGCGGAAGCCAGAACGCGGGCGCACTGTCCAGTCGGTCACCAAAAAAACCGGGCGGAGCGACTCCGACAACTGTGAAGGGCTGACCGTTCATCGTGAAACTCGCCCCTATCACGGATGGATCGTGTCCGTACTTCTGTTGCCAGGTGCGATAGCTCATGACTGCGACAGGATCTGCTCCCTTGCGATCGTCCTGGGGCGTGATGACGCGCCCGGCGTAAGGGCCAATGCCAAACATGGAGAAATAATTCCCCGAGACGTACTCGCTGCGTTGCGACTCCGCCGGCTGATTGCTGCCGTTGCGGCGGACGCCGATCAGGCTGCGCCCGGCCTGGAAAGCCGCAAGTTCGAGGAAGCCCGGCGTCCCGTCGTGGAAGGTTTTGTATTTGTCGTAGGAGAAAAGCGACCAGTTATCCTGTAGGCCGCCATTCACACAACAGTTCTCGATGTCGCCGACCCGATAGAGTTCGCTCGGTTTGGCTACCGGCAAGGACTTCAGCAAGACCGCGTGCACCAGGGAAAAAATCGCCGTGGTGGCGCCAATTCCCAAAGCGAGCGTCAATACGGCTGTGGCTGTGAAACCGGGGGCGTGGGCGAACTGTCGTAGGGCGTAACGGGCGTCTTCTCTGAGCTGCATGTTTTTTCGATCCTTCGTGCGAACTGGCTTTTTCCTTAAATACGATTAAAGTTCGCCGACAGTTCAGATTGGCAAAAGGCGGCCGAGAAATCGTTCCCCGCCGCCTGCCACTGTTTGGACGCGGTCTCTTGCCATTCGTGAGCACGTGTCCAATCTCGGACCGTCAGAATCCATCCGGGAACCTTTTCGCACAAAAACGCGTATCCTAAGTAGCGGGAGGCAGGGCTATGTATTGCAATTACTGCGGCAAAGTAATTCAGGACGATGCGAATATCTGTGCCTACTGCGGCGTGCGAGTGGCTGCGGTGACAGCGCGACAACGATTGGTGCGCCCACGGCTGGACCGGAAGATTGCCGGCGTGTGCGCAGGCTTCGCGGAATATTTTGACGTAGACGTTACCGTGGTTCGTCTGGCTTGGTTGTTTGTTGCCCTGATGACTGGCGTGGGCCTGCTGGCGTATCCGATTGCGTGGATTGTTATGCCGGAAGAACCACTGAGGTTTGCGCCTCCCGCAGGAGCGCAGCAGGCGATTAATCCCTAGCGTTTTGCACCGTGCGATTCGCCCTCGATCTTTCGTCCGCCAAACATTTCTCCGGATTCGTCTCTTCACCCTTGGCTGTGTTTAAATCTGGCGATGCCCCGAATCACCAGCGGCGATGCGGAAATCTTCTATGAAGTCTTAGGCAGTGGCCCACCCGTGGTATTGCTTCATCCTTTTCCGGCCAATCATGAGTTGTGGAAACCAGCTGCTCAGGATCTGGCGTCACACTATCGCGTCATTCTCCCCGATCTGCGTGGCCATGGGGATTCCGGCATAGGCGAGGGTCCGGCGACGATGGCAAAACATGCCGCGGACATCGCCCGGGTGCTCGATCACGAAGACGTAGGACGCGCCCCATTCGCAGGAGTCTCGATTGGCGGGTATGTCTTGTTCGAATTCTGGCGGAAGCATCGCGGGCGAGTAGAGGCGCTGGTGCTGTGCAACACCAAAGCCCAAGCGGATACCAGCGAGGCGCGTGTGGCCCGACTGCAGGCCGCTGCCGATGTGCTGGAGCGAGGAACAGAACCGTTCTTCCAAAGCATGATTCCCAAGCTGATGGGGAAGACATCCCAGAGCACGCGTCCGGACCTGGTCGAAAGCGCGCTACGCATGATGCGGAAAATGTCTCCGGAAGATGTGGCGTCGGTGCAGAGAGGCATGGCGGAGCGTCCAGATTCCGTGGAGACGCTGAAGACAATCAACGTGCCGACTCTGATTGTAACTGGCGACGAGGATATTCTTACCGGCATGGCCGAAGCAGACTTGATGCGGCAAAACATTTCTGGCAGTCAGATGAAGGTAGTCGCAAAAGCGGGCCACTATTCTCCGTGGGAGCAGCCTCAGGAAGTGGGGAAGTTGGTGCGGCAATTCCTTGACCAGGTGCGTGGAGGCTGACAAACGTCGTGAAAGTCATTTTTGTTACAATGCTGGCGGCATGATTGATACCTTTCTGGTTCCAGAAAAAACCGTGGTTAACGCCAAGGGCGACGGGCCGGCGGTAGACATTGGCAGTGCCTCGAGCCGAGT
>DATNHO010000067.1:0-12906 GCA_035604895.1 Terriglobales bacterium | reverse complement strand
TCGCGCAGAAACGGCCAGTTCCGCCGAACGTCTTCCAACGCTTTCAGATCGACTTCACCCACCAGAACTTCCTCTTTGTCATGCGAAGCTTCCGCAATCACTCGACCAAAGGGATCACATAAGAATGACCCACCCCAGAATTCCAGCCCAGCTCCGGGAGCCGACTTGCCGCGAATATCTCCAGTTTCAAAGCCAACGCGGTTGACCACAGCTACATACACCCCGTTGGCGATGGCGTGCGCCCGCTGAATGGTGCGCCAGGCGTCGTGCTGGGCCACGCCAAACTCGGCCTTCTCAGCCGGATGCCAGCCGATCGCCGTCGGATAGAAAAGGACATGGGCGCCTTGCAAAGCCGTAAGCCGAGCGCCCTCGGGATACCACTGATCCCAGCACACCAGCGTGCCCACGCGTCCGACGTTGGTATCAAAAGCGCGAAAACCCAGGTCGCCAGGAGTGAAATAATATTTTTCGTAGTAGAGCGGGTCGTCCGGGATGTGCATTTTGCGATACAGCCCGCGCAAGCTGCCATCTGCGTCGAACATGGCTGCCGTGTTGTGGTAGACGCCGGCAGCACGCTTTTCGAACAGTGACGCGATCAGCACGATCCGGAGTTGCTTGGCGACTTCCGCCAATTTCGTCGACGTCGGCCCAGGGATCGGCTCGGCAAGATCGAAAAGGGAAGCGTCTTCGCGCTGACAAAAATATTGCGTCTGAAAAAGTTCAGGCAGGCAGACTATTTCCGCTCCGAGCGAGGCCGCCTCACGCACGCGCTCAATCGCGTACTGCAGATTTCTGTCCGGATCGGACGTCATCGACATCTGAACCAGTCCGACATTGAATTTCTCAGGCGGCAAAGCAATAACTCCTTCTGGGTCGAAATAGAATACCAGTTCGCGCGCTGTCAGTTCTCGGTTCGCGGCGGTGCTTCAGTTTTGATTGTCGTCCCGAGCAAGCGTTCTTTGCGCAGCGAGGGATCCGGGCGAGCCGCGCGATGCGTCGCGTACTTTGCGGCGCAATGATCGCGCGTTTGGCTCGGGCTTCCTTATCGAACTGAGCTCCTACCGGTTCACGCCGGTGGTAGCAGCAGCTTGCCGCCTTCTAGTAGAGTAGTGCTTCGACATAATTGGGGGTGGGACCTTGAAGCATGGCAATCATGACGGGGCGGGAATCGACCGCAAGCTGCACGATCCGATTAAAGACAGGCTGATTCCGCTGGAGTCGCTGGACCTCAGCGCAGTCCGCTCGGTTGATGATCTGGTGCGCGCGATGGGAAAGACTGCCTTCACCGGCCGCCAGGTGGGCGAGGCAGCAGACGTGCTCGAAGCCATGGCTCGCGACGAGCAATGCTTCGTGGTGATGACTCTCGCCGGCGCCATGACTGTAGCCAAACAGAGCCTGATCATCGCTGACCTGATCGATCGCGGAATCGTGAACGCGATTGTTTCTACAGGCGCCCTAATGGCGCACGGCCTGGTAGAGGCGACGGGGCGCGCGCATTTCCGCTACAACCCGGACGTCTCCGATACCGAACTTTACGAACAAGGCTACAACCGGGTTTACGATACGCTCGAGCCCGAGCAGAACCTCGACGACGTGGAAGAAGTCATGTCGCAAATATTGGAGGGTTGGGATCACAACGAAGTAGCGTGTTCCTACAAATTGAATCATGCCATCGGAGCGCATCTGGCGAAGCACGCCAGAGGACAAAGAGGCATCCTGAAATCGGCTTACGAAAAAGGCGTGCCGGTTTTCGTTCCTGCATTCACAGATTCCGAGTTAGGCCTCGACGTGGCTCTCAACAACCGTTTGCGCGAATCGACCGGCAGGCACAAGCTGCGCTTCGATCCGTTCGAAGACCTCGAGCACTTCGCAGCCACGCTCCTGCGCCAGACCAGGCTCGGAATCCTAACCATTGGCGGAGGTGTCCCGCGTAACTGGGCGCAGCAATTTGGGCCTTTCTGCGAACTGCGCCATCGACGTCTCGGAGAAAATGTCCCCCTGAAGCGCTATCACTACGGCGTGCGAATTTGTCCTGAACCGGTGTACTGGGGCGGGCTCTCGGGCAGTCCGTATAGCGAAGCTATTTCGTGGGGCAAGTTTGTTCCCCCAGCCGAAGGTGGGAAATTCGGCGAACTGTTCCTGGATGCCACGGTCGGCCTGCCATTGGTCGTCGCAGCGGTCCTGGAGCGCTTAGGCAAGAAAAATCCAGCAGGCAAGAAGAAGGCAGCAGCAAAAAAGTAGGCTTGCTACTCCGCCGATGTACAACAGCCGCGAAGCGCCGAAAGAATGCAGCCCACGGCGCAAGCCGTGGGTGAACTGTGAGAAAGGGACGATCCCCAGCGGGGCGAAAGACGTTCTGTCCTAGTCAAAAATCAAAACAGCCGAAGCAATCACCGTGCTCCACAACCCACGCTTATCCCCAACCGCCGACTGCGTAATATTCGCCGTGCGCACGATCTTATTCGAAATCCTGTAAATCTCTTTCTTCTCATCCCACGAACGGTCCGGATCGAACTCCACGTTGAGCGTAGTGGCCAGCATCTCAGCCGCAAGCTCCTCTGCATACTCGCCCGCTGCGTCGTCAGTTTCACCAAACGAATGATGCTCGCTGAGGTAGCCATAAGTGTTGCGGTCGGCCGGAATGGCCACGCCAATGCTCGCTGCCAGCAATCGATGCGGCTCCCGCGTGGAATTCTCCGCAACCACCGCAAACACAACTTCGCCCGGACTCAGATACTTCAATCCCTGGGAGCGCGGCACCAATTTGCATTGTGGCGGAAAGATGGATGAAACGCGAACCAGATTCTGCGCGGCAATGCCGGCGTCCCGCAGCGCCAGCTCAAAAGATGTCAGCCGTTCGCGATGTTTACCGACCCCCTTCGTGAAGAATATCTTCTTCGGGACCATATCTCTGCCCAATTCGTTGTTCCTCCGCTGCTTAGGTGAGGGTCAAATCTAACATAGAGAATTGTAAAGGGAATATGAAAATTGGTTCGCGGGGCAAAAAAGTTTGGCGGAAACCCGGCTTCGGATTTCCGCCCGTCAGAACCTTCAAAAAAAGCCGCCGCTACTTTGCGGCCTCGACCGAACTCACTTCAATGGTGTCGCCGTCGGCTTGGCCTTTGACCGTCGCCTTCCCCGCGCCCAATTTCTCCAGCTTATCGAGCGTGGCCTTATCCTTGGTGTCAAGCGTGTACACTTTGTCGCCTACGACCAGGGCGTACTTTGAGCCTTTTTGCACGCAGGCGCGGAGGCAGGCAGCGTCGTCGCCTTCCATCATGTGTTTGGCACCGCACATGGCATCGCTCAGTGTGCCCGTGAACGTCTGGGCCTTGGCTGCGAACGATGCTGGAATTAGAGCTGCGCCCAACAGAGCGCCAGTCAGGCAAACTGCGAACTTTCCGGTAAATCTCATGTAGTCCTCTCTCCTCTGATTCATTATGCCGCTGCCAGTTAGATGGTTCTATTTGAAAGCGGATAGCACGGTGCGTGAAGGATTTTCATCCGCGCCTACCGCGGCTTAGGATCGAAATGCAGCGTCACATCGACAGTCTTCTCGTCCGCATTGAGCGACTCGCGCACGCTGGCATTCCAGTCCGCCTCGAGGTAGATATCCTTGTCGGCCTGATCCAGAAACCGCTTGGGATAGCTCGAGTCATAAGTATCGCCGCCGCGCAGTTTCCAGTCATTTTGCAAACGGGCGGTCGTGTGCGAATCGAGTCCTCGGATTTCCAGGTCTCCCATGGAATAAACATCGCCCTCCTTGATGTGCAGCACGTACGCGACGGTAGCATTCGCGTCGTCCATCTCCGGTTCCGCGACGATCGCGGCTGCCATATATCCGTGGGTGCCGTAAAGTTTTTTCATGGACTCCACGTCGGTTTCAAGCTGTACGGCATTCACCGGCTCATTGATCTGCGCGTGGAGTAACTTTCGCAGAATCTCGGCTGAGAACGATTTGTTTCCTGCTAAATCAAGTCCTGCCAGTTTGTACTGCCGCCCAGGCTCGACCGGGAAAGTCACATCCACGGTAGTTTCGTCGGCGCTGTTCTCGACCACCTTGGCCTGCGCATCGCCGAACGTCGCCTTCAAATACCCTCGCTCGCGGTAAAGCGGGAGGAAGTCTTTGTCCTCTTGAGCGCGAAGTTTCGATCGCGAAAAATCAGCGCCTTGCAGCTTCTTCGCCGCCGCTTCGAGCAAGGGCAATTCAGATGCGCCGGCTCCGCCAAACGTGATGTTGCGAATTTGTATCTCGGGTCCGCTGACGGCGAAAACAAATGCTTCGATCGGGCCATCTTCGTGAGCGACTCGAAGATAATCGACCCGGCCTTGCAGATTGCGCGCGATCAACAAACCTTGCAGGGCATTCGAAACCTGATCCGCAAGGTTGCCGCCGACCGGAAGCTGCCCTTGAAACACCGGAACCTGCGCATGAAGCTTGTCGAGCAGATCCTGATCCGAAAACCACACCACATTGTCGAAGCGAACCGGAACGAACCGCTCCGCGTCCTGAAGTTGAAACTCCACCTTGGTGCCTTCCGGGGAGTATTCAAAGCTGTAGCTGATATCGCCAAACGCCCCGGTTTCGCCGAGCAGCCGCGCCGCGCTCTTCAAATCGTCTTCCTTAACGGTTTGCCCGATCTGCAATCCCGCCGCGCCAGCAATTTCATCCCCCGTAAAGCGCTTCGTGCCGGTCGCCTTGACTGCAATCAGTTTGTAAGCCGAAGGCGGAAGCTCTTTAGGAGCAGGTTTGCGCGCAGTCTGGGCAAGCGCCGAGAAGAAACAGAGACACGGAAGGACCAAGACCAACAGAAATCCTGAGATTCGCACGCGAAAAAGATTCTAACCCAAACCGTCGGGTGCCGGCTCAGTTCAATAGGGAAGCGAGCCAGCCGCGCGATTGTTGCGTCGCAAAGTGCGCGACGCTTCGCGCGGCTCGCCCAGATCCCTCGCTGCGCAAAGGACGCTTGCTCGGGATGACAATTGGGGTGATGAGAACTATTCAACAAAACGTTTGCGATGGAGGCTTGGGGCTGGGACCTGCCGCTGCGCCCGCGGAGGTGGCAAATCCGCCCCCGGCGCCATCAGATGCCAGGCCTCACGGAACGCTTCGAAGGAACCGCCGCCTCTGCACCCGGAAGGATGCAGACCCAGGTTGTGGGCGGACGCAAGTTGGTTTATCGGGATGATGTACCAAATGTCGAGTGGAACGATGTAGACGGCGAAGATGTCAATCTCCCCGGGCTGGTAGGTTGTGATTTCGTATCTGTGGTTGTGCCGGCAGGTGCTGACGACATAACCAGAGTGCGGTGAGGGGCGTTTGTGCGACGTTGACCTCACCTGCACACGCCAAAGGCGCTCGCCCGAGTCGAGAATGAAGTCATAGTGCTCGTCGTCTCCGTAGGGCTTGGCCACGCCGAAGCCGAGAGTCGAGGCCTTGTGCAGGAAGGCGAGTTCCGCCAGGTTACCCTTGGCTTTGTTGCTTCGGGGTCCGCGGACAAGCGGTGCGGCCAGCGCCTTTGGATCGCCTGATTTGCCCGATTTCTTCTTCATGAGACTCCAATAAAAAAGGCGCGAGCCGGAATCCCGGTCGCGCCTGTTTATTTCGAAAATTTATTCTCTATTTCAAGAATAGCAAACTCAAGGGGGCAACTATGACATGATTTCGATATTTATATTTCCATCCGAATCAGCAGCTTGAAAGAAAACGGAAGGTCCAGGGGGCTTGACAAGATTTCGGCAGAAAGGCACTTTTTGCGTTTTTGATACCCCCTCACTGAGTGTAATCACGATGTTTCACCAATTGACCAGCAGCACAGTGGGTTCCGGGTTGCCGACCACAGGCCAGAATCGTACGGGCTGCGCAGGCTATAATTGCGCGCAGCATGGCCCTCACCTCTGGCACAAAACTCGGGCCCTACGAAATCCAGTCGCCTTTAGGGTCTGGAGGGATGGGTGAGGTATACCGCGCCATCCAAGGCAGCCTCGGTCGTCAAGTGGCCATCAAAGTCCTGCCCGCAGAGAAAGTCGCCGACCCTGAACGTAAGCAGCGCTTCGTGCAGGAAGCGAAGTCGGCCTCGTCGCTGAACCACCCCAACATCATTACCATTTACGACATCGGCCAGGCCGAGGGCGTTGACTTTATTTCCATGGAGTTGGTCTCCGGTAAAGCGCTCGACCGGCTGATTCCCTGGCACGGAATGCGGCTGAATGATGCTCTGAAGTACGCCGTCCAGATTGCCGATGCGCTGGCTCGGGCGCACGCCGCCGGCATCGTCCATCGGGATCTCAAGCCCGCGAACATCATGGTGAACGAGCATGGGCTGGTGAAAGTTCTCGACTTCGGCCTGGCGAAGCTGACCGAATCCGTTCCGGCTGCCGAGGACGAGGCTA
Source organism: Terriglobales bacterium (assembly GCA_035604895.1). Lineage (GTDB taxonomy): Bacteria > Acidobacteriota > Terriglobia > Terriglobales > Acidobacteriaceae > JABDBE01. Next base: position 6,513 of record DATNHO010000067.1, on the reverse strand, counting down.
CGCGCACCATACGGCCCACGACAGAAGAAGGCAAGATCGTCGGCACGGTTGCGTACATGTCTCCTGAGCAAGCGGAGGGCAAGAAAGTCGATGCTCGCTCCGATATCTTCAGTTTCGGATCGGTGTTGTACGAGATGGTGACGGGAAGGCAGGCGTTCCACGGCGAAACCAAAGCCTCGACGCTAGCGGCGATTCTGAGGGACAATCCGCGGCCGGCAAGTCAACTAGTGGATGGCCTTCCCAGAGAAGTGGAGCGGCTGATCTCCCGTTGTCTGCGGAAGGAAGTCAATCAGCGCTCGCAGCACATGGACGACGTGAAGATCGCGCTAGAGGAACTGAAGGAGGAGTCCGATTCCGGAGTGCTCGGAACTGCTGCCGTGTCTAGTCCAAAGCCTGGTCGTCGCCTAGCTTGGTCCCTCGGCATCGCGGCAGCACTCGCTATTGCAACGGTTGGAGCGTGGTTGATTCGATCGAAGAATCAATCGCAGGAGGCGCCGTTGGTTGCAGTTCCACTGACCAGCTATCCCGGCAGCGAGTATTGGCCGTCATTTTCCCCGGATGGAACCCAAGTAGCGTTTGCCTGGAACGGAGAGAAGCAGGACAACTGGGATATCTACGTCAAACAAATTGGCGTGGAACCGCCTTACCGGTTGACCAATGATCCGGCGGCGGATTACAGCCCTGCCTGGTCCCCGGATGGGCGGTTGATCGCCTTCTTAAGAGATGTCTCGCCGGGCAAGACCGCGATCATGCTAATACCGCAGCGGGGTGGATCCGAACGGACTCTGGCGGAGGTCAACGGGTCACTGGAGAATTTACCCTACGGTCCATACTTATCGTGGACCCCGGACTCAAAGTGGCTCATCGGTGCAACCCCCACAATCGGACAACACGGCGCAGGCTTGCGCTTGTACTCGACGGAAACGGGAGAACAGCGGCCTCTGACAAACCCGCCCATCGAAGAAATCGGCGACACGGCTCCGGCGGTCTCACCGGATGGCCGGACTCTGGTTTTCTCCAGGGTCTCACCTGATCTCTTCAACGTAACCCTATGGCTCCTGCACCTGGGAGAAGGCTACAAACCACTCGGGAAAGAGGAGAAAGTTCAAACCGGCAACATGACAAGTATTGGCGCAAGTTGGTTGCCAGATGGCAGTGAATTCGTGTTCAGCTCCGGAATAGGGAACAATAACTCCGGGCTTTGGCGGATTGCGGCATCCAGCGGCGCGATTCCCAAGAAGATCAACCTTGACGCGAGCGACGCCATCACGCCAGCCATTTCCAGGCTCGGAAACCGTTTGGCTTTCACGACTGAGAAGTTCGACCTGAACATTTGGCGTGTCGACTTGAAGGGGCTGAACCAGAAGCCGGGCCCACCCTTTCGATTGATTGCCTCCACGCAGGTTGAAGAATATCCGGCTTTTTCGCCAGACGGCCGGAGGATCGCCTTTATGTCGGAACGATCAGGGACGCAAGAGATCTGGGTCTGCGACACTGACGGATCCAAGGCCGCGCAATTGACATCGTTTGGGGGGGCAGCGATCTACGGCCCGAGTTGGTCTCCGGACAGCCGGAACATCGCGCTGACGGTGGCCCAGAATGGAACGAAAGAAGACATTTATGTGATCAGCGCCAACGGGGGAGTTCCGCAGCGCTTGACCACGAACCCGGCAGAGGACAAATGGCCGGATTGGTCGCATGATGGCAAGTGGATTTACTTCAGCTCAACCCGCAGCGGGCAAGAGGAAATCTGGAAGATGCCATCCAGCGGTGGGGATGCGGTTCAGATCACGCGGAATTTCGGGGACATGCCGCAAGAATCAACAGACGGGAGACTCCTCTTTTACATGAAGGGGTGGCCGGTTGCGGCTAGCGTCTGGAGAGCCTCGGTGGATGGAACTCAAGAAGCGAAAGTTGTCGATTCTGTGGATGGCGACGGCGAATGGGCTGTGGGGAAGGACGGCGTTTACTTCGTCACGCCTCCCGACAAAATGGGACACAGCGACATCTGCATCTACGAATTCGCCACCAGCCAGATCAGAAAAATCCTGACCGTGCAGCGGCCCGTGGGTAACCACATCGCGGTTTCCCCCGATGGCCGGACGATTATTTATCCGCAGTCTGACGAATCTGGCAGCGTCCTCATGCTGGTCGAGAATTTCCGATAGGCGCGTCTCTCACCGTTGCGCCGGATCACAGGCAAACCGGAAGTCAATTGGCGTAATCAGGCCATTTCGCTCATTGACCTGTCGATGAGTGTAATCACGATTTAGCGCCAATTGACACGCTCAGTGGCCTCTGCGCAACTTCCGGTTAGCCGACAATCCGGGAGTTGGGAATTGTTGCGATTGCCTCCAAAAACCCACTGCACAGGTTCGCTATGCTTCTCTCAGCGCAATCATTGGGTCCACTTTCGTCGCGCGCCGGGCTGGAAAATAGCTGGCAAGAACGGCAACCGCAAACAAAAGCAGAGGCACGATCACAAACACAGCCGGATCATGCGGGCGCACCCCGTAAAGCAAACTGCCCATCAATGACGCAGTGGATGCAGAAACGACCATGCCGGCCACAATTCCGAGGCCCGCCAGCACTATACCCTTTTGCAAGAACAGCTTCAGGACGCCGCCTCGTCCGGCCCCCAAGGCCATGCGAATACCGATCTCGCGCGATCGTTGGCTGACCATATAAGCCAGCAAGCCATAAATTCCGATGGAGGCCAGAAGCACCGCCAGTCCGGCAAATCCGCCCACCAGGTCGGCAGAAAAACGGCGCGAAGCCAGTGACCGATCAAGGATGTCGTTCATAGAGACAACATTAAATACGGGCAGGCCGGGATCAATGCTCTCGATTTCATGCCGGATCTGTGGTTCGAGCAGGGTCGCGGGCAGAGACGTCCGCAACACCACGTTCACTTGCTTGCTGGCGTCTTGATAGGTCGAAACGTAGATGTGGGGAACGCCATCGATGTCGAGACCGTCACTCTTGATGTCCTTAATAATACCCACGACGGTCGTCCATGGCGTGGTAGGGTCTTGTCCGAACCGCACTTGGCGGCCCAGCGGATCGCGATCCGGCCAATACTTACGAGCGGTGGTTTCATCAATGATGGCCACCGGCTGTTTGCCGTCTACATCGCCATCGGTGAATGAGCGGCCACGTAGGAGCGTCGCCTGCATCACCTTGAAATAATCGGGGCTTATCCGAATTCTCTCGGCGCTCAGATCCTGCGAGGACTCGACCGGCCGATCTTCAATCGCGAAGCTTTCGATCGCTAAGCCACCGACCGCGTCGGGGTTGGTGTTGGTGGTCGGTAGAGATGAGGTGATTGCGGCGAGTTCTACTCCCGGAATTGCCTTCATGCGCCGCAGCAACTCACGATCAAAGGCGGCCGTACCAGAAACACCGAGATACGGATCCGTCTTCGGATCGTTGGGAACTCCCAGCCACGTGTTTGCCGTGACCACTTGAGTTGGATTAAAGCCTGGATTTTCCTGCAACAGATCCCGCATCGTACGCAGCAGCAAGCCGGCTCCCACCATCAGTATGAGGGCGAACGCCAGCTCCGAGACGATTAGAACATCCCGCAATCGGCCGGTCGTAGTGCTGTAGCCGGACCCTCGACCGCCTTCACGAATGGCCGAGGAGAGAGCGACTTTTGCCGAATGAAGCGCTGGAGCAAGTCCAAACACTAAGCCGGTAAGAATGGAAATCAGCAGAGCGAAGGCCAGCACCACCCAGTCGATTCGTACTTCGTTGAGCCGGGGAACGTTCGATGGCACAAAGCGCAGAATGAATCCCAAAGTACCAACCGCGGTTACGATTCCCGCGACACCGCCGATGAGCGACAGAAGCAAAGACTCGGTCAGCATCTGGCGCACCATGCGGCCGCGGCTCGCCCCCAGCGCTAACCGCACCGCCATCTCTTGTTGCCGCCCCGAAGCCCGCGCCAACAGCAGATTGGCAATGTTCAACGATACGATGAAAACGATCAGGATTACCGCACCCAGTAACACCAGCAGCATGGGCCGGACATTGCCCACCAAAGTTTCTTGCAATGGTTGAATCTCAATTGTCCATTGCGCCTGCGGCGGGTAATCGGTAGGAAAGTCGTGGCGTAATTGGGCAGCCATGGCAGTGAGCCGCGCCTGAGCTTGGGCCAGTGTCACGCCAGGCTTAAGTCTTCCGATTCCATTGATTAAAACCCGGTTACCACGCATTGGCGGGGGAAAGGGATCTCCGCTCAATCCGCCGGCGCCAAACACGTCCCCGTCGCCGGAAGTCGTCGGTCCGGGATGGCGAAATCCGCGTGGCAGAACCCCAATAATTGTAAGAGGATCACCGTCGATCCGGATGGTACGGCCGACAACATTCGGATCGGCGCCATAGCCACGGCGCCACAGGCCATCGCTGATCACGGCCTCTGGAGCGAAACCAGGCACGAAGTCCTGCGGACCAAACAACCGTCCAATTTGCGGGATCACACCCAACATGGAAAAGTAGCTGAAACTGCCATTGACCCCCTCGACACGCTCGGGCTGTTTGGTACCGGTCAAATTCTCGCTACCCTCAAAGATCGGGGTCACATCTTCAAATACACCCGATCGTGTCTGCAGGTCATCCAGTTCGGGCTTGGAAAACTCAACGTCCCGCAATTTTACGCCGGGCTCATTAAAGAAGATTCGTACCAAACGATCAGGGTCGCGGTAGGGCAGAGAACGCAGCAACACGGCATTCACGATGCTGAAAATGGCTGTGTTGGCTCCCACGCCCAGAGCCAGCGTCAGGACAGCCACGATCGTGAATGTGGGCTTCTTGACCAGCATGCGCAATCCATAGCGAACATCCTGAAGTAAAGTCTCCATGTGGACGCTTCCTCTCGGTCTCACCGCCTGCTAAGATTCGGTTAGACGTGGCGGTACTACTCACGTTTGAGCAAATTTCAGGCCCTAAGTAGAAAACGGCTATGCGACTGAAAAGATTGATCCAAATATTTGCGAACGGCCCTGTTATGACACGACACCGTCCGTTTCCGAAAACGGGATGTCCGTTATTGGGCAGCCATATCTGAATCTGGTCCTTTCTTGGCGAGTCGACCTATCGCTTGATGCAGCGGTCCAGCCCAATGGGAACAACCCATTCGCAGCCGGTTCTCTAGGACAGCAGGATGGTGGGCGAGTGACGGGCTAACCTTCAATAATCCAACGTGCCCGCGCTGGCCGGCAATTTTCTGGCCGGGCTACACTGGAAGAGGCAGCGTGCCGCGAGTTGCTCCTTCAAAATGATCTCTTTCTCAAACATCAATAAACAGTATGGCAAGCAGTTGCTCTTCGTGGACGCTTCGTTTCAGCTGAATCCTGGCGAAAAAGTCGGACTGGTCGGTCCCAATGGGGCGGGCAAGACAACGCTGTTCCGGATGGTGGTCGGCGAGGAAACTCCCGACGAGGGAGCGGTCTCAGTTCCCAAGAAGTTGACGATCGGCTACTTTCGCCAGGACGTCGAGGAAATGCAGGGCCGTTCGGTTCTGGATGAGGCAATCGCAGGGAGCGGACGCGTCGGCGATCTGCACCACGAGCTCGAAGCCTTACAGCGGGAAATGTCAGACCCTGACAAGGCTGACGACATGGACCGCATCCTCGATCGCTTCGGTCATGTGCAGGAGGAGTACGAACATTTGGGCGGTTACGCGCTCGAATCGCAAGCCCGTGAAGTGCTCCACGGTCTTGGATTCAAAGACGATCAGATTGACGGGGACGTGGGCGCTCTCTCCGGCGGATGGAAAATGCGGGTTGCGCTGGCACGGGTCCTACTCGGAATGCCGGATGTATTGCTGATGGACGAACCGACGAACCATCTCGACATCGAATCCATTATTTGGCTCGAACAGTTCCTCAAGTCATTTCCTGGCGCGCTGCTCATGACTTCGCACGACCGCGAGTTCATGAATCGCCTGGTCTCAAAGATCGCCGAGATTGATGGCGGCGAAATCATCACATATTCGGGTGACTACGATTTCTACGAGCGCGAAAGGGCGGTGCGAGAGAGCAATCAGCAGGCCGCGTTTGCCCGGCAGCAGTCCATGCTTGCGAAAGAGCAGCGCTTCATTGATCGTTTCAGGACGCACGCCGCCAAAGCGGCACAAGTGCAAAGTCGGATCAAGGCCTTGGACAAGATCGAGAAGATCGAACTACCGAAGAAACGCCAGGTGGTGAAATTCGACTTTCGCGTTCCACCCCGGTCCGGCGAACAGGTGGCCGTCCTTGAGAATCTGCACAAGAGTTATGGCCCGCGTGTGATTTACGAAGGGTTCAATCTCACCATCCGCCGCGGGGAACGCTGGGCCGTCATGGGAAGAAACGGCGCCGGTAAGACTACGCTTCTTAAGATGATTGCCGGGGCCAGTGCTCCAGATGCGGGAAGCGTGCGGCTCGGCGCCAGCCTGTATATGGGCTACTTCGCGCAACAGTCTTTAGAAACGCTCAATCCCGATCTCACCGTCATCGAACAGTTGCAACA
>DATNHO010000066.1:0-3628 GCA_035604895.1 Terriglobales bacterium | reverse complement strand
GCGGATCGTCCGGCGATCATCTACATCGTACAAGGCTCCATCACGGAATACCGCAGCACCTGTCAGGAGCCATTGGTCCACAAGGCGGGCGACGCGATCGCCGAAAACCACCTCGTGTCCCACTGGTGGAAGAATACGAGCAAAGAGACAGCGGTCGTCTTGTCCGCGGACCTTTTCCATACAGCTGATCCCAATTCGCACATGATGTGACAGTGCGGTCGACTCGTCGTCGGAGTGGGTGCACCTTCCTCCCGCGCCGTGGTGCACGCCTATGCTCAGTGCCGCTCCAACAGGGGCGCGCCAGGCGTAGACCGTCAGGACTTCGAGGCTGTCGAGGCGTACGGGGTCGAACGATGGCTGGGCGAACTGGCGCTTGCGCTCAGGCGGGAGACTTACCGACCGGACCCTATCAGACGCGTTTTCATACCGAAGGCCAACGGCAAGCTCAGGCCGCTGGGCATCTCAACCTTGCGGGATCGGGTCTGCATGACAGCAGCGATGCTGGTGCTGGAACCGATCTTCGAAGCCGACCTTCCCTCGGAACTTTATGCCTACCGTCCCGGGCGAAACGCCCAACAGGCGGTGGTCGAGGTGGAAGAGTTGCTGTTTCGCGGCCATCCGGACGTGGTGGACGCCGACCTCGCGGACTACTTCGGGAGCATTCCCCATGCCGAGCTTTTGAAGTCGGCAGCGCGCCGGATCGTCGATCGGCGCGTGCTGCATCTGATCAGGATGTGGCTGGACTGCCCCGTGGAGGAAACCGACGATCGGGGGCGGAAGACGCGCACGACCGAGGCGCGGGACAAGCGGCGCGGCATCCCGCAGGGCTCGCCCATCTCACCCTTGCTGGCGAACATTTACATGCGCCGGTTCGTGCTGGGATGGAAGATGTTCGGGCTTGAGCGAACCCTCGGCACGCGGCTCGTGACCTATGCGGACGACCTCGTGATCCTGTGCAGAAGAGGCAAGGCCGAAGCGGCCTTGCAAAGGCTGCGCGAGATCATGGGTAAGCTGAAGCTGACGGTGAACGAGGAGAAGACACGCATCTGCAAAGTGCCGGAAGGAGAGTTCGATTTCCTGGGATACAGTGTGCTGCAGAGACATGGAAAGGAGTTCTGCATGAACGTCTAAAATCATGTCTTAAAGCTGCGCAAATGATGAGGGCGGGCCCCTCGGGATCAGCTTTCAGGAGCGGGTCTCAAACCACTCCAAGCTGCTGCGTCCAAAAGGCGTGGTGGTGAGCGTTGGACCAAAAGCTCAGGGCAGGACCTTGAGCAGGTGAGTGTCCGAAAGACGAATGACAATGAACCCGTCGAAGACGCGTCGTTAAGAAACAAGCGTCGTCAAAACCAGGGGCGTGTATCTCTTCTGGGACAAGTCCACCGGGGGCCTGATGACTGGGCGGACGGCGACCGGCGTAGAGGGGGCGTGAGTCGGACATAGGCTTTTGCGCGGAACTGCAGGAACCAGCCCCTGATGGCAAGGGAGAAGCACAAGCGGCGAAAACCGCGAGGCGAGAGTACCGATGCAGGGGACTGGGACGGATCGACCCGTAGTAGCGTTGAAGGCCCTGTAATGGGGCTGGAGCAAAGGGGTCGGGTCAGGTGGTCGTGTTCAGCGAAACAACTGGAGACAGGATGACGTCGACGGATACGACAGACAAGCCGTTCACGATCGAGAAACGGCGAGTGTACGAAGCGTACAAAGCGGTCAAATCCAACAAGGGTGCGGCCGGCGTGGACGGGCAGACAATCGAGCAATTCGAAGCCGACTTGAAGGGAAACCTCTACAAGATATGGAACAGAATGAGCTCAGGAACCTACTTTCCACCGCCGGTGCGCGCTGTCTCCATTCCCAAAAAGAGCGGAGGCGAAAGGATTTTAGGTGTGCCCACCGTAAGCGATCGCATCGCCCAGATGGTGGTCAAGCAGCTGATTGAGCCGGACTTGGACCCCATATTCCTGCCAGACTCCTACGGCTATAGACCGAGAAAATCGGCGCTGGATGCAGTAGGGGTCACGCGTGAGCGATGTTGGAAATACGATTGGGTTCTAGAGTTCGACATAAGAGGTCTGTTCGACAACATCAACCACGAGCTATTGCTTAGGGCGGTCCGGAAACACGTGAAATGCAAATGGGCGTTGATCTACATCGAAAGATGGCTGAAGGCGCCTATGGAGCAAGATGGGATCAGAAAAGAGCGAACTCTCGGAACCCCGCAAGGGGGCGTGATTAGTCCAATTCTATCCAATCTTTTCCTGCACTACACGTTTGATCTCTGGATGAAACGGACACACCCCGACCTCCCGTGGTGTCGGTATGCAGATGACGGGCTGGTGCACTGCCGGACCGAGCAAGAAGCAGAAGCCCTCAAGGCCGAGCTTCGAGCCCGGTTGGCGGAATGCCATCTGGAGTTGCATCCCACCAAAACCAAGATGGTCTACTGCCGGGATGGGAAGCGGAAGAGCACGTATCCGAACGTCAAGTTCGACTTCCTCGGATACTGCTTCCGGCCCCGTTGGATCAAAAAGTCTCGGGACAACTCAATGTTCTGCGGCTTCAATCCGGCGGTCAGCCCTTCGGCGCTGAAAGCCATGCGCTCGACGATCCGGGACTTGAACATCCGACGACAAACGCAGCTGTCGCTGGCGGACATCGCACGTACACTCAACCCGCTCGTTAGGGGCTGGATTGAATACTACGGAAGATACGCGCCTTCGGCTCTGTCTCCCATGCTCAGGTATGTCAATCAGACGCTTGTGAGATGGGCGATGCGGAAGTTCAAACGCTTCAAGGCTCACAAAATACGCGCCAGCCGTTTTCTACAAAAGCTGGTCCGGGAGAGGATGAGCCTGTTCGTTCACTGGCGTATCGGCATGACCGGCACGTTCGCCTGATGGGAGCCGTGTGAGCCGAGAGGTTCATGCACGGTTCTAAGAGAGGCTGGCGGCGAAATCCCGTCGGCCTACTCGCCCGTTCGGCCCGCATCACCGCACCAAGGACGGACGCTTATACACGGGCGCGAGCCCCTCGAAGACGAGCGTGCATCGGATCAAGACCAAGATCGGCGAATTGCTGACGCCCGCGAACGTGGCCCCGTGGCCGGAAATGCGCCAACAGCTGAACAGGCTCCTGCTCGGCTGGTCGGCGTACTTCGGCTACGGCAGCCTCGCGAAGGCCTATCGGGACGTCGATCACTACGTCGTCGACCACGTGCGCGCCTTCCTCGCCAGACGGCACAAGATGCAGAACCGGGGCGCGCGAAACTTCTCCCGTTCGGCCATTTACGGCGAACTCGAAGTCGTCTCGCTCTGGAAACACCATCCCAACCCAGCGCCGAAAGCCTTGCCATGAAGCCAGTCGGAAAGCCGGATGCGGGAAATCCGCACGTCCGGTTTGATGAGCGGGGAAGGGAAACGGAGCGATTGGCAGAAGCCTCAAGCTACCGCGCCCTTCCTCGACTCTACCCGCCCGTAAAACCGGAGAGGGTTACAACAAATCGCTTCATGGTGTCGCTTCGTTATTGCGGCGAATTGCCTAATGGTGGCACAGAGGCTGCGCGTAGTTAGCCCGCACGTCGAATCTATTTGGAGAACGATTGAAGTTTAGCGCGCAGTATCGCGGAATA
>DATNHO010000065.1:0-6388 GCA_035604895.1 Terriglobales bacterium | reverse complement strand
CTGGTTCAGTTGCTCTGTCTTCAGATCGACACACGAGTTCACGCTTTCTAACGATTGCTTGAGCGTTCGCTCAGACCCAGGCGCGTGATGCGTGCCAAAGAAGTCCTTCACTTCGTCCCGCATGCCCGCGTCGCAGAAGGAACTGGTCGCTCCCACGATGGTTCCAGCCCCGAACGCGCCCCCGAGATTTTCTATTTCTCCCCAATGCGCCCGCACAAAATCCCATGCGATCTTCGCTCCTGCCGGGTTTCGCATCACCCGGGCAATCACGAGCAAGCTGTCTTGCGAACGCACCTCGGGTGAAATTGCGTAGTCAAGAGTTCTCGCCACCAGCTTCGGATCACTGAAGAGGCTTAGCGCTTGCCGATAAATAAATTGTTCCTCTGGAGTCTTGGCAGCCTTAAGATGAGCCAGCACTGCATCGTACAAGGCCGCATCGCCGTTGGACGCGGCAACGCGCAAAGCTTCAGAGAACAGTTCACGATCCACGGAAGATGGATCCTGCATTGCCTGATCAGTCAGTTTGCCGGCAACCGCTTCAACTTTTGGATCGCGCGCGGTATAGCCCAACGCATGCATAAGGTGGGCCCGCAGGCTTTTCTGATCGTCCCTTTCGCCGGGCTCCGCTTCCCATCCCACGCTCTTAGCGGCCGGGGCCAACAGTTGACGAACCCAGAGATCGTACGATTCGCGATCCGCGTCATTCACCACGTAATCTCCGAGGTAATCTAACTGGCCAACCAGTTCCTCCAGAACCTCGCTGGTGCGATCTGCCTGCAAGCCTTGCGCAACCGCCAGGTAGTCGCCAATGGGCTCGCGATTCACGCGGACCGAAGCCCAGACGTCAGACAGCAACATCATTCGCTCGGCCGGGGTCAGCGCGCTTTCCGCATCCCGCGCGAGGGCGCGCACAGCATCCGTTTCGTAGCTGGAGCGGTAGAAGCCCTTGGCTCCGGCGTTCGCGAAAAACCATGGCGAGCATCCCGTGAGATTAAGAGCCTGTTCCTTCTTCGTCAGCAATTCACATTTCTCCTCACCTGCAGTCTTACTCCCTTTCAGGCAAATCGGAATCTGCCAAACTTCCGCGCTGCCAGCATTGAACAGAGTGCGATCCAGAAAATAGCGCTGTTGTGTCAGGGCAACAGTGGCAGAATTTCCAGAGCACGCCGCCTTTACGCTGACCAGCGGCACGCCCGGTTGTTCTACGAACATCGGCATGATCTTGTCCACCGGCTTCTTCGAGACCTGCGCCTGCGCGTTCCAGAAATCAGACGATGTGGCATTCCCGTAGGCATGCTGTTTCAGATAGGCGTTTACGCCGTTACGGAATGTTTCCGGCCCCAGAAAGGCTTCCAACATGCGCAGCACCGCCGCGGTCTTGCCGTAGGAAATATCGTCCGCCAACTCCACGATCTCCTCCGGCGTCTCCGCTCTCTGGTGGATCGGATGAGTGTTGACCAGCGAATCCGCGTTCATCGCGTCGTTCGTCTCATGAAGATCTTCGAGTTCCTGGTTCCACTCCGGCTTCCACGCCTCCAGCGGCTTGCTCGACATCCATGTGGCAAAGCCTTCATTGAGCCAGATGTCGTCCCACCACTGCATGGTGACCAGATCCCCGAACCATTGATGGGCCATTTCGTGAGCAACAACCGAAGCCACGTACTTCTTCAGATTCAACCCCGCCTGCTTGTCATCCAGCAGCAGGCCGACCTCGCGGAACGTGATGCATCCAGTGTTCTCCATGGCGCCGGCAGAGAAATCTGCCAGCCCAATCAAATCCAGCTTTCCGTAGGGATATTTGATTCCGAAATATTGATTGTAATAACGCATGATGTTCTCGGCCGCGTCCAGGGCAAACGCGCCCAATCCCTTTTTCCCCGGACTGGCGTAGACGCGAATCGGGATGCCATCGGCTGAGCCTTCGACGTACTCAAAATTCCCCACCACCATCGCGACCAGGTACGACGACATTTTCGGCGTTGTTGCGAAATGCACCGTGTGTTTACCACCCCCGGGCCCGCGCGTATCAGAGGCAACTTTGGTATTTGAAATTACGGTCATTCCCTGGTCGGCAATCACAGTCACATCAAAAGTCGCTTTGTAAGCAGGTTCGTCGAATGAGGGAAAAGCCCGGCGCGCGTCGGTAGCCTCGAACTGCGTAGCTGCATATTTGCGGCCATCGGAGTCTTTGCCGATATAGAAGCCTCGCAATTCGTCGTTCAGAATGCCGGTGTAACGGATCTCGATGGTTGCCGTCCCCGTCTCGATTGCCTTCCCGACAGTCAGCGTCGCCGTTTGCTTGTCCTTGTCGAGCGTGACCTGAGCCTTCTGAGCGCCGCCGCCGCTGGTAATCGTCGCAACGTGAAAATCAATCTCCGCCGCGTTAAGCACGATCTCCGAAGTACGCTTTAGCACGCGCACCCGGATGGTCTCATCGCCGGTGAAATTATTCTTCGCGAAATCTGGCGCGAATGTGAGCTTGTAGTTTTCCGGAACCGCAAGTTCCGGTAAACGCTGCGCCGCACAAACAGAAGCGAAAAACAGAACAAGGCCAGTCAGTAAAACAATGCGTTTCATTTTCCCTCAGTATTCACGGTGGAATCCGATGAAGTTCTTGAACCTAGTCTATACGCAAGCGCCACGCTATAAGTTCAGCCTAAAATCGCGGAGCCAGCCGATGCCATCAGCATCCCGTTCAGAACCGTAAAGGCGCACCGATTTGAGCCGAACCAGTAAGGTATCTCGCGATAGTCGTCGACATCGAAGACCGCAAGGTCTGCGTCTTTCCCCGTCTCAATCGACCCTTTTCGCTCGCTCATCCGCAGCGCCCAGGCGCCGTTGATGGTCGCGGCAGAGACTGCCTCCGCCGGCGACATCTTCATGTGCGTGCAAGCGAGCGATAAAACGAATGGCATGCTGGGCGTGGGCGATGAGCCGGGATTGTAATCCGTCGCCAAAGCTATCGGCACGCCCGCATCGATTAGCTTTCTCGCAGGAGGATATTTCTCCAGACCAAGAAAATAATTTGCCCCTGGAACAAGCGTTGCGATGGTGTCATGTCGCGCCAGCTCGCGAACGTCCTCATCGCTGACGTGATCCATGTGGTCAAATGACGCGGGGTGGTAGCGCAACAGTGGCTGCAATGCGGCTCCGGTCAATTGGCAGACATGCGCGCGCACGCCCAATCCATACTTTGTTGCAGCTTCGAAGATTCTCGCAGTGTTGTCGCTGCTGAAGGCTCCGCGCTCGGTAAACACGTCCACGAACTGAGCGAGCTTTCGCTTTGCAGCCTGCGGGATCATTTTTTCACAGACTTCATTCACATACGCATCCGCGTTGCCATGAAACTCTTGTGGGACAACATGTGCGCCAAGAAGCGTGGCTACCACCGTTCCCGGCCAGCGCGCTGCTGCGTCTCGAATGGCGCCCAATGATTTCAGTTCGGACTCCACCGTGAGTCCGTAGCCCGACTTGGCCTCAACCGTCGTAGTGCCCTGCTCGGCCATTTCTCGCAGCGCCAGGAGAACCTTCTCGGCGAGCTGGCTCTTCCCTGCTTTGCGCACGCCTTCCACGCTTGAGCGGATGCCGCCGCCGGCTTCGGCAATCTCTTCGTAGGTTGCTCCGCAAATGCGTTTTTCGAAATCGACAAGGCGCGGTGCGGCGAAAACGGGATGAGTGTGGGAATCGACAAACCCGGGCAGAACGACTTGATGCTCGCAATCAATCTCGATGATTGACTCGCGATTCTTCTTCAGCCACGAATCGCGCAGCGCGTCTTTACTCTTGCCGACGGAAACAATCTTTCCACCAAGGCAAAGCACAGCGGCGTCTTCGATGATGCCGAGTTCGCCGAGTTGAGTGCCCCGCCGTGGCCCTGAGTTATGGGAAGACACGCGCAGCGTGAGCAGTTGACCGATGTTGATCAACAACAGAGTGGGCTGTCGCGGGTGTGATTTTCTGGATCGCTTCAAGCTATCAGTCTAGCAGTCGGAAGGCGTCGCGCAATCTCTGTCGAGCTTTGCTCGGTCGGACGGGCGAGGGCGCCCGTCCCCACGCAATCTTTGCAAAGTCGGAGGCTAACTCTTCATCGGAATCTTCACCGCATTCTCCCTGGCAAAGTCTCTTGCTTCGTCGTAGCCCGCGTCGACGTGACGGATCACGCCCATGCCGGGGTCGGTTGTCAATACTCGTTCGATTCGCTTGGCCATTTCTTCAGTACCATCGGCGACCGTTACCTGCCCGGCGTGCAGTGAGTAGCCAATGCCAACGCCGCCGCCGTTGTGGATCGAAACCCAGGACGCTCCGGCGGCCGTGTTCAACAGCGCGTTGAGCAGCGGCCAATCGGCTACGGCGTCGCTGCCGTCTTTCATGCTTTCGGTCTCGCGGAATGGAGATGCGACCGAGCCGCAATCCAGATGATCACGGCCGATCACGATCGGTGCTATGATCTTGCCTTTCTTCACCAGATCATTCATCGCCAACCCAAACTGCGCTCGCTCGCCGTATCCCAGCCAGCAGATTCTCGCCGGCAGTCCTTGAAACTTGATGCGCTTGCGGGCGAGATCAATCCAGCGTCGCAGGATGCGGTTCTCGGGAAACAGTTCCAGAATCAAGTCATCGGTGACGTGAATGTCGGATGCTTCGCCGGACAGCGCGACCCAGCGGAACGGTCCGCGGCCTTCGCAGAACAGTGGACGGATATATGCGGGCACGAATCCCGGGAAGTCGTAAGCATTCTTCACGCCGCGCTGGAATGCAAATGTGCGAATGTTGTTGCCGTAGTCAAAGGTGATTGCGCCCATCTTCTGCAGGCGCAGCATGCCTTCGACGTGTCTTGCCATCGCGTCGAGTGAGCGCTCCTGATAAGTCTGCGGATCGCGCTGGCGCAGTTCGAGCGCGGCTTCGAGCGTCATGCCATTGGGCACGTAGCCGTTCAGCGGATCGTGCGCCGAGGTCTGATCGGTGAGGATGTCGGGGACCACGCCGCGCTCCGCGAGTTCCGGAATCACGTCGGCGCAGTTTCCTACCAGGCCGACCGATACATTCTCTTTCTTGCGCACGGCGTTCTTCAGAATGCGCAACGCTTCGTCGAGCGTGGTTACCATGAAGTCGCAGTAGCCGGTCTTCAGGCGTTTCTTGATGCGCTCGGGATCGACGTCAACGCCGAGGAAAGCCGCGCCGGTCATGGTTGCCGCCAGGGGCTGCGCTCCACCCATGCCGCCCATACCGCCGCTGACGATCAGCTTGCCGGCAAGATCTCCGCCGAAATGTTTTTCTCCGGCTGCGGAGAAAGTCTCGAATGTGCCTTGCACAATTCCTTGCGATCCGATGTAGATCCATGATCCCGCGGTCATCTGGCCATACATCATCAAGCCGGCGCGTTCGAGTTCGTTGAACTTTTCCCAGTTCGACCAATGCCCGACCAGGTTCGAGTTCGCGATCAGCACTCGCGGCGCGTACTCGTGCGTCTTGAATACGCCTACCGGTTTACCTGATTGCACCAGCAGGGTCTCATCGTTCTCAAGGCTCTTTAGCGATGCGACGATCGCGTGGTACGCCTCCCAACTACGGGCGGCGCGGCCGGTTCCCCCGTAGACGACGAGATCGCGCGGGCGCTCGGCGACTTCTTCGTCGAGGTTATTCATCAGCATTCGCATGGCGGCTTCCTGCTGCCAGCTCTTGCAGGAAATCGTGGTGCCGCGAGGCGCGTGGATCGGCTTGTAGGACGTGGTGATTTCGGTTTCAACCGGCATGATTAGATGTTAGTGCTTTGAAGACAAGTCTTCAAATCCGGTCTGTTTGCTGGACACCTCCGATCGTCTTTGTTTCTCAGGATTGTGGACGCGAGTTAGGATGGGGCACCCTTATTTTGCTCGGTGATGCCGGCGAATTCGAATACGGTGCGGAGGTCGCGCCAGTTGCCGGCCATAGCGCCGGGGATAGCGGCTTCGGCTTGCATGACCCGTTCGTATTCCTTCTGGTCGGGTTCGGGTTTGGCGTGATCTGCGCGCGGGTTCTTTCGCTCCTTCGGAGCTGGGTTGTTTTCTGGCTTTATCCCACGGCTTGCGCCGTGGGCTGTGTTCTTTCGCCGCTTCGCGGCTGGTTCGGCGCATGGGACGGCGGCATTTATTTCAACATCGCGGACAGGAGTGTCCGCGCCACGCTTGGCTTCGCGGGCGAGGGCGCCCGCGCCACACTGGTCTGCGTCTTGCTCGGCTTCGCGGGCTTGGCTTATGGGTGGGCCGTATTCGGGGTGTTCTGTCAGGTATTGGCGGGCGTAGTCGGGGACTTCGCGGACCATGGTTTGCTTTTGGTCTTCGTAGCGGGCCTCGAAGCGGACGTTTTTTGCGTTTCTCGCGGCTATGCGCAGGGCTTGGATGATCAGCCT
>DATNHO010000064.1:0-4280 GCA_035604895.1 Terriglobales bacterium | reverse complement strand
CCGCGCGGTGAGATCGAGACTCTGCCACCGGCTGCGCTCCTGACCAAGAAAATAGTCGGCCAAGTCGAAGGCAGCTTCGATATCACCTTCAATGTCGTAATCGTCGTCGATGTAGGCTTCTCCCAGCGCGAGTTCGCTGGGCGAGAGAAACATCGCACGCAGCGCTCCCGGGTGCTTGAGAACGAGCGAGAAGCGCGGCTGCCTTTCTGTCCCACACGTGGTGCCGTCCCACAACCGGACCTGGAAGTCACGCCGCGGGTAATCTGCCAGAAGAGCATCCAGGAACTCGGCACTGACCACGGTAGGCGTCTTGCCGAATAGAGACTTCTCCAATAGCCCCATGGGTTCCCCCTCGCCGCAGTGATCCTCGAGCCCGTCCCTGCTGTGCTTGCGGAGTTCTCTATGCAAGGAGCCCCGGCTTCAAGTTTGACCCACGCTCCCCGCACCATTGCGGATCGGTTGAGAAATGCGTTCCTGAAAAATCTCACCACCGCGGCTGCCTTGCGCTGATCCACATTCTTCGAGGAGCGCCGGGTCCCTTCCACTCAAGCCGCAGGAGCGGTTTCAAACTCGTTCGTAGCAGCTGCGGGCAGCTCAAATCTCAGCACGCCCGCTTGCAATTCGACGACTGCGCGCTCCGGCATCACCTCCGTCGCAAGGTGTACGACTTGCAGGATCTGGTGGGGATACGAACTGGTCCGCTCGATTGTTCTGCCCTCGGCTTTCATCCCACTTGTCTGTTTGTTGCCCAAGATGGTGATGCGGTGCGGCTCGATGCTGACTTCAAGTTCAGTCTCATCAAAGCCAACGACGCTAGCGCGAACGCTAATCTCGTTTCTGGATTCCGACATGGAAACCGAAACCGGACACAGCAGCTCACATTCTGCCCGGAACCAGTCTTCCAAGTCGTGCCCATGCTCCCCGCCTCGAGCTTCAAACAACTCATGTGCACGGCGAGCAATAGCAAGCTGCACCTTCTGCATCTTCGCTTGGAGATCTGCAGGATTTGACAGGCTCAACCGCACGGCGGGTGGATCGGATTTTGGTTTCGATGCCCTTTGAGACTTCATAACACCCTCCTTCGGATATTGCGGTGAAAGAGCATTACTTCGGCCTTTGATCGTGACTCGGTACCGGCAGCGCGAGCCGTTAGATACTCGTCGCGGTTAAACCAGCACAACCATACTTTCGCGCTTCGTTCTCATCTCCCTACTTCGCCGGCACTGTAAGAATCAACACAGCCAAGATTGCCAAGACGAAGCCTACGACAAGCAAAAATAGGGTGTGGAACGGATGTTCGCGGAAATCGCTATCGCCGAACCTGCTATGTGTCAGGGTCTTCATGATCAACCTCCTGCGACGATCAGGCAGCAGACCCGTCTATCAATAACTACCTATAATTCTTTACTTTATTTTAAGCCTTTTCGATGCGATGCTGCAGTGATATCGGCTACCTCGTCCTCGTCTCTCCGCCAATAAAGTCAGAAAGCATGTGCGCGGGGCATACAAGATCGTGAGGCCCGAAGGGCGGAAACATGGCACGGTAGATGTCTCTTTCAATCCGCAGAGGAAAATCATAAGTCTGCGTGGCTGGTGCATCCCGGCGCAAGGCAAGGACTACGAGGTTAAGGATGGGGACGCTACGGATTTTGCGGCGCCGGCCGAAGGCGGTTATCTGATCGCGGACACCAAGTACAGAGTCCTACGTATTCCGGCGCCTGATCCGGGCAACATCATTGGCTACGAGTATGAAGTGGAAGAGCAGCCTTTCTGGTTGCAAGACACTTGGGACTTCCAGGGAAATGATCCCGTGCGGGAGAGCCATTACTCTCTGCAGCTCCCTCCCGGCTGGGAGTACAAGGCGTCGTGGCTTTTCTATCCCGAGATCAAGCCAACCGAAGGGGGCGGCACTGTGGCGCAATGGGTGGTCAGCGACGTGAAAGGGATCAGGCATGAGCCGGACATGCCGCCGCTGAGTGGTGTGGCAGGCCAGATGATCGTGTCATTCTTACCAGCGGATGGGACGTCGCGGAAGAACGAGATCGCGAACTGGCACAGCATGGGGAGTTGGTACGAAAATCTGATTAGCGAACGGATGGACGCGTCGGAACCGATCAAACAGACGCGAGCCTGGCGGTCCTTGCCGAAACCGGATTGACTCGATGAAAATACCCTATGTCCGGGAGGATCAACTTTGGTTCGCGACGGTTACGATCTCTGCCCTAGCTTCGACGCTCGGGCTTTCGGAATCCAAGCCATGCGGTAGTGCGTGATGTTCTGGCCGATCATTAGGGGCAAATCTTACGCGGGCGAAATCGGCAAGTCAATGAAAGCCATGGAGAAGGCGGTGGTTCAGGAGGATTGTGGGCGATAAATCCCGTTAGCACTCATTGAGAATTGGCCGACCCTTTCGGGTCAATGCGGTAGTGCGAGATGGCCTGGCCGATCACACGCGCAGAATCTTACGCGGGCAAAATGGGGCAAGTCAATGAAAGGGATGGAGTTGACGACCGCTCAAGAGGATCGTTGTTGCAACATCGCGATAGCACTCATTGACCTTTGCAGGGGGTTTTGAGTGCTATCGCCTTCCATGAGAATGCCGGTCTATAGCGCCTTCGATCAGCGCCATCATCTGACCAGCGCCTGGGCTGCGGGCTTGAGCGATCCGCGATGGCCATTAGAGGAATTGCTTCCCAGAGCAGATCTGCGCAATCGTGCTTTGATGGAGGCTGGGCGCGCATCACGCAAAAGCTGTTCGAGCACCATCACCGAAGGTCTCCGTTTCTTGCCGAGAAATTATGCACATGAGGCCATCGCTCTTTAAAGACGATCGACGTAGGCTGATCCAGGTGCTTGGCAACAACGGCGTGCTCGTGTTAGTCTCATCGCCGAATCTGAACGCTGGTGTAGGCGAATGAGATGAGGTCCAAGATCGCACGGCGAAGCGGTGTGTTGCTCCATCCCTCGTCGTTTCCGGGACCTTGGGGAATCGGCGACCTCGGGCGCCAAGCGTACGCGTTCGTCGATTTCCTCGGTGATACGCGCCAGCAGCTCTGGCAGGTCCTTCCCTTGGGACCGACCGGAGACGACGGTTCCCCATATTCGTCGTTCTCTGCGAGCGCAGGAAATCCCTTGTTGATCAGCGTGGAGGAGTTGGTGGACGAGGGTTTCAGCGCGCCGGCGCCGCCAGAAAAAATGCCCGAATCGCGACCCGTCGATCAGCGCCAGGTACGAGCATCGAAGTTACCCGCACTCAAGCAGCTCTGGCAGGAGTTCGAGAAGACGTCTCACCTGCGAGCTGACTTCGAGACCTTCTGCGCGGGAGTGGTCGACTGGTTGGACGATTACGCCCTGTTCATGGCGCTCAAGGACACCTATCCGGACAAGACCTGGAACCAGTGGCCGGACGATCTCGCCAACCGCGAGCCCGCGGCCCTGGGACGGGCTCGCCGCGACCTCGGCGACCTCGTGAGCTTCCACAAATTCTCCCAGTTCGTCTTCTACCGGCAGTGGTCGCGGCTAAAAGACTACGCGCATGACAGAGGAATCCGAGTCGTCGGAGACATCCCGTTCTACATGGCGTTCAATAGCGCCGATGTGTGGGCGAATCCGCAAAATTTCGCGCTGGACCCGCAGACCCGTGAGCCGCGGTTGATGGCCGGCGTGCCGCCCGACTACTTCAGCGAGACCGGACAGCTGTGGGGGAACCCGGTTTACGACTGGAGGCATCTCGAGCACGAGGGCTTCGACTGGTGGGTCGGGCGATTCAAGCGACTGACCCAGCTCGTCGACATCGTGCGCATCGACCATTTTCGTGGCTTTCAGTCTTTCTGGCAGGTCAAGCGTGGCGAAACGACTGCGGTCAACGGAGAATGGGCCGAATGCCCCGGAGACGCCTTCTTCCACACGCTCGAGCACGAACTGGGTCACCTGCCCGTCTGGGCCGAAGACCTGGGCTTAGTGACTCCACAAGTCGAGAAGCTACGCGACGACTTTGATTTCCCGGGGATGAAGGTCCTGCAGTTCGGGTTCGACGATAGCGGGCCTGAGAATCCCTACCTGCCGTTCAACTTCCCACAGAACTGCGTCTGCTACACGGGGACGCATGACAATGACACCACCATCGGCTGGTGGACCAGTCTCGCCCTTCCTCAGAAACAGCAAGTGCTGGCATATGTCGGACACGATGGACCGCTTCACTGGGCGATGCTCCGTCTCGCCATGAGCTCCATCGCTGACAGCGTCGTCTTCCCTCTGCAGGACGTGCTCGGCCTCGGTTC
>DATNHO010000063.1:0-31843 GCA_035604895.1 Terriglobales bacterium | reverse complement strand
TTGCTGGCCTCGGATGGCAGACGTTCCGATATCGTTCAGCGCCAGCCGTCAAATCTCCCGCCACCGTTCCAACGGCGGTGCTGGTACGGAAGTCGGTTGCGGTCCTGGGTTTCCGTAACGTCTCCGGACGCAACCAGGATGAGTGGCTGGCCACGGCTTTATCAGAGATGTTGAGCACTGAACTGACATCCGGCGAGAAACTCAGGTTAGTCCCAGGCGAAGAAGTGGCCAACCTTCGCGTCGCGTCACCTTGGTCGCCGGCCGGCACGCTGGGCCCCGAAAGCACAGCGCGCATCGGCACAGCGTTGAACAGTGATGTGCTGGTCTACGGTTCATACACCGCAATTGGTCGAGCAGACCGCGAACAGTTGCGACTCGACGTGAGATTACAAGACGCTCGAACCGGTGAAGTCCTCAGCCAGATCGCTCAAACCAGCAACAGTGACGACCTTTTCCGAGTCACGTCTGATATCGGCGCGAAGATGAGGGACCGGCTCGGAGTACCGGGAATCAGCGATACCGAGCAGGCAGGCGTGCTCGCGTCTTTGCCCCTCAATCGTGAAGCAGCAAGGTTTTACGCCCTTGGAATCGCCAGACTACGCGAGTTCGATGCGGTAGCGGCGAAGGATCTTTTGGCGCAAGCCACCAAAGCAGATCCGAAATTTTCTCTCGCGCACGCCATGCTGGCGCGTGCCTGGAGCCAACTCGGCTACGAGCAGAAGCGCAAAGAGGAAGCCAAAAAGGCTCTGGATCTTTCGACCGATTTGCCCCACGTGGATCGAATGCAAGTCGAGGGCGATTACTACGAGAGCCTTCCCGACCATGAAAAAGCTGCATCCGCGTATCGCGCTTTGTTCGAGTTGTTTCCCGATAGCATGGAGTACGGCTTGCAGCTCGGGGAAACGCAGAAAGCGGCGGGTCACGCCAGTCAGGCAATGGAGACAGTGGCTCATTTGCGTCGCCTGCCCGCGCCGGCGTCCGACGATCCGCGCATCGATCTATTGGAGGCGCGCGCATCCACGGCTAGCGTTCCCGACCGTCTTGCATTGGTCCGGAATGCCCAGCGCAAAGCAACGGCTCAGGGCAAGAAATTGGTCTACGCGCAGGCGCGCAGAGACGAATGCATGTATCTGAATGCCAGCGACCACACTGACCAAGCATTGCCGGCGTGCGAGGACGCTTATACCCTTTTCCTTGCGGGAGGAAACCGCTTGGCGGCGGCCGACACCGTGCGTCTGATGGGAGACGTTGAAGCGAATCTCGGGCGTCCCGAGCAGGCAATTGTTAGGTATCAACGGGCTCTCAATATTCTCCAGGAATTCGGGGAGCACGAAAAAACCGGGGCTGTGCTCAACAGCATGGCGAATGTTTTCATCAACCAGGGCAAACTCGATCACGCGGAATCGTTATACCGTCAGGCCAAGTCTCATTTCGAACAGGCGGGAGACAAGCGCAGTGCGGGAAGCATGCTCGCGAGTCTTGGGGACGTCCTCTATCTCGGCGGTAAGTTACCCGCAGCTGGGAAAACATATGAGCAATCCATCGAAGTGTTGGCTTCGATGGATGACAGCAAACCGGGCTATGCTCATTACCGGCTGTCAGATTTGGAGTTGACGCGGGGACACGTGCAAAATGCGCATCGCCTTGTCCAGCAGGCGCTTGATGTACTCCGCCCCGCCCAAGGGGACTACGAACACCTTACCGAGGCTCTGATCCAGATGGGAGAGGTTCTGAAGGCCGAGGGAAATTTGGCAGGCGCACGCCAACAGTTTGAAGCGGCACGCGATACCCAGCAGAAAGCGGGAGACATGGGCCTGCTCGAAGAAAGCCAGGCAGAGCTGGCTGACGTCGACCTGGAAGAGGGACACCCCGCTGACGCCGAATCGCTGGTGCGCCCGGCGATCACAGAATTTGAAAACGAAAAGAGCGACCCGGCGACTGCCGCGGCGTATTCCGAGCTAAGCCAAGCTCTGCTGGCGCAAGGGAAACTCGACGAGGCGCGCAAAGCTATTCAGCGCGCGACCGAACTCAACCGTGCCAGTTCCGATCCCGCGTTGAAGTTGCCCATTGCCATTCAACTAGCGCGCGTTGAAGCGGCCGAGAAGACAACCGGACACGACGGTCTCGCGGCTGCAATCCAACGATTGCGTTCCGTGATCGCCTCGGCCAAAACACTGGGATACTATCAGCTCGAATGCGAGGCGCGCCTGGCGTTGGCCGAAGCGGAGCTAAAAACTGATCCAGCACTCGGCCGCTCCCAGTTGGAAACACTCGCTCGAGAGGCGCACGAACGCGGATTGGAACTCGTATCTCACAAAGCACAACGGTTCGCAGGAACGACACCGTCGTAGGCTTTGTATGCGGTCTCCCAGCTAAATTCGACTGCCGCCACCAGGCAAACCTGACGAAAAAGAGGTTCATCCTCTCTTGAAAGTGGTATTACCAATTCCATGGCAAGTGGGTCTATGAAAATACTACTGTTCGCGGCATTCTTAATCAGCCGCAGCGGTGATGAGCTAAATTAAGAGGTTTCTACGAGCGAGGCGCAAACCTTGAGCGAGAATATTTTGATACGGCCGGTTCTGCGGAGCGATTTTGACAGATGGAAAACCCTTTGGGACGGTTACAACGCGTTCTACGGCCGCCAAGGGAAAACCGCGTTGCCGGACATAATTACCGAAACGACTTGGTCGCGATTCTTCGATGGCTATGAGCCAATGCAAGCTCTGGTCGCGGACCTTTCGGGACAATTGCTCGGCCTGGCACATTTTCTCTTTCATCGGACCACGATTTCTCTTGCGTCAACCTGCTATCTGCAAGACTTGTTCACTCTTGAATCTGCAAGAGGCAAAGGAGTGGGGCGCGCGCTCATCGAAGAAGTCTATCGGCAAGCGGGGCATGGCGGTTGCAGCCGAGTCTATTGGCAAACTCACGAAACAAATACAACGGCCATGAAGTTATACGACAGGGTTGCCGAGAAGTCCGGGTTCGTTGTGTATCGAAAGAACCTGCAGGGCTGATGCAAGCCGTTCAAAGATCTATTGCCGCCGGACATACCGGAACAATTTCTAAATCACATGTCGGATCGGATAATATCTTGCGGAAGCCTGAGCGGAGCCGCATGGATATTTATGTCGTTGACGGGACCTACGAATTGTTCCGGCACTTTTACGCCGTACCTGCCACGGCGGATGCGACGGGCCAGGAAATCGGCGCGGTACGTGGTGTCGTGACTTCGGTCTTATCAATGATCGAGCGCGGCGCAGCGCACATCGGGGTCGCAACCGATCATGTTGTCGAATCGTTTCGGAACGATCTGTATCCTGGATACAAGACCAGCGAGGGCGTGCCCCACGAATTGCTTTTGCAGTTTCTCATCCTTGAGGAGGCGCTGCAAACGATGGGGGTGTTGGTGTGGCCAATGGTCGAGTTTGAGGCGGATGATGCGCTCGCTTCTGCTGCTGCCAAGGCCGCCAAGGATTCCGACGTGGGGCAAGTGCTGATTTGTACGCCCGACAAAGATCTCAGTCAGTGCGTCGTGGGCACCCGAGTTGTTCAACTCGACCGCCGAAACAATATCGTGCGCGACGAAGCCGGCGTCGTCGCGAAATTCGGGGTGTCGCCGCGATCGATTCCCGACTATCTGGCTGTGGTCGGCGACAGTGCGGACGGTTTCCCTGGTTTGCCAGGATGGGGCCAGAAGGCTGCGGCTGCTGTTTTATCTCAGTACCCGCGTCTGGAAGACATCCCCAAGGATTGGCAACAGTGGCATCCATCCATCCGAAAGGCTCGCACGCTCTCTGAATCGCTATTTGCCGGATGGAGTGATGCCGTGTTGTTTCGCACTCTGGCAACCTTGCGACTGGATGTGCCCGTCTTTGATTCGATCGACGACCTTCGCTGGAAAGGACCGCTGCCGGAGTTCGACGAATACTGCCAGCGACTGAAGTCACCCGATCTGCTTCGCCGCGCCAAGTCAGCGCTGGCGTGAACTGTTGCTCGCTAATACCACGCCAACGCTCGTCTTGACAATGATCGTTATAACACATATTATTCAGTAAAAATGAAGACAAGAGCCGCAGTAAATAGACATCGTGTGGGATGCCTCGAGGAGGCCGTGTTTTTGGATCTGCTGCGCACCACCGACATATTGTCCCGGAGCTTAGTTCAGGTTCTCAAGACCGCGGATCTTTCTGCGACGCAGTACAACGTCCTTCGAATCCTTCGCGGAGCGCCGGAGGGACTCGCGTGCGGAGAAATCGCGAGTCGCATGATTACTCGGGACCCGGACGTAACTCGTCTGCTCGACCGACTGGAAAGGCGCAGTCTCATCTCGCGCCGTCGCGAAACCAGCGACCGGCGAACGGTAATGGCTCGTATTACACCCGAAGGTCTGAAGCTACTGGCACAGCTTGATGAACCCGTGCAGGCGGCCCATCGCCAACAACTAGGCCACTTGGGGCGGGAGCAATTACGGTCCCTCACCGAATTGTTGCGCATTTCGCGCAGCCGGGTGGCCTGATTTTATTGCCTTTTTATTTGTTGCAACGATTATCGTGTTAACGCATCTAAAGCAGGGTTAAAGAGAAAGCCTATGAGCACACTGGCAACACCGCAAACCTCCGTCACCACCTGGAACCTCGACCCGGCCCACTCCGTCGCCGAGTTTAAAGTCAAGCACATGATGATCTCTAACGTGAAGGGACACTTTGGCAAAGTCTCGGGAACATTGACATTAGACGAACTCGACCTGGCAAACTCTCGCGTCGAGACCCTGATCGAAGCAGGCTCGATTGAAACACGCGATGCTCAGCGCGATGCCCACCTCAAGAGCACGGACTTTTTCGACGTAGAGAAGTTCCCTACCCTGTCGTTCAAGTCCACACGCATCAGTGGCGTCCGGCATGAACAATTGTTCGTGGAAGGTGACCTGACAATTCGGGGCGTCACCCGCAAGGTGGTCTTTACCGTGGAGGAACCGACGTCGCCTGCGAAGGATCCCTGGGGCAATACGCGCGTTGGAGCATCGGCTACCACTAGGATCAACCGTAAGGACTTCGGCCTGGCTTGGAACACAGCGTTGGAAACTGGCGGCATTCTGGTCGGCGATGAGGTGGCCATCAATCTGGATGTCGAGTTTGTGAAGGCGTAATCCATTCGCCGCGCGGCAGGGACGTAAAGCCACGAGGCGCAGGAAAGAGAAACCGTTATGTCACTACGACCGGTTAAACAAATCATTCAAACGACACCGACAATTGAGGGCGCCGGCGTCAAGCTACAACGTGCCTTCGGTTTCGGCAAGACCAAGGATTTCGATCCGTTCCTGCTGCTGGACGATTTCCGCAACGACAACCCCAGGGACTACGTCGCGGGATTTCCCTGGCATCCCCATCGAGGCATTGAGACGATCACTTATGTGCTTTCCGGCTCCGTCGAACACGGCGACAGCCTGGGCAACAAAGGAAAAATGAACGCGGGCGACGTGCAATGGATGACGGCCGGCAGTGGAATCATGCACCAGGAGATGCCGAAGGGTGATACCGAGGGACGAATGCACGGCTTTCAACTGTGGGCGAATCTGCCGTCGTCGCTGAAGATGACCGATCCCCGCTACCAGGATATTCCATCGAGCGCGATACCCGAAGTAACAGATGACGACGGCACTCGCGTGCGAGTCATCTGCGGGGAGTTCTGGGGCAAAAGAGGCCCGGTCGAAGGCGTAGCCGCTGATCCGAACTACGTCGATGTCTCGGTTGCTCCCGGCGAGCGAAAGACGCTCAAGGTCGAGACTACCCGGAATGCGTTTGCTTATGTATTCGCAGGCTCCGGCACGTTCCGGGATGCTTCGGATCCTCGTGCAGTGCTAACCGAACAAGCTGCAGATCCTAACGCGCCCGCCAGGTACGACGTTGGCAATCACTCGCTGGTGCTGTTCGACCGCGGAGACGAGTTGACGGTGCAGGCTGGACCCGAGGGAATCCGGTTTCTGCTGGTCTCTGGCAAGCCCATCGAGGAGCCAGTCGCGTGGTACGGCCCGATTGTGATGAATACGCAAGAACAGCTGCGCCAGGCAATGACCGACTTGCAGACTGGCCACTTCATCAAGCACCGCTGAGTTGTTCTCGCTAAGCTACAACGTCCGCCGGTTCCCCGAGCTCACGTTCCAGATCCGAATCCGGTTCGGGGGCCAGCGTGTGTGTCCGTGCCACCAGCATGTAGATCGACGGCACCACGAACAACGTGAAGATCGTTCCTATAATCATGCCGCTGACCAGCATGATTCCGATGCTGTTGCGCGCGCCTGCTCCCGGACCCTTCGCCAGCACAAGCGGGAAGTGACCACAAACGGTCGCGGCGGTTGTCATCAAGATTGGGCGCAAGCGGGTGCTGGACGCCTCGATGACGGAAGCGAGCTTGGTCTTTCCTGTTTCTTGAAGATGGTTCGCGAACTCCACAATAAGGATGCCGTTCTTTGCCACCAGGCCAACCAGGGTAATCAATCCGACCTGGCTATAGATGTTAAGTGTCGTCAGGCCGAGAAACGAGAACAGCAGCGCTCCGGAAAGAGCGAGTGGCACCGAGCCCGCGAGAATGATGAACGGATCGCGAAAACTCTCGAACTGCGCCGCCAATACCAGATAGATCAGAATGCCCGAGAGCAAGAAGGTCCCTAGGAACTTGCTTCCCTCCACTCGAAGCTGGCGCGATTCTCCGGCGTAATCGACGGTGAATCCTTGAGGCAGGATCGCCTTCGCCTGGTCCTCGAGGAAACGCAGTGCCTTATCGAGCGGGACATTCGGCGGAATTACGCCCTGAATAGTTACGGCGTTCAGCTGCTGGAATTTGTTTAGTTGCCGCGGCTCGGTAGTGGTCTTGACCGTGGCGAAGGTGGACAGGGGGACGAGTTTGTTGTCGGATCCCGTGACGTAGATCTGCTTCAATTGGTCTGAGGTTAGACGGTCCGCGCGTTTGATCTGCGGAATCACCTTGTAGCTTCGGCCCTGGATGCTGAAGCGGTTGACATAATCGCCTCCGAGCATAGTGGCAAGGTCCTGGCCCGCCTGAGTCAGATCGACTCCCTGCGAACGGAGTTTGTCACGGTCGAATACGACTTCAGCCTGTGGCTGGTCGAACTTCAGGTCGGTGTCGGCATAAATGAACAGCCCACTCGCGAATGCCTTCTGCACGAGCTGATTGGCAAACTCACTAAGCTGCCTGGGCTCGGCTGCTGAAACAATCACGAACTCAACCGGAAAATTTCCGCCACCGGGTAGCGGGGGCGGAGTCAATGGGATCACACGGATGCCAGGAATTTTCGACAACGGCCCTACCGATTCCACCAGCAATTGTTGAGCCGTCTTAGTCCGCTGGCTCCATGGCTTCGTGACCATGCCTCCGAAGCCGCCGCTCGGCGAAGTAATCTGAAAGATGCTTTCGCTCTCTGGGAACGAATGATAAACGTCATAGACTTCGCTCGTGAACAGATTGGTCTGATCGATCGTCGAGTTCGCCGAAGACTGGATGACCCCGAACACAACCCCCTGATCCTCAGCGGGCGCAAGTTCGTGCTGCGAGAACATGTAGAACGGCACGATCAACGCGACAACAATCGCCCAAAGAACAAAAACCACTGGCCTGTACTGGAGAGTCCCAGCCAGCAGTCGAGAATAAACACTGCGCACGGTATCGAACCGGCGGTTGATCCAGCCCGCGAAGCCACGCTCCGTAGCTCCCGCGCGTAGCAACTTCGACCCCATCATCGGAGACAGAGTCAGCGCGACCACCCCGGAAACAATCACGGCGCCCGCGAGGGTAAAAGCAAATTCGCGGAACAGCGCACCCGTAAGACCCCCCTGAATGCCAACCGGCGCGTATACCGCGGCGAGCGTGATGGTCATCGCGATAATCGGACCAACCAATTCACGCGCAGCATCGATGGCCGCCCGGAACGGAGGTTTGCCCAAGTGAATATGCCGCTCGACGTTCTCGACCATCACGATTGCGTCGTCTACGACCAAGCCGACGGAGAGCACAATCGCCAGCAGAGTCAGCAAGTTAATGGTGAAGCCGGCGACCAGCATCAGGAAAACCGCGCCCACCAGTGAAATCGGAATGGCGACAACCGGAATCAGCACGGAACGGAACGACCCGAGAAACAGAAAAATTACAATCACAACGATGATCAAAGTCTCGGTGAGCGTATGCAATACTTCGTTGATCGCATCCTGAATGTAGGCTGTCGAATCATAGGGGATGCCGACGTTCATGCCCGGGGGAAGTTGGGAGCGGATTTCGGGGAGCGCGGCACGGACCTTCTTGATTACCTCAAGTGAGTTGGCCGTAGGCAGCGCCCAAACGCCCATGAAGGTCGCGGTCTCTCCGTTGAAGCGAACATCCTGGTCGTAATCAACGGCGCCGAGCACGACGTCTGCAATCTCGCCCAGGCGAACTACAACTCCCTTGTCTTCTTTGACCACAAGCTGGCGAAATTCTTCCGCGGTTCGGAGATCGGTATTGGCAATCAGGTTCACCGACACCATCGAACCTTTTGTCTGTCCGAGGGCCGAAAGATGGTTATTTTTCGACAGCGCGTCTCGCACCGCGGTAGCCGAAATCCCGAGCGCTGCCATTTTCTCGGGCTTCAACCAGATTCGCATCGCAAACGTCCGGTCGCCGAGAATGTCAGCGCGCTGCACGCCACTGATCGCGCTTATTTTCGGTTGCACCACGCGGGTCAGATAATCCGTGATCTGGTTCTGATCCAGGTTGGCGGATGAGAATCCGATATACATCGCGGCAAACTGAGTGTCGGCTGTTTCCAGGTCGATAACCGGCGCCTGGGACTCCGGCGGAAGGTCATTCCGGACCTGAGCCAGCTTCGCCTGGATTTGCGTAAGCGCCGCGTTGGTGTCGTAATTCAGCTTCAGGTGCACGGTGATCGTGCTCAGACCCTGAGCGCTCGACGACTCCATGTAGTCGATGCCGTCGGCGCTGGCGATGACGCGCTCGATCGGAGTGGTGATGAAACCGCGAACCAGGTCTGCGTTGGCGCCGACGTACACCGTAGTAACCTGAATCACTGCGATGTCGCTGCGCGGATACTGACGCACGCTCAGCGAGCGTATCGACTGCAGGCCCGCGATCACGATGACCAGGCTGACCACCATCGCGAGCACCGGCCGCTTGATGAAGAGGTCGGTAAACTTCATTTATGTATCCTCAGGCTTGGGAGCGGGATTGTTTCCCGGTTGGACTTTGTTGTTGACTTGGACGGCAGCGCCGTTTCGAAGCTTGAATACGCCTGAGGTTACGACTTCGTCGCCGGGATTGACTCCCGAGATGACCGCAACCTGATCGCCGTGCGATCCTTCGAGCTTTACGAAGTGCTGTTGTACTCCGCGATAAGTCTTCCCGGCTGGATCCTTCAGGTCCGTAATTACAAAAACTGAATCGCCGTAGGGCGCATAGTTAATCGCAGACGCGGGCAGTGCGATGACGGAACGGCCTGCCCCCAACCCGACTTCGACTTGAACAAACATTCCAGGGCGCAGCTTGCCTTCAGGATTGGGGAGGGTGGCCTGCACCTGAACATTTCTGGTTCCCTCATTCACTACCGCGTCAATCGCCGTGACCCGCCCCGAGACAGCCACGCTTGGCAGATCTTCTTTGGTGACGCGCAACCCGCGACCGACCGGGACCTGGGCAGCGGATTGCTGTGGCACGCCGAAGTTTACATAGATCGGATTCAGCGCCTGCAGTGGAACGATTCCCTGACCCGCCGACAGATACTGCCCAAGGTTGACTTGCCGAATGCCGAGCACTCCCGAAAATGGCGCCCGAATGGTTTTCCGCTCGATCGTAGCGCGGATTTCCGCTACATTGGCTTCGGTCGCCTTCT
Source organism: Terriglobales bacterium (assembly GCA_035604895.1). Lineage (GTDB taxonomy): Bacteria > Acidobacteriota > Terriglobia > Terriglobales > Acidobacteriaceae > JABDBE01. The sequence goes on along the minus strand of DATNHO010000063.1, from coordinate 21,945 downwards.
GCTGAGCGGTGGCCGAATCGTATTCCATCCGGGAAATCACGCCCTCATCTACCAACTGCTGATTGCGAACAAAGTTCGCATGCGCAAGATCACGCTGCGCCTCTAGGGACGCCAACTGGGCCCGCTCCTGCCTCGTGTCGAGTTCGACAAGCACATCGCCCGCATGAACTGATTGACCCGACTCGAAAGCGATTCGCGCTACAGCCCCCGGAAGATCAGCACTGACGGTGACGCCCTGGACCGCCTCCATCGTACCGATAACCGACATCGTCGCGGGCCACTCCTCGCGATGAGCCACAATGCTCGTGACCGCCTCAGGAGGCGGTTGAAACGCGGACGCGTTCACAGCCGACTGAACTTGCCTGAATTTTATGAAGCCCAGGGCCGCGACCAAAGCAACCATCACGCCCAGCATCAGAAACATTCTTTTCGCCATGACTCCCCTTGAACAGCTCCGCGGAATAAAGATCCGTGCCTAACTTGCCGCGACTTTCGACACTTTATTATCCAGATTGGATTCAAACCAAAGTGGAAGGATTCGGATGAATTCTGTCGTGAAATCCAGCGAAACTAATAACAAATTCAGCCAAATTATCTCTCAGTTTAGCGTAATTGTCCGTCGGCCAAAACCCGTTGGCGTGCGTGAACAATTTGAACCCAGAGCAGTTCCGCGAATCACGTTAGCTCTTCATTATGATTTGAAATGACCAATCTGCGACCTCCTCCGATAGATCGAATGGCCTGGGACCAAATCGACATCGTGAGGAAAATATTTGCAACTTCGTGCACCTTGAGCTTGTACCCCACTCGTTGTATCTTTCGGGGCGGGGCATCATTTGGTAGAAATGTTATGGAGAGTATTCCCAAGCCTCCCTGGGGTTCCAAAAGTTCCAACAACCATGAAGTGAGAAGTAAAGCTTATGGACGACGCTCCGTCTTTGACAAAGCAACTGCAAAGTTTTGCTGGCTGTGATCGAGAGATCGCAGAAGCCGTCCTGCGTGAAATCCTGCCTACGCTCCATCAGGTCGCGGTCAGAGAATTGCGCCGTGAACGTTATGTCGCGCCGCTGTCACCGACGGAACTGATAAACGAAGTCTGGCTGCGCAGCCTTCGTAAGGGAGGCTGGCAAATCAATAGCCGCGAACACTTTTACGCGATTGCGGCGCTGGCCATGCGCAGAGTCCTGGTAGATTTCGCGCGGCAGCGCCTCGCGCAGCGCCGCGGGGACGGCGAGAAACCGGAGCAACTGGATGAAACTGCTTCGCTCGAACCCGCGAGCGCTCCCGACACCGAGAGTGTGGTTCGGATCGGAATCCTGATGGAGCAGATGGACAAGGCGAATCCAGAGGCCGCGCGGATCGTGGATATGCACTACTTCGCGGGATTTACCCTGCAAGAGATTGCCGAAGTTACAGGTCTGACTTTTCGCCAGGTGAGACATCTTTGGGAGAAAGGCCGGGATTGGCTGAAAGACCGGATCGGATCGTGACGCCCTCTGATCCTTCAAACTCTATCGGGCACGGCTGCCAAGTCTTTGCCAATCTGGTTCGCGAACGCACCTGCGCTTCTCGGCCGTCGGGACGGGTCGAACTCGAGCGCAGAACTCATAAGTTCTATGGAAGCCGCGGACAATCCGAGATTCAATCCAGCTAAGAATTCGCGCACGCGTTCTGGCAAATCCATTGAAGCGTCCGGCAGGAGAGTGGTAAGGCGTTGCCCGGTGAGCATTTCAATTACGATCTTCGCCAGGCTGTAGATGTCGGTGGACGAGTCGGCGTAACCGATCGATTGTTCTGGAGCCATGTAGTAGAGAGTGCCCGCTGCACGCGATAGTCCGTGGAGCGTCTCATCGGGGTCCTGCACGATTGCGATCGAGAAATCAATCAGTACCAGATCTTGCCCCTCCGGACCCGCATTGCGAATCATCAGATTTTCAGGTTTCAGATCGCGGTGACAGATGCCGCGACCGTGGATTTCCTCGAGCGCGTTGCCGGTCTGGCGCAGATAGCTGGCAGTTTGTCGCGGGGTCAAAGCGCCCTTTCCTAATTTCTCGCGCAGGGTCTGGCCTTCGACAAACTCCATCACGAGATACTTTGATCCGACCGGCGTGGTCCCGTGACCATAGATTCGGACCACGTTCGGATGGTTGATCTTCTCCAGTGCGAGCACCTCTTGCTGAAAGCGCCGGGTCATCCAATCCTTGTCCATCAACTCCTGACGAAAGATTTTTACCGCGCAAGGCCGGCCACCTTGCTGAAGATCCTTTCCTTTGGCGATGGCGGCGAAACCGCCTCGCGCCAGGACGTGGCCAACTTCGAAGCGGGAGTCCAGCACCGTGCCGGCGAGTAGCGAGGTTTCCGGCGAAAGCGCGGACAGTCGCCATTCCTCAAGTGCTGGAAGCGTCTTTGCCGCCCGTTCCGCGCGCGTCTTGTGCCGACGGTAAGCTCCTGCTGCTCCAAGGCCTCCGGTAAAGAGAAAGGCTGCGACAGCCGGCCACGAAAGCCAGAACGGTCGCAGAACAGTGAAGGACTTCGCGGCCGTCGTGGACCATGGACCGGAACCCAACTGAGCTTGCACTTCGAGGGTATGGCTTCCGGAACTCAATCTGCCGAGACGAATGTCGAGTTCGCGCTGCGAGTTCCATGACGATTGTTCCGGCAAAAGCCGATAGCGCAACCGGAGCGCATTCCGCCGATCGAACTGCAGAGAACCCACGTGCACCAAGAGATCGGAACCATGCGGAACCGATGCAATGGTGTCTGCCAACCTGGGAGGACCGCTCCCGAAAGAAAATCCGGAGACGAATACTTGAGGGGACGGAAAGGCAGTAGCAAAATCATTCGTGGGCGAGAAGTGCATAACTGTCGCGCCGCTGGCGAACCAGATTGAGCCGTCGGGGTCGTTCAAGAAGCTGTTCTCATTTGCCTCCGGCGACGGTAGACCGTCTTGCTCGTCCACAGTCAGCCATTCGCCGCTTTCTGCCGCCTTGCTATTCGCCACATAAACTGCATCCGAGCCGCGCCAGATCCATCCGCGAAGGTCGACACCGAGAAATTCGTTCTGGCTGTTGGCGACGAGCCGGTCTGATTTGACAGAATAGTTCGTGATGTTCGGATGCCCCGAAACCGCATCCCGGACAAGAGACAGGCGGGAATTGTCATAGCCCACCCACACGTCGCCGTTCGGATGTGCGACAACCGTCCGACAATTGAAATCCAGGAGCCCGTCCTTCTTCGTAACACTCTGCCACAGTCCGTCCCGCCGGAAGATCACATCGTTCCCGTTGCAACCCCAAAGCGTGTCGCTCTCCGGGTCGTAGCTGAGATCGGCACTCGACTCGATCGGAACTTTCTCTTGCGTTAGGATAAGCCGGTCGCCGTTCGTCGAGACCCGCCTGATTCCTGCCTTTTTGTTGAGTCCACTGCCCAGCCAGAGTTGGCCATTCTTGGTTGTAGCCAGATTCGTCCCGCCATCGTCAAATCCCGTGCGGGCAATGATCGTTCCGTCTGTTCGAAGCTGAGTGACGCCGCTTGCGCTGGCGGCAAACATGGTTCCCGCAGGGCCGGCAGCCAGGCTGCCGACTCCGTTCAATTGCTCCGTGCCGGGCAGAGTGCTCCAAGTTCGGCGATCCTTATTGAGGACCTGAAGCCCGGTCGCACCTGCAAAAACCGAGTCCCCGATCTTCAGCAGAGAGTTAACTCGTTCGAGGCCGGTATCCTGGTTCCAATACTCAAGACGGAACGGATACATGAACCGATAAAGCCCGCTATCCGCCCCAACCCATATCGTGCCATCTCTGGCTACCATGGCGGTATCCATGTTGGCAGGGAGTCCGTTGCGAATATTCGCAGTATGAAAGTTCCCCGGCCTTCCCAGCGTCATGCTAACCATCATGAAGACCGAACCGTCTGGAGCTTCTTCAATGTGAGCGCTGGAATCGTACGCGAAAATGGCATTAGAGATCGTAACCACATCGGGCGTGTCCGGACACTGATAGCTGGCTGTGGCTTCGGCGCGAAACCATACACACCCAAACCGGTCGCGCAAAACTTTCTCCACCATCGTGTTCCCTGCATGCTCTTGCAGCGCAAGCTTCGCACCTTGCTTCCATTCGAGAACGGCTTCACGACCCAACTCGCACCAGCCAACAGGACACGGAAAAAGAACCGCCCCCTTCGCATCCACGGTCATGTGATCTGCCCGTTGTTCGAGCAACTGGTCGGCGATCCAAGTCTTGCCACGCTTTTGGAAGCGATACAGGTCGCCATAGGTCGGGTGCCCTTGCGCTTCAGTTCCGAAGGAGACCAGCATCGTCGCGGGGCCGGCGTTAATAACACTTAGACCGTCACCGGAAAACAACTTTTCCACGTGGCCGCCCTGATAACGATAAAGGCTACCGCGCCCCGTGCCGCCTGTCGCATCCGTGCCCTGGGTCGCGATCCAAATAGCGCCATCGTCGTCCTCCGCAAAACTGTTGGGAAATTCTTTCGGGAACCCATCCTGTCGAAGAGAGTAGAAGTGCACTCCATCGAAACAGAAAACATCGTCAATGGTCCCCATCCAAATGCGTGATTGGCTATCTTGCATCATTGTGAAAATGCCGTGTGGAGCGCCGGCCACGGGCACGACAGGGTACCGCTGAGCAAAGAGAGCCGAGGACGAAAGAAGCGCACCCGTAAGAAGTTCGAGCAGCAGGACTGAGAAAACAGAGGGTGCAGATGGCAAGCGAGTTTTGGGCTGCGATACCCCCAAATCGACTTCGATCAGTCGAACAACCTCCCCGGATTGCGGTCGCTGAGCGAAGAACCGTGACATCTGCACAAACCATCCTGCGAAATTTTCATGCCGGAAGGCCATGTTGTATTTCTTTGTCGTTCTTGCTCCATTCCAGGCAACGACAATCATATTTATTTCTGGCAGACATGGCACCTTTCTGGAGTTTTGACGCAGTACCTATTCAAGGAGGGTACCCGGAGCTCCGGGGAGCATCTTGGCTGTAGCCACGTTGTCCCCGCTTTTCCGCTGTTGCCCTCGTCTCTTGATGGAATCCAGAAGGAGCCGGTTATGAATCGCTTTCAACGTCCGTTAGTTGCGTGCCGTCTCGCGCTCATCATGGGGATCGTCGCTTACTCGGAGAGTTTAACTGCTGTGGCGCAGACCCCAACGACACCGCCTACTCCGAAGCCAGCTGCGAAAGTCGCGGCTGCAGTTCCTGGCACTGCCTCGAATGCCGCGCCAGCCGCAGGTTCAAGTACAGCAGCGAATCGCGCACCGGTAGCCGCGCAAGGCGTGGGAACTTTTCTGTGGCCGGGTGGCTGGATGATCACGGCATACGGTTGTTTTCGCACCGGTACTCGTCTGTTCTGCGATTTTGACACGATCAATCAGAACAATCTGCAGGCCAACAACAGTATCTGGGGCGCGATTAATCTAGTCGACGATGGTGGGAAGATCACGCAACGGCACAATTCCTTTTTCGTGGGCAATGACGGCAGCCAGTTCACAACCGCTTACATCAGCATGCAACCGGTGCGCTTCATCATTGAGTACGACGATGTTGACCAGCGTTATACCTCGGTATCGCTAGTGTTGGGCGGCAACCGGATCCAAGGCGTTCCCATTGCGTTGATAGATCCCAGTCAGCCGGCTGGAACGATTCCGGCGCGCGCCTTCCCAAGCGCTCCGCCGACGAGCACGCCTTCTATGGGCACAGCACCGCAGACTGCCACGCCAGCAGCGAGCGGCACCGTCGACAAAGCAACCAATACCGTTAACAACGTCAATACCCAGAAGAAAAAGGCAAGCGACTTTTGGAAATCGCTGCAGAACACGGTTCAGTCCCATTAGTCCCGCGCGGCCCCGTAGTCGCACGGGGCGGCATGGATTACGGAAAGCATGGCACATGCTACCCGAAGTCGTACTCTTTGCGTGATGCTCTGGACTTCCGCCAGCCCGCTTATGCAAGCAGAGCTTGCGCGATCCTCTCACCTGCGTGTCCGTCCCACAGCGGGGGGATAGCTCCCTTTTTCTGTTTTCCTTCGAGAATCCTCAATAGCTCCGATTTCAGCCGTCCCATATCCTGCCCGATCAAAATATTTGTTCCCACCGTGACCGTGACCGGGCGTTCGGTATTGCTGCGCAAGGTCAGGCACGGCACTCCCAGGTACGTCGTTTCTTCCTGGATGCCCCCCGAGTCTGTGATCACCACTTCAGCATGGCGCTGTAGGGAGAGGAATTCGATGTACGGCAACGGTTCGACGAGGTGGAGCTTTTCGGTGCTGATGTCGAATTGCAGGATTCGTTGGCGGGTCCGTGGATGCACGGGAAACAGCACCTCCACTTGCTCGTTCACCTCAAGCAGTGCCTTAAGAATACCTCGCAAACTTGCACTGCCATCGACATTGGATGGGCGATGCAGCGTGACCAGGGCGAAGCGTTCCGGCAGCCCATTCCTCGAACACTGCATAGCAGTCGGGAGCAGCCGGACAAGAGAATCAATCATCACATTTCCAACCCGATGGATTTTCTCCGCCGGAATACCCTCGCGCTGCAGATTGATATCCCCATCTTCGGACGGAGTGAAGAGCATATCGGCAAGGCGGTCGGTCACAATGCGGTTGATCTCTTCCGGCATGCTGAGATCAAAGGAACGAAGTCCTGCCTCAACGTGGGCGACTCGAACGCGAAGTTTCGAGCACACCAAAGCCGCAGCCACTGTAGAGTTCACATCTCCGTAGACCAGCACCACATCCGGTTTTCGCTCGAGCACTACCGGCTCAAACCGGATCATGACTTCGCCAGTCTGCACCGCGTGACTGCCCGAACCCACTTCGAGGTTCACATCCGGCGCGCGCATGCCGAGCTGTGAAATGAAAACGTCAGACAGGTTCTTATCGTAATGTTGCCCGGTATGGACGAGGGTTTGACGGGCTTCCGCCCATTTTTCGAGAGCGCGCATGACCGGCGCGGCTTTCACGAAGTTCGGCCTCGCTCCTACAACATGAAGAACGTGCATGGGTTTCGGCAACTATGGTAACCCGTCAGCTGGCGCGTGGCTCATCGGCGATTCAAGAATAGGAATCCGCAAACCCGGACGTTTATTTCTTGGACAGAAATTCGTCCCCATCGTGCCTTAGTCTCGATAATATTCTAAGAGACTGTCTTTAGCAGGTAGCTCCTTGCGTAGCCTCGCATCCATCGAAAGACTGGTTCTGTGGTTCGGTGCGCTGACTCTCGTTGCCAGCCCGTGCCTTGCCCAAATTCACCCTCCGGTTCCCAATGCTTCCCGCCAACTCGTGATCACCGTCGCGGACGAAAACGGCGTCGCCGTAGGCTCCGCTCTCGTGCTGCTCAGCGCGGCCTCGCAGACTAACCCGCTGCGTTGCGAAACCGACTTCGCCGGCCATTGCACCTTCACCAGCTTGCCCGCCGGCACATTTCAGCTTCGAGTCGAAAAACAGGGCTTCTATGCGGCAATCCTGTCTTCGGTACAGCCAGAGATTACCGCGGCGGTAGACATCACTCTTTCCCATCTTCAGGAAGTTCGGTCTGTTGTTAATGTGAACGACTCTTCCCCTGCCATTGACCCGGCTCAGGTTTCCTCCAAAGAACAAATCTCCGGACTGGACATCATTGACATCCCTTATCCCGCGACCCACGACTACCGCAATGTGCTGAATTTCATTCCTGGTGTCGTGCAGGATACCTCCGGTCAGCCGCATGTTGCCGGTGCCCAAACCTATCAGACTCTGACCCTGCTCGATGGCTTTAACGTTACTCAGCCAGCGAATGGCCTTTTGCTTGTCCGCGTCAGCACTGACGCTTTCCGTTCCATTGAGGTCGAACCCAGTCGCGAGCCTGCGGAGTACGGAAAAGGTTCTGGCGGCGTCCTAGGCCTGAACACCGGAATCGGGGACGATCATTTCCGCGTCATCGCTACCAATTTCGTTCCCTCAATTCAAGACAAGACCGGCGTCGCCCTCGACCAATGGACGCCACGACTCACGTTTTCCGGTCCGATTCGCCGCCGCAGAATGTGGTTTTTCGACGCCGTGGAAGGCGAATACGACAACTTCATCATCACCCAACTGCCGACCAACGCCGACGCGGACCACTACTGGCGCGCCGGCAATCTCGCAAAAATGCAAACCAACCTTACCTCGCGCAACATTCTCACCACGAGCTTCCTCTTCAACTTTATCCATGACCAGCACTCGGGTCTTTCACCTCTCCAACCCGTATCCACGACTCCGACCGACTTCGAGTACGTTTACGTGGGCACCGTCAAGGACCAGCATTACTTCAGCGGCGGCGAGCTGCTTGAGACCGGCTTCAACCTCACCCAGTACAATCTCGCCCTGACCCCGCTGGGCGCCCAACCCTACTTCATGACGCTTGATACCGCCGGCGGCAACTACTATCTCAATTCGCAAACTCACGCCCGCCGCTGGCAGGGCTTGTCGAACCTATACTTGCCGCCGCAGCACGCCCACGGCCGCCATGACATTAAGCTGGGCATCGACCTCGACCGTGTTGACTACGATGCTCAATTTCTCCGCCAACCGATTTCTTTTTGGCCGGGGCAAACTGTGACCGCGCCCAACGGTGCCTGTCCGACCAACGCCAGTGGACTGCCCATCGCGCCGTCGCCCTGCGCACGTTACTCCATATTCTCCGGGGGCAACTATTCCACCACTGACAATTTTGAAGCCGGCGCTTACGCTGAAGATCGCTGGCTGATCACCGACCGCTTCCTGCTCGAACCTGGCCTGCGCCTCGATTGGGATGAAATCGTCCGCGCCCCGCTCCTCTCTCCTCGTCTCGCCGGCACGTATGTCTTGGACAATTCCGGCAAAACCAAGCTCTCCGCTGGCGCTGGCTTGGTTTACGACGCGACGGATCTCATTCTGATTGCGCGTCCATACGCTGGAGAACGGCAAGACTACTTTTTCAACTCCGCCGGCCAACCCACAGATCTGAGTGGAACTGTAATCCCAACCCCATCGCCGATTCTTTCAACTTTCGCGGTCAACCGCCAAAGCCTCGACGCTCCGCGCTTTCTAAATTGGAGTGCCGCACTAGAAAAGAAACTTCCCGCATCGCTGTTCATGAAGGCGGAATTCATGCAGCGTCGTGGAACGCACGACTTCGTCTACAATACGCCCAACAATTTGCCCGGCGGGAACTTCATCCTGCAAAACACCCGGGATGACCGTTACAACGCTTTCCAACTGACGCTGCGCCGCAGTTTCCGCCAACGCTATATGGTGATGGGCTCATACACTCGGTCAAGCGGGCACTCTAACCAGGTTCTCGATTTTAATGTGGACAACCCAATCCTCGGTCGCGTTGTGCCGGGAACTCCCACCATCACGAGCCCGCAAGCTCCTGGCCCGGTTCTCTGGGACGCACCCAATCGCTTCCTCTCCTGGGGTTTTCTGCCATTCTTTCGGCTCCCCATCATTCACGAACTTGATCTCGCCTACTCTGCTGAGGCGCGCACCGGATTCCCCTTCAACGCCTTTACCGATCAGCAACTCCTCTACGGATCGCCTGGCTCCTATCGGTTCCCGACCTATTTCACTTTGAATTTGCAACTGGAAAAGCGTTTTCATGCCTTCGGATATTACTGGGCTCTGCGGGGCGGCTTCGACGACATCACTGGCCGCTCCAATCCAGTTGTAGTTAATGCCGATGTCAACTCGCCTCAGTTCCTGACTTTCAGCGGCTACAATTCCCGCGCCTTCACCTCGCGCATCCGCTTTCTTGGCAAGAAGTAGCCGTCTGCCGTCCTGTCTTCGAACATCGGCATCTGTTGACTGCCATTTCAAGCGGGTCATTCGGTCGTTACTCCCGACCGTTCTTCAGGTCGAATGCGTGAACCGGGCCGGTTTGCGAAACGCGGAGTTACGGGAGGAGTTGGAAAACGGTTCCTTGTCCAGCAGTGCCTCCGAAAGCGGTATTGCTAAAGAAACCGCCTTTCCCGTCGTTGGTAAGAACTGCATCTGGGCCGTAGCCATCCTGTCCGCCACTGAAGCTATACAAGATGGATTCTTTCCACTTGCCGGCTTTGGTCGAAAACATAAAGACGATTCCGCTATTGTCTGCTCCACCGTTATAAGTTGTGCCATATAGCCTGTTCTTGCTATCGAGGGTGAGATCAGCGTCAGGCTTATAACCATCCTGGCCGTCAAACCGGAAGATGATATTTTCCCGATAGCCTTTCGCCGATTTACGGAGCTCGAATACGGTGCCGCAACCGAAGCTGCCATTGTTGCAACCAGTGCTTCCCCCGCCATAAAGAGTAGTGCCGTAGAGATTGCCCGCGGAGTCGGCAAGTACTCCGCCTTCGGGCTGAAATCCGTCGCGGCCTCCGGTGAAAACGTGCAGCACTTTTTCTTTGTAGCTACCGCCCGACTGCGGAATCAGTTCGAATACGCCGCCGCAGCCGTCATTACAATTTACATCGCCGCCGCCGGTGCCGGTGCCGAAGATGTTGCCTTTCGCATCCACAAATACATCGCTATCAGGAAAGCTGACGTCGGTCCCTCCCTGCGAAATCCCTTCGAAAAGATAGAGGACATTTTCCATCCAGGTTCCTCCCGATAGAGGCTTCAGTTGGTAGACGATCCCGCAATCGCAGACGAAACTTCCACCAAATGTTGTAGTGCCGTACAAGTTGCCAGCTTTGTCGAAGACGACGCCAGCATTCGGATAATTTCCATCATCGCCGTCGCTGTTTTCTCCGAAATTCCAGATGACCTTGTAATCCCATTTGCCTTTGGAGTTCGGCGACAGGCGGAAGACAACACCGCAACCAGCCCCCAGCACGGTGCTACAGTCCCCGGTCCCACCCTGTTCTGTGACGCCGTAAAGATTGCCCTTCGCATCGATGGCCAGATTGCCCACGGGCACGCCGCCGTCGTCCTTTCCAGTGAAGCTGTAGAGGTTGGTCTTTTTCCAGCCGCCTCCGGCAATCGGAGCCAACTGGTAAACAAAGCCGCACCCGTTTCCGAAACAGTTGATGTTTCCGCCGCGCCCTCCGGTCTCAGCCGCTCCGTACAAATTGCCCGACTTATCCAAAACCATGCCTCCCGGCTCGCCTCCGTCTGAGCCGCCCTTGAAGCTGTATAAAACCTTTTCCGTAGAGCCGAACGCCAAAACCGCCGTCAGAAGCGGGATCAAGATGAACATCCGTCCGAGTGCTGTACGATTCATTGGATCAAAGTCCTTTTCTGGCAGGTTCCCTGACGCTCAGTCTGCGCATGGTAGCAGGGTGCCGAATTGGGGTCAAAGGTTCATTCAATCCAGTCGGGCGCCTGATTGGGACTGGGCCAAAAGCAGGAACTCAAGCCTCGGATGGACTGACCTGAGTCAATTGGTGAAACATCTCTATTTCACTCATTGACAGGCGGTCAAAACGTGTAATCGCTGTTAACGCCACCTAAGAATCGCAGTGTTGACTCTCGATCCGAGGAGACGGATGATGAACCACTTTCGGAGGGGACTCATGACCGCTCTTCCCGGCCCTGTACGACAGCCAACCTTTCGGAGTCGCTCCATCTGCAGCTCAACATGTATGCGATTGCGGCAGGCGCAGCGGGTGTCAGTATGCTCGCCTCGGCCCAGCCATCTGAGGCCAAGATAATCTACACGCATGTTCACAGGGTCATCGGACCAAACTCCCAATTGGGCCTTGATCTGAATCACGACGGTATCATCGACTTTTCCATTCATAACGCCTACCAATTTCACTCCAAGAGCTATCACTCGGCGGCCTTATGGACGACAACCCCTCCCACCAATGCGCTCGAAGGGCTTTACTCCTTCCCCTTTTCTGCCTATGCCCTCCGACGCGGGGCCAAGAATTTTAAGTGCACGCATGCATGCCTGGAAGGAAGACCGATGCTGAGTCTCTCTGTGGGTCGCGGCGGAATAGGGCAGTGGGAAGGCGCCACTAATCAATATCTGGGAGTGCAATTTACAGATCGGGCTGGGAGGACGCACTACGGGTGGGCGCGACTCACCGTGAGAGGCAACCCCAATTCCAAAATCTTCGCCACTCTGACCGGCTACGCCTATGAAACCGTCCCCAACAAACCAATCATCGCGGGCAGGACGAAAGGGATAGACGATCCGACCGAAGACCCGGACTTTGCTAACCCAGGCGATCCCGGTCCCGGTCCTTCCGTGACCAATCCCATCCCAGACAGTCCGCAAGCTGCATCGCTCGGCGTGCTTGCTTTCGGTGCTCAGGGTGTTCCGCTGTGGCGGCGGAAGCAGAACGAACCAGTGGTTCAGGGCATCTAGTTTCTCGTTGCGGCCCCCTCCTTTTCTGACCCGGTCGCGAGTGCCACGCTGATAACGACACTTACTAGTTCGTTCCGACTCTGCGATAGCCGTGTGGAATCTCAAATAGGGCTGGATCTGGCTCTGTGCGCGTGATTTGAGCAACTGTCAGTGTCACCGTTCCCATACGTGGGTCGCTGTGTTTGATCATCAGGTTAATGCGGAGATCATCTGAGTACCAGTATTCATCCGTAATGACGATTTCCTTGCCTCTTCCGCTACTCTCGGCTGGGATAGTCTGAGTCTCGCGAATCCCGTGCGCGGGCAACCCCTCAATATCACGAATGCCCAAGTCCTCTTTCTTCGTGAACTCGTTCTGAGGAAGGTTGTCGCCTGTCGGCGAAGCACCGAAAAGAGCGGGCGGCACCGTTGCGGGTGGGCGATTCACGGTTTGTGTCCAGAAGGTTCGCTCTTGGGGATTGAGCATGGCGGAGATACGGGTCTGGGGGTCGTACAGATGGATGCTTTCGATTTGCGGTGTCTTGATGTCCGAAACGGGAACCAGAGCCCGCGACTCGTTGTGGATGCGGCCCCGGCTGTCCCGGCCAATATCCCGCATTGTCTTGCGGTTGACAATGGACCCATCAGGCTGAGTCAGCGAGCGTTCCACTTTGACTAAGCCGCTGAAGGGCACGCCGGGGATGGGCGTGACGAAGATGTCTTGGGCCGAAGCAGTGGAAGCCGCGGCGAGAAGGGCTACCCTGGAGATTGCATTCAGACAGAATGGCAAACGCATCTGAGTCCTCCAGCTTTCAACCGACAGAATACGCCAGTGGTCGTAGCCTGACAATTAAGAACTGCCATAGTTGACGTAACATGCGATACCACTCATTGGCCCCGTTCGTACAGGGTGCCGGGGATTCCGGGACTATCCTTTCACGGGCATCGCCTAAGCCATTAGGAAACCCACGACCCGAACAAGCATTCTTTCTGCCGATCCCCCCCGCCGGGGGCATCTTTGATGGGACGGAGTGCCAAACCGACTGCCTAAGGTGGGGCAGCAGAGTTGCGCGACGCAATCGACAGACATGCCAGACAGCGGCATTCTGGAGGCTCAAGCGTGGTGCTCAACTTGAGTCAGGCGGGCGACCCTCTACTGCGATCCCAGTTTTTCCTTCGCTTTGGTGATACCGTATTCCAGCCACCCGGCTTCCACGTAGTTCTCACAGCGATCTCGAAGCACACTTAAGGCTTTCAATCGCGCATTCAGGGCTCCGCTATTTTCTTGATCATAGGCAAGAACAACGTCCGTCAGGTGCAGTGCCTCGACTGGCTTCCCGGCGTCCAGTTTCTCCAGGGCCGCACGCACTAAGGGTTCTGGTCCTCCGGCGAGCTTAACCAGGTCGGGATAGACCGAAGATGCTGGTGTTTCGTACATGGTGGTTGGATTCATGTCATACCAGCCGGCGTACCCGTCGTAGATCCCGCGCACCGACCAACTCACCTTGCCAAACGATTCACTGAGGTTGTAACTCGCCGGAAGTTTGATCTCCTGCATCAGCGTATAGACGTCTTTACCGGAGTTCATTCCCTTAACCACTTCATCGTGCACATAAAGGATGGCGTCGCGATAGCGGCCTAGCAGCCGTGTGATTTCCTGGTTCCCCACAATCGGCTGGCCGTGCCCGTTGAGCACGATATCGGGTTTGAGCGCGAGCACTTTGTCCAGCGAACTGGCCCAGTCAAGCGACCAGCGAGGTTTGGTACCACGGATCGCGTAAAGGTTGGGGAAAGAATTCGGCTCCGGGATTCCGATCCCCGAGTAATTGTCGCCAATGAAAGCGGCCTTGTAGGCCGGAATCCACACTGTCAGATGATCCGGTGTCTCACCGGGCGTGCTGAATAGCTGGAATTCCACGCCGCCCAGCGTGAACTTGTACTCCTGATCGAAGAAAATATTCGGATCAACCTTCGCACCGTAATTGCCCGCCCAGGGCCCGACGGGCTTGGGCAGACTGTTAAAAGCGGCCGCGTTACGCGGAGCAAAGAAACCTTCAAGCCGCTTAACGTAGTTGACGAATTCAACGTAATTCCTCTGGGCGATGATCTGGATTCCCGGTTCCTTCCACAGCGGAATCCCACCGATGTGGTCGGCATGGCCATGGGTCAGAATGATGTATTTCACCGGCCCGAGATTCTGCGCCAGCAGCAGGTTTCTAGCCTCCGGCGCGCGTTCAGATGTCGCCGTATCGATGAGCACGTTTCCGGCCGGCGTTTTGACCATGTACACGTTGCCTGTGGTCGGCACCATGTAAATCGCGTCATTGATTTTGACTACTTTGGTCTGCTCCTGATCTGCCGCAAGCGCGGACAAGGCCATACATGCGCACAACCAGAGCGCGACAACACGGAGGATTCGCTGCATTCGTGTTCTCCTTATTAAACTGAACCACGATGAACTGCGGCACATCGCGCACAGCAGAGCGGCACCGTTAACAAATCGCAACCCGACGCTATCGATCGCTCCGTATAGTCAGCTTGGAGAAGTACGCGTCCGTGCTCCACTCTCCCCAAAAGCCGACCTGCCCGTGGGTTTCGCCAAGCTTCAGATCATTCACGATCAGGCACGGCTGCTCGCTGCCATTGACATACAGCGCTGCCTTTGTCCCTGAAACCACGATCTTCATGTGCGTCCACGCGCCCGCTTCGAGATCGGTGTAGGATTCATAAACTCCGGGGCTCTCTTTTCGCAGGCGGAACCAGGGAAAATCCGGCAGAGAGTCATATTGCACGGAGTGATTGCGGCGCAACTGATCATCGGCCCTGCCGTTGGTGGGTCGCAGATAGATGCTTTCGGTGCGAGCGCCATGTTCCTGGCCGCGAAAGTCGATGCCGATGAAGCCTCGTGCATCCGCAGGCGCTCCGGGCATAGGCGCACCCGCCACATCGGCCTCAATGGTTCCGTCCTTGAAATCGACGCCAGCCACAAACGCTTGGACCGACTCGTTGTCCTCTGGGTCGGAACGACCGGATGGTGCTGTCAAATGCACCCCGCGCTGTCCGCGGTAGGTCGCGACTTCGGCCCTCCCGTTGAATACTTCCAAACCGGCAACCGAATCGAGGGTAAACGATGAACCGGAAGAAGTCGCTCGCTGTCCCAGGACTCCGCTGGCCGAGAATGCGACGCAGCCCGCGATCGCCAGCAAAGTCGCACTCACATAACAACCAAGGTTGGTGAACCACCCGAGGGACCGCGGCGGATACCTCATTTTCAGGCCTCGATTTCGGGGGATGATTTTAATCACGGTGCTTTTTGACGAGAACCGCGCGGGCTTGGGTAGCACAAACTCGAAAATAGGTACGAGTTCACGTCAATAGAAAACGCTGGACTCAAAAAAGCATTCTTTTCTGGCTGAGGCCGGTGCCGAGGGATTCCCGGGGGGACCATCTTTCGTGACGCTACCGAGACCCGGTATCGTACAAATGAACACAAACGACCGCGAAACGGTGTTTACTCGAAATGCCCGGCGAGGCTCGAAAACATTGGCCCGCTGCAATATTCGGCAAGCACCTGCGAACATGCACAAAACCGCCTCGGTAGCCATTTCACAGCGCTGCCGGCTGCTCCCAAATAGTCAATTCATCGCGTGCCCTTGCACTTTCCCGCCGCGTGGGATGGAGGAAGCACCGGGTTCAGCACCAGGCTCGATGTTGCGGGGTCGAAAAGCACGGTTGAGAACATCGAACTGGGCAGCAGTCCGTCTTCGAGAGAACTCTGTTTCGACATTCCAGTTGCTCTCGTCCAGCCTCTCGACACAGTCGCTTCTTGCAGCGCAGTCCTTCGTTGAGCGCTAGCGCTTGCAACTGGTTCATGATCCGCGTGCGCGCCTGCACCATACGATGCCGGTGCCACAGCAGTTGCCGTAGATCCCGATTCTCCCAGCTCGGTACCCACATCGCTGGGAAGCGATCTTCCATCATCAACTGCAAAATCAGCTGCGCATCCTGGCGATCCGTCTTCTGCTTGCGGACTCGCTTTGTCCGGAGTGGGTTCAGACAACGAAATACGCTCATCCTCTACCTGACAACATGTTCCCTTTCAAACACAGCGACGCGGCACTAGAATGCTTTAGCAGGCAATCGGGAACCTGGCCGCGTCCAGGCGGTCGAGAAGTCTCATTTCTTGATAACGCACTCGGCTAGCCTGCTTCTAAGTAGGGCTGGTGGATCTCTACAGCGCAATTCAATACGTGTCGTTCGTGGCCATCGTCACCATCCTGGTGGAGCCCTTGGGTGGGTACATGGAGCGCGTCTTCTCCAGACAACCAACCGTGCTTGATCGTTTATGCGTTCCGGTTGAGGGGTTCATCTACCGCATCACTGCGGTTGATCCTGATCTGGAAATGACCGGCAAAGAATATGCAACATGTTTTGCGCTCTGTGGCCTTGTTGGTACGCTCCTGTTATATGGCATTCTTAGGCTGCAGCAGTTTCTTCCCTGGTTCTTCCCGCAGTACCACACGACGCCGATATCTCCTGACTTGGCTCTGAATACGGCGATCAGCTTCTCAACCACCACGACGTGGCAGGCCTACGCGGGCGAAAACACGATGAGCTATTTCAGCCAGATGGTAGGACTTTGCGCGCAGAACTTTCTGGCTGGTGCTGCGGGGTTAGCCGTGGGCATTGCCTTTATCCGCGGCCTAGCCCGGCAGCTCTCCGACACGCTGGGGAACTTTTGGGTTGATCTCACACGCGCCCTGTTGTGGATCTTGTTGCCGGGAGCATTGATCGGCGCCTTGCTGCTGGTCTGGCAGGGCGTTCCGATGAACTTCCACCAATATGCCGTCGTCTCTACCGTCGAGGGTACGCAGCAAGTCATACCGCAGGGTCCGGTAGCTGCGTTGGAGATCATCAAGAATCTCGGCACCAATGGCGGCGGCTTCTTCAACGCGAATGGGGCTCATCCTTACGAGAATCCCACGCCCCTTACAAACTTTCTCGAGATGCTGGCGATCGTGCTCCTGCCTGCGGCTTTCACGAACACCTTCGGCAGGATGGTGGGCCAGCCTCGACAGGGATGGCTTCTATACCGCGTGATGCTGCTTCTCTTCGTCTGCGGCTTGGTCTTCGTACATCATTTTGAACAACAGGGCATGCACCAAATCGGAAATGTGGATTTCCAAAACATCGCTCTCCAATCCAGCGGCAACATGGAAGGCAAAGAGGTGCGCTTCGGCATTGGCAGTTCCACCCTCACGGCGGTCGTCACCTCCAACACGGCCACGGGATCGAACAACTCGATGGACGACAGCTACACTTCGCTCGGCGGGATGGTCTTGCTGATGAACATGCTGCTGGGAGAGCTCGTATTCGGAGGACTGGGGACAGGCCTTTACAGCATGGTGATGGCCGCGGCGATCGCCGTGTTTCTCGCTGGACTGATGGTTGGTCGCACGCCTGAATACCTGGGGAAGAAGATCGGGCCAGCGGAGAACAAAATGATCATGCTCTACGCTCTCGCCGCGCCGCTGATCGTGCTCCCACTCACCGCGATTGCCGTAAGTACGAGAGTGGGACTATCCGGACTCACGGTTAACACCGGCCCACATGGTTTTACTGGGATTCTCTTCGCCTATACTTCCTGCTTCGCCAACAACGGCCAAAGCTTTGCCGGTCTGAGTGCGAACACTCCGTTCTACAACTTCACGACAGCATTAGCGATGATGGTGGGCAGGTTCGGCTTGGCAATTCCTGCATTAGCGTTTGCCTCTCTCTTTGGTCGCCAGAGAAACACTCCTTCTACGTCGGGAACTCTTCCGACCCATTCTCTCGTGTTCGGAGTGCTACTCACGACCTGCTTGATAGTAATGGTGGCCCTGAGCTATCTTCCTGCCTTGGCCCTCGGTCCGGTACTGGAACGATTGCTTTTGGGAAGATAGAGCGCTTGAGATTCAAATCGTATGCTCGCCCCACGCCCTACCAAGCTCCGTTCGCAACGCGACATTAACCTGTGGCGGATCCCGCTGCAGCTCTCGCTCGCCGCAGTCGCGCTGTTCGGGATCACTCTAATTCCGGACATCCTCGACAAGTATGGCGTCATTCACATCCCTTCGTGGTTGACGATGGGTAGCATCGATGACGCGCGCGCGATCCTGTCGGCGATGATGGGTGCCGTCGCGACCGTGCTCGCGCTGATTTTCTCGGTCGCACTGCTCGTGCTGTCGATGGTCTCGACGTTGTTTGGCCCGCGCTTGCTCTACCGGTTCTTGCAGGACTGGGTTACCCAGGTCACGATCGGCATGTTCATGGGCACGTTCGTGTACATCTGCCTCGTCTTCCTCGTCACGCATCAGGATCCGCGGTCGTCCTTCATCCCGCAAATCTCGCTGATCACGGCCTGGATGCTCGTTGTGCTCAGCTTCGGGTTCCTCGTCTACTACAGCCATCGAGTTGCGAAATCGATTCAGAACCCCGACATGATTGGCGCGATCGTTGACGATTTGTATGTCGCGGCCAGCGGGGCGCACGTGCCCGGCCGAGGCGAGGGCATCGGCTCGGCGCCCGACGACGCCGCGATTCTGCACCAGGCCGAGACCGGCGCAATCGTGTCGTGCCCGAAGAGCGGATACCTTCAGCACGTGGATCACAGCATGCTGGTCGCGGCCGCGCGCGCGGCCGGCGCACTGATCGTGCTGAGATTCCGCCCAGGCCAGTTCGTGCTCCGCGGTGAGCCGCTGGCAGCAATCGTACCGGCCGAGAACGTCGGCAAGCTCGAAGCCGCGATTGATCGAGGAATTCACATCGGCCGTCACCGCACGCTCACCCAAGACAGTGAGTTCGGCATCGCGCAGGTCGTGGAGATCGCGATCCGCGCGCTCTCGCCCGCGGTCAACGATACGTTTACCGGCGTTGCCTGCGTCGACTGGCTCGCCGACGCGCTGCTCACGCTGGCCGAACGACCGCCGCTCGAAGGGAACTGGTACGACACCGGCAGCCGGCTCCGTGTGTGGATGCCGCCGGTGCGGCTAGAGCGCCTCGCCAAGCTCGCGTTCGATCAGATCCGTCAGGCCTCGGCGACGACGCCCGCTGTACTGATCCGCCAGCTCGAAGCGATTCGGCGGCTGGCACCGCGACTTCCGGACGCCTGCCGACAAGCGCTGTCAGATCAAGCGGACGCAATCCTCGAAACCGCAAGCGCTCTGGTCGCGCTTGATCGCCGCGACCTCGATGCGGCGTGGCAGCGGGCACACACTGCGCTCGAAGCGCCGCCTGGGTCCGCGACGGCGAGCAGGAACACATCCGCATAACCCTCGCTCTCCGTCGACGTGTCGTCCCCGGCGATCCAGAAGCGGATTTGTGGGAAGCCTGCGGTGACATTCTGGGCGTGTAGTCAGCAACCCGGAAGTAGTCCGCTCCCACTTAGGAAACTCTAAACGCGCTTGGCCGCGGCCGCCTTGTACAGACAAAGCTGCCGATGCCTCTGCTTGGCAAGATTGGCATACGCAACACGGGGCCGAGAAGATGGCCGAGTTCGAGCAGTTAGACTGGTAGAGCGTCCGAGACGATCAGGAGAGCAATCCGGGACATTGAAGCAAACGCCCTTTTATCTTGCGCTCAAGCTCTTAGGGAGTGTCTTCACGTTGAGCTTCCTCAACAATTCGTGAGACCACGAAGTCCTTTGCTCCACTGGTGGTATGATTTTTGAGACCGTCTATGACATCGCTCATTCAGGCAGTTCCTTCTCCCTCCCAGCGCCAACAGTTGGCGTACGATCCGCTGCTCGACGACGTTGGATACATGACCTGCATGACCCTGGTGCTGCTGGGAAATTACGCGCAGACCGGGCATCTCGGCGGACCGCTCGCATACACACCGTACAACGTTGCGGCGCATTTGATCGGTCCTGAAAACGGCGGACTGCGTTGCGATTACCGCCGGCCGAAGCATCCTTACTCCGACAAATTCATGCTCGCGGCGGGCCACTCGATTCCCACGTGCTACGCGCTGTGGATGATCATGGGCCAAGCGCTGTATCGCAAGTATCAGCAGACCGGCGATCCGCGTTATCGCGTCGACCCGCAGGTCGCGATGCTGCCCATCGACGCGTTGGGATTTCGGCGCGGCGCGGGCGCGCTGAAGACGCTGCTGCACGAAACGGATTTGGAAGACCATCCGCTGTTCGCGCAAGCGAAAGGCCGCGGCATTCGTGCGCTCTCGGGACATGCCGAAAGCACCGACGTCACCAACGACGTGAACGGCGGACCTTCGGGCATCGGCATCGCGACGGCCGCGGGCAAAGCTGCGTTCTGGGATGTGGCGGGCGCGCCAGAGTCCCCGAAAGTGATCGCGCTGGAAGGGGAATTCGCGCTCACGGAAGGCCACGCGCAGGAGTTGAAGACGCAGGCACTCGCGTTGCAAGTGGGAAAACGTTTGCGCGTGATGATTTCCGACAACAACGCGGGCATCGACGATCGTCTGATCGGTGGCGTGATCGCCGCTCAGTTCAACGGCTATGATCTCGTGAATCAATGGACGTCTTATGGATGGAACGTCTTCACGTTATCGAACGGTAACGATTACGGCCAAGTGGCTGGGGTGCTGAAAGCAATGGACGCAGTGGACCCGCGCGACCGTCGTCCAATCGCCGCGATCGGCAAAACGATCAAGGGCTACTGGCCCGCGGCCGTCGACGGAAAAATCCCCGGCTACGGCGATCAATTGGTGAGTTACCCAAGCCATCCCTACGCGCTGAAGATGAACGCGGAGTATTTTCTCGCGCTGGCGCAGACGTTCGAGAAGCATTACGGCGTGGAGTTTGAAGGAATTCGCAAGGGCGCGGTCAGCAACAATCGCGAGAGATTGATCCAGTTCAAGACGAACATCGACGTGGTGATGTCGCTGCTCGACCGCAACGGATTGGGCGATCGCCTCGCCGATCGCCTCGTGGAAATCGGTGACACCGTGCGCGACGACGTGAAGTTGCGCATCTCAGCCTCGAACGATCCGTTCCTCGACAATCGCCTGCGTGTCGCGGCGCTGCCAGAAGACCCGCAGAAGCTCTCGATTCGCAATGCGATTTCCGGTGCGGAGAAGCAAGTTAGCATTGCGTTGTTCAAGAAACCGGGCGAGGTTGCCGGAGCGCGGCGCGCAATTTCCGAAATCATCAAGTGGATGAATTACGTCACTGATGGACGATTCTTCACGGTGGCCGCCGACCTTTCGGAGTCGATCAACGTGGAGCACGGCAGTTTGTGGGGACACTACAGTCCCACGGACAATCCGCTGGGCACGCGCTTGAAAGCGCCCATACAAGAAGCGGGCAATGTTTCCACCGCTATCGGGCTGGTGAGTCAAAGCGCTTCCGTCGACCCCGAAAAATTCGCCGGCGTTTGGGCTTTGAGCGGCACCTACGGAGCGTTCACGCCGCTGATGTACACTCCAGCGCGCGTCTGGAGTCAGCAAAAACAGGACAGCAAATTCCGCATGGGCGTGCTGCATATTCTCGCCGCGCACTCCGGTCCTGAAACCGCGGCGGATGCGCGCACACACTTCGGCATCTTCGCGCCGCAAGTGTGGAAGCTGTTCCCGCGCGGTCAGGCGATCAATTTGAGCTTTTGGGATTACAACGATGTCGCGCCCGGCTATTTCGCGGC
>DATNHO010000062.1:0-16572 GCA_035604895.1 Terriglobales bacterium | reverse complement strand
GCCCGGCGCGGCCCTACTGCGAAGCGCTCAAGCAAGAAGGCATCCTGTGCAAGGAGACGCATGATCGGGTGATTCGCATCGCGCCCCCGCTCATCATCACCCGCCAGGAAATCGACTGGGCCTTTGAGCGAATCGCGAAAGTCATTCAGAAGGATTGAGCGCGGTGCGCAACGGTCGGTGCGTTACTATTTCAAGCGCGCTCCGTGCTCCGATGCAAAAGGTGGATGCAAGAACGCATACGAAAGTCTTCCAGTGACGCTAAGTATCTGATAAAATGCGACATAGTTTTGAAGCTGGCAGGCTTTTCATTTGCTTCTAAGTTGATTCAAAGCGGAAGTGGTGGAACTGGCAGACACACCATCTTGAGGGGGTGGCGCCGAAAGGCGTGGGGGTTCAAATCCCCCCTTCCGCACCAAGTCTACAACTTGCATCCCCGGCGTTCCCTTTGATCTCGGCTTACAGGTGTTGGCCCACACAGACGTTCGATTACCTCGTCCATTCGTCGCCGCGCCGAAAGCAGTCTCCGGTTGGCCACAGTTCGACTGATTCCGAGAATCGCCGCTGCCTCCGCAAGGCTATGCCGCTGAATATCGCACAGCAGAAACACTTCCCGACAACTTCGACGCAATTGCAAAGCGTGCATCAGTACCGCTTGCATCACTCCCGATGGGATGGTTGACTGCTTGGCCGATAAATGCTGGTGAATTGCTTTTATCTGAATTCGTCCGGTCATAGGTGAGATCGACATACGGGTTGCTGACTTTCCTGAGGCCACAGCGAAGAATCGGCAAACCACGCCTGATACGCTTGTGACCACGTCCCGAATTACGCCGAAGCCGTCGAAAAACGGCTCCGGCGAAGATCGAGGACAATGCCCCTCCCCCGAACGGCAAAGCCCTCCATCGGGATGCTGGTACCCAGCGAAGCGGTTTGCTTCGCGGGTGGACCCGCGAACAGAAAACGTGGGACAAGTCCACCAGTCACGGGGTGCCCGGTTCGATGTTCATTTCAATGGTGCGTGGCGGGCGCATTTCGTTTCATGCCGCCCCGGCACAATTGTTGGGCTTGTTCCGCCGGGGCGTGGGTGTAGAATAGCTGCCACTTGGGCAGACCTTGAGGCTCGCGTCTTGCAATTCCACGAATTTGATCAAGCGTACTTAGAACGGCTATGTTCGGGCGATTTCCGGACAGAAAGCCATTTTGTCGCCTATTTCAGTGAACTGATCCAGTTGAAATTACGTTCCCGGCTAAATTCTCCTCATGCCATTGAAGACCTGCGGCAGGAGACGTTTGCACGTGTTTTCGTTGCCCTGCGCAGTGAGGGGAGACTCAGACAACCGGAACGGTTAGGAGCTTTTGTGAATTCCGTCTGCAATAACGTATTACTTGAGCACTATCGCTCAACATCGCGGGAAAACCCAGTCGAAGACGAAGAAAGCGCGAACATTCCCGATCCCTCCCTGGACATCGTAGCCATCTTGTCGCACAAGGAAATGCAGCTACGAGTCCGGCAGGTT
Organism: Terriglobales bacterium; assembly: GCA_035604895.1. Taxonomy (GTDB): domain Bacteria; phylum Acidobacteriota; class Terriglobia; order Terriglobales; family Acidobacteriaceae; genus JABDBE01. The sequence continues at coordinate 15,055 of DATNHO010000062.1, read as the reverse complement.
CTGGAAGAATTGTCGGAGCGCGATCGGCGCCTCTTGCGGGAGATATTCCTGGAAGAACGCGATAAAGACGCTGTCTGTCAAGACTTTGGCGTAGACCGGGACTATCTTAGAGTTCTGCTTCATCGCGCCAAGCAGGCCTTCAAGGCAGTCTATTTGAAGAACATGCCGGCCGGCATCCGGAGCACGGCTGCGGACTGAGAACATGAAACGATTTGTGCTGTTCTTTCACCATCCATACGAGGGACATTTGCGGACATGGACCATAGCGAAGCGATCCGCTTGATGGCAGCCGAGAAGTACCTGCTCGGCGAGCTCGCACCTGATTCACGCGAACAGTTCGAGGAGCATTTTTTCGAGTGCCAGGAGTGCGCTCTTGACGTTCGGGCCGGCGCCGCTCTTGTCGAACACAGTAAAGTCGTGCTGTCTGAGCCGGTTCCCGTGGCTCCCGCGAGGAATCCTGCTCGCGCGGATCGGGGGTGGTTCGCGTGGTTGCGCCCGGCCTATATCGTGCCCGTGCTGGCCGTCCTGATTGTGGTGGTTGGGTATCAGAATTTGGTGACATACCCGCAACTGAGGCAGGCGGCCAGCAGTCCGCAGATTTTGCCCTGGGCCTCGATCAACGTCAGCACCCGCGGCGCCAGCACAACCCAGATCGCGTCACACCCCGGAGAGGGCTTCCATTTGCTGGTTAACATTCCACCGGAAAACCGTTACACTTCCTACACGTTCGACCTGTCCAGCCCGTCGGGAAAGCTTAAATGGTCGAGCACGATTCCGGCGAACTCATCCGACGAGGCCCGGTCGATCTATGTTCCGGGAGCGAGTCAGGAGCAGGGAATTTATACGCTGGCGGTAAGCGGCAGCACGGCCACCAACGAGAGTTCAGACCTCGGTCATTATTCGATTGAAGTGCAAATTCAGAAGTAGCTCAATCGAGCGGAGGAAACACAATGGCGACAGCAATGAAACCACCGATGCCGCGAGGAGACTCGGCAAAAGAGCCATATCACATTTACTATGCCGACGCCGATGTTCTTCGCGCGGATTTCGAAGCACCCGTGCACGAGCAGATCAAGCCTCGGGCACAAGTGACATTGTCCGCGGACGGCCACTATCAGTTCAGGCAGGCGGAACCCTTCCGACTCGAGGGGCTAATTTCCTATCGCGGTGGCTATACCCAGGTCGCGGGTCATAAGAGCCCGAAACCGGGCCACGGCTTTGCCACGCTGTCGACTTCCGTTGTCGAGGACCTCAACGTTCTCGACGTGCTCACGGCCGATCGCGTGGTGGCCCAGATCATCACCGAACATCCTGTGTATGATCCTGCGAATGGGCAGACTGATGGAGTACCGTCCGTTAGTTTTTTGGGTACGCGTTTCGACAATCTGAGGATTGACGGACACAAGGTCGAATTGGAACGGCATCTGGATATTCTTGGTTGCAAGCCCGACAACGGGAGATCCTACTTTGAAGACGAGAGAGTCCTCGGCCGTATCTCCCAGCAATATGCCAACATAAACGAGGCCGACGATCTTCCCGATTGGGCAAATGAGCGATATCGTTGGGACCAGGCTGCGGCCTCACGGCAGGACAAGCTGAAATGCTCATTGGTCGAACGTGTGACCGGGGCTCCGGGGACACCATTCGGGCATGTAATCGACGTACCACACTTTGGCAAGATATTCCTGGCCGAACTGACTCTAGAGCGTAAAAGAAACGGTGCACCGGGGCCCGAGAAATACAGCTTTCACCTGTCCATGATCCGGATGGAGCTAGGCTGCCCTGTGCAGGCCAGCGGCAACGTCGGGAATGCCGACGCAAACGGCACCGGCAGCAAAGGTACGCCGTAGGCGCGAACGTTTACGCCAAAGGGTCTGGCCTCTGATTGCAGCTTTGCCGATGCGAGGATTGAAGATCTACAGATTCTCAATCCTCGCATCGGCTAACGTGATGTTGTGCGTCCACAGATTCGTTGATCGGGGAAATTCCTTCGCCACCTTCTTGTCGCGGACACGGCGACGGTGATTGGGTTCAGCTTCTCACGCCCCCGTCCCACTGCCTTCTGTCAGATTTTCATTTCCTGGTTTCCCAGCTAAACTTTCCCAGCTAGACTCTACCGACAATGGGAATCGCCCTGCCTCTCCCGCGGAAAAACCAAGTTCGCCAGGATTCGTGGAATCCTACCTCGGGGAAATGGCCGACACGCGCAACTCTGCTGCTCCTTGCCGTTGGCTGCCTGTCAGCGTGTTCCGGTCGTCGTGATCCTCAGGCCGTATTCGATCATGCGACTCAGACCTTCCGGCATGGAGATATCAAGAATGCAGTGAAGGAAGCAGAGGATGGTTACAAGGAATTCCATCGCACCAGCGTAGATTGGGCATGGAGGTTCACCATCCTCAGAGCCAGAACGCTGCATTGGAGAGGTATGGATGGTGACCTGCTACGTCTATTGGCGTCAGAACCGTCGCCACCCTCTTCCGGAGAACTCGCGATTCGAAGGCTGAGAATGGAGGCCGTAGCCGACAACTCTTTAGGTCGATCTCAAGAGGCGGATCTCAATCTACAAAAGGCAGAGCAACTTTGCGCCGGGTCGGACGATCCTGCCTGTGCCGAGGCGGTCAGTGTGCGGGGACACATGGAGATGAGAAGCGCTCACTACGCTCCCGCCCAGGTTCTCTTCGAGCGCGTTCTTGCATCAGCTCGGGCGCACGGCGAACCGTTCCTTGAAGCCAACGCGTTGCTTGACCTAAGCTGGTCTGCGAATGAGCAGACGCATTTTGATGAGGCGCTCGATTGGGCCGATGATGCCCGCAAGATTTCCATCTCGCGGGATTTTGCCGATATCGCGCAGGCCGCGCTCGGCAACATGGGCTGGGCCTACTACAAACTCGGCGACCCCGAAAAGGCGGGCGATGTGTTCCTCGATGCCGAGGGGCAGGCCGAGAAACTCAGCGACGTCGCGGATCAACTGAAGTGGCTGCTGGATGTCGGATATGTCCACCTTGACACCCGTGACTTCACCGCCGCCGAGCGATCCTTTCGGCAGTCGCTCGACCTGGCGGGAAGACTCAAGAGCAGAGAAGACATCATCAACGCTTTGCAGGCTCTGGCGTTTGTTTCCGAGAAAACCAGCAAGCTGGACGACGCGCAGCACTACGCGGATGAAGCGCTCTCCATGGCACGCGCCGATGGCAATAAGCGTGACGAAGTCTATCCCCGCCTTGTCCAGGGACAGGTGGCCGCACAACAGCATGACGCAACTGCCGCCGAAAGCGCGTTCCGCGAAGTCGCGCAGTCTGAGGATAGCCCGGTGTTCTTGAAGTGGGAGGCGGAGCGCTCGCTCGCGCAGCTCTACGAAGACGAAAATCAACCGGACGCTGCCGAGCGCGAATACCGGACGGCGCTCAGCACTTTTGAAAACGCCCGCTCCGAACTGCAGCACGAAAACTCGCGCCTGCCCTTTCTCACTAACGCTTCGCGCATTTACGACGAATACATCCGTTTTCTTGTCTCTCGCGGAAAGACCGACCAGGCTTTGCAAGTTGCCGATTACAGCCGCGCCCGCACCCTCAGCGAGGGATTGGGATTGTTGCCGAAGGGAACCTCATTCGCTCCTGATCCGCTGAATGCGCAACAAAAAGCCGAACGCGCGGGCGGAACGATTCTCTTTTACTGGCTCGGAGAGAAGCAATCGTATCTCTGGGCGATCACGCCGCAGAAAACCAGTTTGTTTCCACTTCCTCCTGCATCGGAAATCGACGCGGCGGTAGAGCGGTACAGAAAAGCTCTGGTGGGGCCGCAGGATGTCCTCGAAACCGCGAACGCCGATGGAACCGCGCTCTACAGAATGCTCGTCACGCCGGCCAAGGCTCTGCTAATAAAAGACGCGCAGGTCTTCATCATCCCTGATCGCAGTTTGAATAGCTTGAATTTCGAAACGCTGATAGTACCCGATCCCAAACCGCACTACTGGATCGAAGACGCCACCATCGCCGACGCCAACTCACTCCGCCTGCTGCCGGCGTCGTTTCCCTCTGCCGGCGCCGGCAAGCTCCTGCTGATCGGCGATGCCGTCTCCCCCAATCCCGAAAATGGCGAATTGCCCAAAGCCGGGGTGGAGATCGAAAACATCGAAAAACATTTTTCCCCATCGGGTCGGGAGGTTCTTACGCGAGCCCAGGCGACCCCTCCGGCTTATTTCGGGAGCGCTCCCGAGCAATTTGCGTTTATCCACTTTGTCGCGCATGGCACGGCCAGCCGCCAGAGTCCATTGGATTCGGCCGTCATATTGTCAAAAGCTTCTGCGCAGGAAGATTCTTTCAAGCTGTACGCCCGCGACATCATCCAGCGGCCCTTGCATGCGGAGTTGGTGACGATTTCGACCTGCTACGGCGCGGGAGCACGCGCTTATACGGGCGAGGGCTTAGTGGGACTATCGTGGGCGTTTCTGCGAGCCGGGGCTCACAACGTAATCGGCGCGCTGTGGGAAGTCAGCGATGCATCGACGCCCCGCCTTATGGATCAACTTTATCGCGAACTCAAGAAAGGCCGAAGTCCGGAAGCGGCTCTTCGTTCTGCAAAGCTCTCGTTGCTCCACTCCGGCGACTTCCGCAGGCCGTTCTACTGGGCTCCTTTTCAGCTCTACACTGGTTCGTAGAACAGGTCAATATCGCGGTTTACTTACTCCGGCGCAGTCACCAACGCAGAAGCCGTAGCGTTCCCCGCAGCAAATCGACTCGGTTGCGGACGATATCCGTTTCGCGTTCGGATGTGGTACTTCTTCAAGCGATCGCCCACCAGTTTTACCGTGATACCACGCCAACCCCGGTTGGGATTCGCCTGCGGATAGTAGCTCAGCGAATAGAGATGCGCCAGGTCGTCCCGGATCGACGCAAACGCCCGTTGTTCGTCTCTCCAACTGCTGGCAAAATACACTTTGCCTCCGGTAGCTGCAGTCATGCGTTCAAAAACTGCGGTGGAAACCGGTTCTAACTTCGCCAATCGGGTGCTGATCATATAAATCGCGGTGCCGGTCGATTGCGCCAGTTCGGCCACATCCTCCGGAGGCACCATGCTGGAGTTGTCGGGGCCATTCGAGAAAACCACGACGACCTTTCTTCCGGTGTAGCGTGCGGCGTCTTTGATGGTCAGCAGCAGGCAGTTATAGAGCGCGGCATCGTCTCCGGCTACGGTCGTTCGCACACCACGCAAAACCTGGGCCCGGTCGGACGTCAGCGGAGCAGGCCGCGAAAGATCGCGGCTGTAGGAATAGAACGCCACTTTGTCCGCGCTTTCCAGCGACCGCACAAAATCAGCGATGGCATCTTGCGCGAACACAAACCCCCGGTACATGTAGTTGCTGGTGTCGAAGAGAAGGAAAACATTCGCACCAGCAACCATCGCGCTCAGGCTTTGATCTTCTGCCGACTTTTGGTCCGCTGAATGTTGCGTGCCAGACGAAGCCGGAGTTTTTCCGTCGGCGGGCGCAGCGTCCGCGACCCTGTACGCCGGTTCGTTGCCTTCTCCAAAAGTGGCAAGCCTTTGCGGAATATTGTCTTCAACAATAACAAAATCCGAGGGATGAAGACCGGTGATGTAGTTTCCTTTGTTGTCCGTCACCGCAACATTCAACTGAACCATGTCGACGACCACGCGAATGTTCGGCTCGCTTTCCTGAGCGAGCGTGCGGGTCCCGTAACTGGAAAAGAGAATCAGAGCTAACGCGGGAAATAGAAAATATTTTTTTGCCATAAGTTTCCTGTTCTGTGCAAAACGATTCAGTGCGGAGTCACCGCGTCGTTCGGCGATAACGAAGCAATCTTACCCTCGCGAAATTCTTCTCCCGTTTCCCGCATGGCTCGAAGCATGGCCGGCCAATCTTCGAAGTCACTGGCAAAAATCTTTTCGACCATGCGATGAGTCAACTCGGGCACCAGCCGGTTCAGCATCACCGGGGAATAACCCTTTTCATCCGCCAAGCGGGCCCAGTACAAGTTGCTGGAATCCCAGGTCTCAGCCAGCAAGCGGCTGGAATAGCCTTCGAAGGCAGGAAACGGTTTCGTGTTCAAAAGTTCACGAGAGTAACTCTGCGTCAAGATTGGGTGGGGCACCCCGAAGTCTCGAGACAGCCGCTCCACGCTAAGCTCCGCCGGATACTTGCGGCTGAGACCTTCCAATTCCTGACTCGCCGGCCCCAACGTATTCGTCTCGGCAGAGAATCTACGACGAAACTCGGCCGCCAGGTAGAAAGTATCCGCCGGCGTGGTTCGCGGATAGATGTCAGCCACTCGTCCTGCACGCAGAGCCTGATCTACTCGCTCCAAAACCGCCGGATCCATGCGATCCGACAGAATTCTCGTCACCTTGCTCCGCAGTTGCTCATCTCCGGCCGAAGCCGTCAACAACTCTTCTCCGGATCGCTGGTAAAGGGTGACCGCATGAAGTTCGCTCGGACTCACATCCCACCAGCGCGGCAAGGTCGCATTGATCATGAGGCCCGGGACCAACTCCCTCCATATCAAGGCCTGAACGTTTTCCGGCGCGATGAAATCCTGTTCAACCTCCGCCAGGACGTAGGGCAAGTCGGCGAGCGAGCCGACCAGATGGGCTCCACCTCCCGCCGGCGAACCCTCGCCAAACAATTGAGGCGCTTGCCAGACGTGTTCCACGCCCGCGACTGTATCGCCTGAGAAGTCATGCGAACGGACGAAGAGCGGATTGTTGTGCAAAACCTGGGCGCCCGGCGGTTCATAGTACGCATAGTTCAAACCCACCAGAGTGTCTCTCAGGAACGGAGCAAGTTGGCCGCGTGCCTCTACCATCTGCTCGCGAGAACCCGGCGCCCTGATCACTTTCGTCAAGTCCGTGTTCATCTGCAATTCGGTATGTCGATTGTTGTAAACTCCGGTGGCCCATTGGGCGCGCTCACCGCTGCTGAAAATCGGCCGCGGCATCTCGAATTCCCGAAGCTCTCCAGCCAGCGAAATCAACCCATCGCCCGACGCTTCTCCCCGTGCCATCGCACCCAAACCATCGCCCAGCGCCAGTACCGTGTCCAAAGAAACCAGGCGTTGGCCGTCCAGAACTGACCGGATTCCATTGGTGATTTCCTGATGCATGCGCTGGCCGTCAGGAGTCTCCTGACGAGGGCCGGCTAGCAAATCGATGATTTCATCTTGCGAACTATTGCGCTGCCCGGTTGCCGCCAGAAGCAATTCTCCCAACGAATCTCGACCCGCGTCGAAAAGTTGCGAAGACGTGACGATCTTGTCAAAAGGCTTGATCACTTTCTGCCAGGACTCGTTCAGATCGGAACTCTTGATCTGTCCCTGACGCGCCAGGATTTGCCACATCCCGATGTTGGCCTGGAAGATTCCCATGGCGTTGCCACGCAAAGTGTGGTTGGGGATCTTGCCCACGTCCTCAGCCACATTCACGAAGCGAGTGATGGACGCGTCGGTCAGCTCCGGGAACTCGGAGAAGATCAAATATTGATTGCTGAAATGCGCGAACCGGTTGGCCAACAAGAGCAGGGTCTGCGGGCTCAAGTGATTCTCAGGCGACCGTCGACTGTCGAGTTCGCTCGCCATCAAATAAATTTGCAGCGGCCCTGTGTCAGTCTCCACGCGGCAAAGAGCGAACATCGCCTCTGCCAACTGTTCGGGCGAGTTCATGCGACCGGCGCGCTTGCCCCAGTCGCGGATGATTTTGGAATCGCTTTTCTGGCGAAGGATCTCCTTCCACGCGGCCAGGTTGCCCGGGACATGGGGTGCGCCGACGTCGTCCCACTGCAGCCGAGTCATTAGAAGCAGCAACGCCGGAGCCGGCCGAAATGCTGGCCTTGCCGCGTCCGGAGAAATCGCCTGCCCGCGAAAAGCTCCATAGAAGCGCCGCAGCCGTACCTCGGTGAAGTGCGCCTGTTGCGTTTGATTGACCCGCGACAGCGCGTCAAAATAAGCCGCCAGCCAGCCATTGTCTTTCGCTAACAGCCGTGGAACAAACTCTCCCGGCGAATCTGGACTCGCCCCCACCAACTCGCTCCAGGCGGACTCCGCGCCTTTCCCCCCGGGGACAATCACGCGCCCGGACCGAATGCAGATGTGACTTCCATAGAAATCGAGGACTGCAGCCAGCGGAAGCAGTTTTCCCAACCCTACAGACTGCCGCAAAGCGACTCTGGTTTCCGCATCGCTGCGTGCCAATGCCCAGTAAAGCCGCGACAGAACGGGATCGTGCAGAAATGTTTCAATCAAGTCGTTGCCGTTCTTCGCGCCTTCGCTGCTCACCGATGTCCAATCGCTTTCCGTGAACAGCACGGGCGCCTGAGAGCCGCGAAATGCGTAAGCAAAGGGCTTGCCTCCCTGAAGCGTCTCTTCGAGCTGAGGCAACGGAAAACCCGAGTCGATCGTGAGAAACGCTCTTTCTGGATCCGAGGTCACCAATGAAGTGCTGCTCTGTCCGCACTCCTGCCGGACTCGATAGCCTAGAACATGCAGCAGAGGCTTGGCCTCATCACAATTCGAAACATGAATCGTCCCGTCCGGAGCCAGCACCGCCAGTTCTCTCGCCTGATGCACATATCGGCTCAGAAGGATCAGAAACTCGGTTTGCCGGCCCCCATCTCGCGAACCCTCATAGCCCTGGGTGTACACGCTGTGAGTCAGCAGCGGAACAACTTCTTCCGCCGAGATCTTCTGGCTGATACCGGCCATCCGCAAAAACGAACGCAGCGGGCCGGGGATGACGACACTTGCTCCCTCGAAAGGCGCGCTCGTCCCCGCAGGTTCAGAAGCAGCCGCGCTGTTCGAAGAAACACAACAGATGCACAGCATCGCGAAAAGACAGGTAGGCAGACAACGAGGAGATTTCATGGCTGGAGTTCCTCTCCGAACCTTTCGGAAATCTTGCAATTAAATCCTGACGACTCCACGGAACCAACGGAAGGCTGCCTCTCCCGAGTTCGGCTGAGCCGTCCTGTTCCTTGCTTTCGTGTCGGCCACGATAAACCATCCTTCGCTGTATTCCAAGACTTTTTCGCGGCTGAAGCACTAGAAGATATGTCTGATCGGGAAATTGACCTTCAGCTGGGGCTGATCTTCTCCTTACTACTGTCCCTACGCCGTTTATGAGGTTGGGGTTATTGCGTAAAGCCGGCGAGCATACATCACGGAAACAGGAGCAGGAATAGGAGACGCGGACCTCAACTCTCAGTACAGCCGCAACAGATTGTTCGCCACAAAGCCGCCTTCGACCGCAAGCATGGTCCGCACCGCGATGCGCTCCGCTTTGTAGTGATGGGTCCTGTGCAGCAAGTAAGCGGTTCCGACGCCAAACCCAAAACCCAGGGCCGAGGCGGCTGCCTCACCGACCGCGCCCCGCGTAACCAGCGGACGCAACACGGGGTTGCTTTCTCTGAAGCCGTTGTTCAAACCCTGCTGGGTGGTTACAGCATCGACGCTAATCTGGCCCGCGAGAATTGAGAAATCAATCTTATTTTCCACAGTCCAGAATTTCTGCTGGTCTGGCGCATCCGGCAAAGAGCTGGACGGCAGTAAGTTTTTTTGCGCTTGCGCTGCACCGGCGAGTAGCAGGATGACGAACAGTCTTGATTTCACGCTTGCCTCCAAGGCGATTCGGAAACCCTGTGCCGAAACCAACTCCGACCCAGGCCGCGCAACCACTGAATCAAGACTAGCCGGTGCGGCCCCGGCAGTACATGGCCTAAAAGTGACCTCTCGCCTCCCCTAAGTAACCCCGCTCGTAACCTCAAAACCGGTTACCCCGCCGCGCCCGAGCATCCGGTTTGCACTGTTTCCAAACGAAGAGTTACCAAGGGCCCCGCCAGAATCTGCCGGTAGGCCAGGGCTTAGTGGCCTCTAGACGCACCGGGGATCTGTTCCGATAATTGTCACGTGCAGAAGAAATCCGCTCCATCCCGATTGCGCTATTTTGCCTGCCTTTTGGTGGCGCCTGTCATGCTTGTGCTTATCGGCTGTCAGGGCATTACTTCCGCATCCAAACAGGCTGGGGGCACCGGCGCTGGTGCAGGTCAGTTGGTAGTGAGCCCCACTACTATGAATTTTGGAAACGTGGCCGTGGGCGGCAACTCGGTCCTGCAAGGAAATCTAACCGCTGGCAGCTCCGAAATTACAGTTGCCTCGGCGGCTTGGAACGGTCAAGGCTACTCGGTCAGCGGGATCAGCTTCCCAGTCACGGTTCCTGCCGGGCAGAGTGTTCCGTTCAGCGTCACCTTCGCTCCCGAGACCACCGGAAGCATACCGGGCAGCATTGCGTTTGACAGTAACGCCACTAACTCCCCGACCACGGTAACCCTGGCGGGCACCGGCACGCAGAAGTCCACGCACACCGTAGCCCTTTCCTGGAACCCGAGCACCTCGCAGGTAATCGGTTACAACGTGTATCGCCGTCTTGGCTCCACCGGCTTCTACGCCAAGCTCAACACATCGCTAGAGTCGACAACCAGCTTTACGGACACGTCGGTCCAAACCGGACAGACCTACGATTACGTCACCACTTCCGTCGATTCGAATAATATCGAGAGCGCCTACTCCAACGTGGCGACAGCCGCCATCCCGCAGTAATCGCGGGATTCCCGTCAGAACACTTTCTCTTTCAGCAACTGCAGCAAGTACGCGCCATAGCGATTATTCTTCATCGACGAGGCCGTCGCCTCCAATTGCTCGGCGCCGATATATCCCAAACGAAAAGCAATTTCTTCGGGACACGAAACCATCAATCCCTGGCGAGTTTCAATCGTCTGAATAAATAAAGACGCCTCCAGCATCGACTCGTGGGTTCCGGTATCCAGCCACGCCATGCCTCGACCCATCACCACCACATCCAATTGCTTCTGCTTCATGTACTGTTTGTTCACATCGGTGATTTCCAGTTCGCCCCTAGCCGATGGCTTGAGCGACTTTGCGATCTCGACCACATGGTTGTCGTAGAAATAAAGCCCGGTAACCGCGTAGCGTGATTTAGGAACTTTCGGTTTTTCCTCCAGGCTCAGCGCCTTTCCGTCGGAATCAAACTCAACCACTCCGTAGCGTTCCGGGTCCTGTACCGGATAAGCAAAAACCCGCGCGCCCGCCGTCTTCGCGCTCGCTTCCTGCACGCACTTCACCAGATCGTGCCCGTAAAAAATGTTATCCCCGAGAACCAACGCACAGCAGGCCGAACCAATAAAATCTTTACCCACCAGAAACGCCTGCGCAATGCCCTCCGGCCGCGGCTGAACCACGTATTGAAAGTTCACACCGAAGCGCGATCCGTCGCCCAGGAACTGCTGGAACCGCGGCACGTCTTCGGGTGTGGAGATAAGCAAAATGTCACGTATCCCCGCCAGCATCAGCGTGGACAGCGGGTAGTAAATCATGGGCTTGTCATAAATCGGCAGCAGGCTCTTGCAAACTGCATGGGTCACGGGATAAAGCCGCGTGCCCGATCCGCCCGCCAGAATGATGCCCTTGTAAGCAGAGCTTCGCGTGGAATTGTGACTTGGCATTCTCGTTATGCGTTTCTTTAATTGCCCGCAGCGTGAAACGTAGCAAGCTACGTTTCTACGTTAGCGTAGAGAAGTTGCTTGCAACGTCTCGTTTTCGACTACACGGAGTATTGAGTCGCAATCCACTCGCGATAGTGTCCGCTCGTCACTTCGCGAATCCATGCTTCGTTGCCGAGGTACCACTCGACTGTCTTGCGAATGCCAGTTTCAAACGTCTCCCGCGGCTGCCAGCTCAGCTCGCGCTGGATCTTGCGCGTATCCATGGCATAGCGCCGGTCATGGCCAGGCCGATCCTGAACGTACGTAATCAGCTTACTGTGCGGAACTACCGGATCAGCGGGACGCAACTCATCGAGAATCGCACAGATCGCATGCACGATCTCGATATTCGGCTTCTCATTTCGTCCGCCAACATTATAGGTCTCGCCGATTTTGCCCCGAGCAAGAACCGTGCGAATCGCGTCGCAATGATCCGCCACGTACAACCAGTCGCGAACATTCTGCCCGTCGCCATAAACCGGAATCGCCTTGCCATTCATGGCATTCAGAATGGTCAAGGGAATCAGCTTCTCGGGAAATTGATAAGGCCCATAATTATTCGAGCAGTTGGTAGTAAGAACGGGCATCCCGTAGGTGTGATGATAAGCACGCACCAGATGGTCAGAAGCGGCTTTAGTAGCAGAATACGGGCTGTTCGGAGAGTAAGGAGTCGTCTCCGAGAACGCCGCATCCTTCGGTCCCAGCGATCCGTAAACTTCATCGGTCGAGACATGCAGGAAGCGAAACTCTCTCTTTTCTTCCTGCCCCAATTCCGTCCAATACGATCGCGCTTCCTCGAGCAGGCTGAATGTGCCATTCACATTGGTTCGGACAAAATCATCCGGCCCATGAATGGAGCGATCCACATGACTTTCTGCCGCGAAGTGCACAATCGCACGCGGACGAGACCGCCCCAAAAGATCGCTGACCAGTTTTCGCTCTCCAATATCTCCATGCACGAACGTATACCGCGCATCAGCAGAAATCTCTGTCAGATTCCCCAGATTTCCCGCATAGGTAAGCTTGTCCAGATTCACAACAGGAGAGATTTCAGCCGCGAGCCATTGCAAAACGAAATTGGAGCCGATAAAACCGGCTCCTCCAGTTACGAGAATCGGTTGGGCGTGCGGTTCAAGACTGTGCGGTTTCAGGATCGAAAGCCTCTAGCCAGCGACCTCTTCCAGCAACTTCTGATCGATGTCGAAGTTCGAGTGTACGTTCTGCACGTCATCGTGCTCTTCGAACGCCTCCATCAAACGAATCATCGTGCTGGCGGCGGGGCCTTCCAGCTTGATGTAGTTCTGCGGGATCATCGTGACTGAAGAAGACGTCGGCTCGATCCCCGCCTTTTTTACCGCTTCGAGAACCGCCTCATACGCCGAGGTCTCGCACAGTACTTCCCAGTTCTCGCCATCGTCGCGCAAGTCCTCGGCGCCGGCATCGAGTACCACCGCCATCAGGTCGTCTTCTTTAATCGCCGACTTCGGAATTACGATGTCGCCCTTCTTGTGGAACATATACGATACGGCTCCGGCATCCGCCATATTGCCGCCGTTCTTGCCAAACACGTGGCGGATCTCGCTCACGGTGCGATTGCGGTTGTCGGTATTGATGTCGAGCAGAATCGCCACACCGCCCGGGCCGTAACCCTCCAGCGAAAACTCTTCGTAAGTCGCGCCCGGTAATTCCCCCGTGCCCCTCTGAATCGCGCGCTTAATGTTGTCCTGCGGCATGTTCTCCGCCTTGGCTGCCAGAATAGCGCCACGCAAACGCGGGTTGGTGTCAGGATCTCCGCCGCCATTCTTGGCGGCAATCGAAATTTCCTTGATCAGACGGGTAAAAATCTTGCCGCGCTTGGCGTCCAGCGCGCCCTTCTTATGCTTAATTGTGGCCCATTTTGAGTGCCCGGACATGGAAATACCTCGCGTTCAATAAACTTGAATTGAGCTGACGTTGATTACGACGATTCTAACCGCAAAGGACGCGCCCGTAGAGGAGATCACACAATTACCCTCGGGATTGCCTCGAAACCAACCTAGGCGACTTAAAAGTATAGCACGGTCGCCCAGGGACAAGCCGTCGGCTCTCCACAGTTGCCCAAACCCCATCGGACAACCGCTTCATGGCTGACGGGAGAACCCGTCAGCTAGCCCCGGACGTACCGTGAGCGCGACGTTGATTTCGTAGCGGTCTATATCATCCCGGACGATGCCTGGTTCATTGTGCCGGTGCGCGAGGTGCTGGACCGTCGGATGCTTCTGTTTCGTCCGAAGAAATCGTGGCGCCCGGACATTTACGCTCACTACCGCGAAGCCTGGCACTTGTTGCGCGAGCCCGACGGCCTGGTCTTTGGCTGAAGTTTATGTGGTAGGGAGACTCTGTGCAGCGGCGGAACGCCCCACTCAAGCCAAAAGAAGGCTTGAATGGGCCACCAGCCCGGTACTAATCTCCTCGATGAGTGGATTAGTGGATTGGCGATTTACCACTCATCGCGGAGGTCGTAGCAAGCCAAATGGCAAAGATCACTTGCCCAACGGGCCGGCAATACATCGAAAACAGGTTCCAACGGCAATCCGCATCCCCGGCCCCTGATGCCAGGGCCTCCGCCGTGACGGCTCACGCTCCTGCGCAGGTTGCGGTGGCACTCTAATCGTCAGGTTGATGAGTAATTACTCAAGGAAGCCTATTGGTTAAACCATGCACCCAGCTGCGATACGCGGCGCATGGGGAAGCATAAATTAGCGCAGGTGTCAGGGTTCAGAGATCAGTGAACAATCAGGAATCGCAAAATTCACACTTGACATTGGCAGATAATCCACTACCATATGGTTGTGGATAAATTAGGTACAACGTTTGCGGCTTTGTCTGATCCAACCCGGCGGGCAATGATCGAGCGACTCTCACATGGGCCTGCCTCTGTGCATGGATTGACGGAGCCGTTTGTACTCTCGCAGCAGATGATTTCAAAACATATTGCCTACCTGGTGCGGGCGCGGATTGTGATCAAGACGAAGCGTGGACGAGAGAGTGTGTGCACGCTTAGGCCAGGGGCGATCAAGACAGTCAGCGACTGGGCGTTTAGCTATCGCCGATTCTGGGAAGAGAGCTTCGACAAACTGGATGTAGTTGTAAATCAAATGAAGAAAGAGGAGGTCAGAGATGACAGAAAACACGGTTAGCGAAATTGAGCGGATGGTTGTCACAAGAGTTTTTGATGCCCCACGCGAGTTGGTTTGGAAGGCGTGGACAGACCCGAAGTACGTGATGCAGTGGTGGGGACCGAAGGGCTTTACTGCGCCCGTTTGTCAGATGGATTTTCGCGTTGGAGGAAAATTTCTCTGCTGCATGAAGGCGCCGGATGGGCAGGAGTTCTGGAATGCGGTTGAATACCACGAGATTGTTCTGCACGAGAAGATCGTTTCCTCCATGTACTTTTCGGACTCGGAAGGAAACAAGATTGACCCTGAGCAATTAGGAATAGAACCTGAGGCC
>DATNHO010000061.1:0-44726 GCA_035604895.1 Terriglobales bacterium | reverse complement strand
GAATTGAACGTAGCGCCGCGGTCTTCAGCGCGGCAGGGCTCCTAGAATTGAACGTAGCGCCGCGGTCTTCAGCGCGGCACGGCTCCTAGATTTGAATGTAGCGCCGCGGCCTTCAGCGCGGCAGGGCCTGGGCCGCCGTTGCTCTTGCCTTCGTAGCGGCCGCCTTCCGCGCTTTTTGCGTCCCGACGATTTGTGCCGGGAAGGCGG
Organism: Terriglobales bacterium; assembly: GCA_035604895.1. Taxonomy (GTDB): domain Bacteria; phylum Acidobacteriota; class Terriglobia; order Terriglobales; family Acidobacteriaceae; genus JABDBE01. The sequence goes on along the minus strand of DATNHO010000061.1, from coordinate 44,519 downwards.
GCGATCAGTTTGCTGCGGGTCTGGACCGCGACGTCGAGATCGTCATCCGCCCGAAACCCCGCCTCGCGCAAGGGCGCGCGAATCCTCGTCACCGCCGCGTGATTCAATCTCCGATTGCTTTGGACGCAGGGCTGCCGAAGCGGAGTCGTGCCGCATCGTCCCGCCTTCCAAGCGAGCACCGAGTTTGGACCATTGGCCCATGTGTCCATGCTTCTAGATGGGAGACGGCGCGTCAAGCGTGCGGGCCTGTGGACTTTTTGGCCGCCTGCGGAATGTCGCGAAGCACGCCCACCCTTTGCTGCCCAAAGGATGGGCCACCCGCCGGTGATCGAAACCGCGCGCTAGTGCGTGAGGACACTAATCCAGGTGCCTTCAAGTAAATTGTCAGAAGCTTGGTCAGCGACGCTGAATCTTCTACTCGGGAGCTGCTGCAGCAAGTAGCACGGCACTTCCTTTTTTCTTCCCGAGCCTTCCGAGCCGTTGCGATATTACGGTTTCCTCGGCAAGGAGCCCCATCAAGCCAACCGTCAAGGCTGCTTCGCTGCGGTAATCACGATCAAGCTCTTCTTCCGTGACCTGCTTCGCGAGCTTCTGTGAGTGAGCGATCTTGCAAGCAGCCACCTCTCCAAAGACGTGTCGGACCGTTTCGGCAACTTCCTCTGCATATACGTCTGGATATTGCGCTTGATGGTATTGGACAATTTCTTGCAGAACTGGCGCGTCAACGTTTATTACGACCGTCGGCCCGTCTGGATCGTGAGGTGCCCAACAGGCGAGGTGCCACGGTTTCACAAATTCATCGGAATTGGCAAACCGGAATGTTGGGACGTCAACGGGGACATCGCGCTCGATACCTTGACCAGGGCCGCCGGGTATGGCCCGTTTCTGTATAACCTTTATGGCCTTCCTGTGTTTATGACGCGGTCCGGGCTGCGGTTGGTCGGTCACAGTCGTTTCTGTGGTTTCAACCTCTGCATCGCTCACAGTTGCATCCTGACCCCGAACGTTCTTTTTTCCTTGTACAAGTACTCTCATCCGCCAACGATCCCCGAATTTGTCTTGCAATCGCTTCCGGTATTCCTCGTCTTGGATTGATCCAGCACCCTCGCCGCGTGCTAGACGGATCGCCTCGATTATTGGCTTGGGTAGATGTTCGGCAAATTCCAATCCCCAGTCCGACATTGGCAGCTCGATCCCTTTTTCTCCATTTCCGGTGAAGATGAGGCGATTGCGACTTTGGTCAGGGTGAATGCCCCATCTTCCGTTCGTGGGCTGATAAAGCTGGGGTTCGAGAATAATGGTTAGGTTGCGCTGTACCTTGCTCTCGATAATCCCGAACCAACGAAAATGCACCTTGCTGGATGTCAGATGGAAGAGTTCCCCCTTATACCTAAAGGCTATGTAACCAATTTCTTTTGCATACCCGTGTATCGCAGGTCGCTGGTCCTGCCATAGATACCATTCCGTCATGACGCGTTCACCGTCCAGCATAAGGACATCGGTGGCTCCGAGTTTCCCATTTGAAGCTTTTAGGTCGGTCAGATAGTAGCGAGCCCCGAACATCTGCCTGTTGTTGGGACGTCGTGCGTCATCTTTATCGCTTGCACTTTGAGGCCACTGACTCTTCTTCTCGCTTCGTAGCTCGACGACCTTTACGTCAACCTGGGACAAATCCCAGAATCGACTATTGAGATAAACCGAAAGACCCTTGATCTCTTTTTCTCCGGCTTGGGGATTTCCAAGAACCGTATCGGGGTATTCCTCGCTGCCAAGTAATACGATGACGGTGCCGTGATCAACCAACCACGAAGGACGGATTGCAGCCCAATCAACACCCTCGACCACTTGGGGTTCAACTACACACATCTTTTCGCCACCGGCATCGAACTCGACCAGCTCGTAATCGCCAGAATCTGGCTCGAGAACGATCCAAATCATCGCGGCGCGACCACCCTTGTAGGACACAACCACGATACCTTCAGGGTTCCACGGAAGAGACGCTATCTTGGCTCCGACGCCGAAATTGTCATGAATCCCACCTATTTTCCCAGCGCCCGCGCCAAGGGTTGAGAAGAAACGCAGCAGTTCGTCGCGGTTCATGCCGATACCGTTATCAATGATAGTCCGGCGGTAGATGCCCTTCTTTTCGACCGCCTGCCATTCAATGCCGAATTCGATTTTTGTTGCTTGTGCTTCGAGGGAGTTCTTCAGGAATTCACGAGCCCACTGGTAGGAACCGCAAGCCTCGAACATGCGATTGACAAAATTCGAGGCACCGGTAATGTCAATTTTCATCGCCATCCTCCTCTAGTAAATAACTAGTGTCGGTGCCGCTTGTTCTCAGCGAAAACATGGGCCAAGGCACATGGTTTCGCGTTGATCCAAATCAGCGTTAAGAGCGTAATCGTTCGGAGGAAACATTGCAAGCGCCAAGGCGTGCACACCTTTCGGCGCGGCATTGCGCGTTGCGGCGGCGGCATATACATTGTTGGCCTGCCGGAAAGTCAAAATAGAAATTCAGAGTGAGAGGAGAAATTGATGGCGAAAAAGGGATATTGGATCGTTTTCTACCGATCGGCCTCCGACCCCACAGTGCAAGCGGAATATGGCAAGGTGGCAAGGCCAGCCATTGAAGCGGCTGGAGGGCGCACATTGGCGGCAGGGAAGCCCGCGAAGACGTTCGAATCGGGAGCGAATGAGAGAGTTGTGGTGATCGAGTTCGACAGCGTGGAGAAAGCGATTGCTGCCTATCAGAGCGACGCGTACAAGGCGGCGTTAAAAGTGTTCAACAATGCGGCGCAGCGAGACATTCGCATTGTGGAGTCGCTCTGATTACCGCGCAGCAAGCGGAACAAGGAGCACTCTAGGGGTCGGAGCTTTTAGCTCCGACATACTCGCCTTCGACGGACATACTTCCTTTGCGCTGGTTCTCCCGCGGCAAGTAGTCGCGCCGCCCGCGAAGTCCACAGGACTGGCCTGACAAAACCGAATCTTCCTTGTGCTAGCGTGAGTCGGGGCGCTCTTTGGGCCCTGGACATAAAGGGCTCCCGAGGCCTCGGTGAGAGGCGCTCGGGAGATGAGGCAGGGCTCCCAGTGTCGACGGCTAGTCGAGCCTGGGAGATAAGAAAGGGCAGCGCCGCAGCGACAACACGGCTCATGCAGTCACAGACCACATGTCACCAATCACCGATCACGAATCACTGTTTCCCAGGGTGTCAACCAAAACCGAGTGTTTTCCCGTGCAACTTATTGAAAACGCTCGACCGCGATGCCAAAAGGGTGTCAATTTTTTCGCATGTCGAAAAAACTGCTGCCAAACGGACAGCTACCCGTCACTCGTGCCGAGTAGAAACCGATGCAACTTACTGAGAGCATTGGGTCGCGGCTCCGGCTACGCGCCACTCCTGCGCGGAGGGCATGTAATTATTCAGGGCAGCGCCGCGACGATCGTTGCGCGCTTGACCAGCGTGGCGGGCGCGAATATAGTCGGGCGGACCGGGGGTGGGGAATGAAATTTAGGCTCTTCTCCATTTGTTTTGCGAGCGTTGGTTTGCTGTTGGCTGCGAGTGTGCCCGCGCGGGCGCACCATTCGTTTGGCGTCGAGTACGACGTGAACAAGCCCGTAACGCTGACGGGCGTGATCACCAACATCGAGTGGACGAATCCGCACAGCTTTATCTACATCGACATAAAAGACGCGAACGGCAACGTCACGAACTGGAAGTTCGAGGGCTATCCTCCGGGCGTGCTGTACAGAACGGGATGGAAGCGCGACGTGACGATGAAGGTCGGCGATACGATTACGATTTATGGGTGGCAGTCGCGGGTGGGCGGCGCGTGGGGACACGCGCGGCAGGTCACGTTCCAGGACGGCAAGAAGCTCTATTTTGGGCCGGCGCCCGGCACAGGGGACGGCGGAGCGACTCCGCCGGTCGAGGTGCCGCCATCGAACTAAGGCGATTTCATAACGTGAGAGACAGAGTCATCATTTCGGCTATCGCTGCGGCGGCGCTGGTTTTGCCGACACGCACAACTGCGCAGCAAATTCCGCCAGCGCAAAATTCCTCGACGCCGGCAGCGACATACAAGTATCCGCCGCCGGTAAGTCCTAACGTGCCGCGCACTGCGGACGGGCATCCCGACCTGACCGGAGTGTGGCAGGGCGGCAGCAACCGGATCGGAACGTGGGAAGACACCAACAACGGCGACGGCCCGCTGGGACAGAGCGGCCCGATCACGCCGTTTGCGGTGACGAGCCCGCAGCCGAAGCCGCCGTATCAGGACTGGGCGGCGAAAAAAGTGCTCGAGTCGTACAAGATGCGCGGGATCGACGAGCCGATGGTGCGCTGTCTGCCGCCGGGCGTGCCTCGAACGACGCTGATGGGGCTTTTTCCGATGCAGATCGTGCAGACGCCGAAGATGGTCGTGATGCTGTTCGAGGTGTTTCACATATTCCGGCTGATCCCGATCGATGCCAAGCACCCGGACGACCTCGACCCGAGTTACATGGGCGATTCCGTGGGCCACTGGGAGGGCGACACGCTGGTGGTGGACGTGACCGGATTCAATGACAAGACGTGGCTCTCCGGAGTGGGAACGTTTCACAGCGAGAAGCTGCACGTGGTCGAGAAGTTTACGCGCGTCGACGAGAACACGATCGTTTACGAGGATACTGTTGAAGATCCCGTGGTGCTGACCGGGCCGTGGACTCGCCACGGCACAATCATGCTGCGCCCCGGGACGCGCCTGCGGGAATATGAGTGCGTCGAAAACAACGCCGATATGCAACGCTATGAAGAACTTCTGAAAACTCCTTCCGTCTTCGAGAGAAAGTAGGCCCCTCCCGGAATCCTTACTTGCGCCCTGCCAATCACAGCCAAGCGTGACCCGCGTCACTGCGGCAGCGTTTCAGGCCGAGTAGACAAAACTACAGGGAGTGGTCCATGGAGAAACGAGTCGGAATCTACTTCGCATCGAAGCATCGCCAGACGGAGAAGATCGCACATTTTCTAGGCGAGTGTTTTGCGAATCGCGGCTGGGATATTCACGTCACCAACCTTCGGGAGCATGCGGGTGTACCGGAAATCTGCAATTTTGACGCGGTGCTGATCGGCGCTCCGATGTATATGCATCGATATGCGCGTGCCGTGCGCCAGTTCATTAAGGACAATCGAGGCGAGCTGATGCGCACAGGCTCGACCGGCTTTTTTTCAACGTGCCTGACCGCGACGCCTGGGACGCGCGAATCGTACCTTGAATCGCTTGGCCCCGTCCGGAAGTTTCTCGACGAGGTCGCGTGGACACCGCAGTGGATCGCGAGTTTTCCGGGAGCCTTGAATTACCGGGATTACAATCCGCTGGTTCGGCTGGTTATGAAAAGAATCTTACGGCAAGAAGGGGCGCCGACCGATACGACCAAAGACTACGAGTTCACGCGCTGGGAGGAGGTGTCGCGGTTCGCACAGGATTTCGCGGAAGGCGTTACGCAGAGTCCGTATCGTGGAGACTCCGTTGCGTTGTCGACGCGAACCGTGAACGCGCTGATGCCGGATTTCGAGCAGCGGATCGTGCAGCAGATGACGGTTCAGGCCAGCCCAGAGGAAGTACGTTCCGCCATTCAAACGATGGAATTGACGGACATGCCGCTCGCGGAATTCCTGGCGCGCATCCGAAATCTTGGCGGGAAGAGCGAAGAGCGTCCGGTCACCTTTCAAGAGGCGGCGGCAGCGTTCGGTGCGCTGCCGATTGCGATCGCCCAGCCTCACGAGCTCGCGGGTGGGCTGATCGGCCAGTTCTGGACGAGGGAGTTCGGTATTCGCATGATGCGGAATCTGGAGGAGTTCAGGGCGTTCGCCGATCCGGCTTACGCGAAGGCGCTGACGAATTTCTGGTTTGACGACTATCGCGACGGCAAGACGGTCGTCCGGACGGAAACGCGAATACATTCTCTTGGGCCTGTCGCGCGGCGAAAATTTCGGTGGTACTGGCTGGCAGTTTCGCTGGGGATTCGATTGTATATGCACAGCGTTTTGCGAGGGATTCCCAGATGCGTGCTCCGCAGGCGCGGCGAGCATCACGCGCTCGCCGCATGATGACGATTGCGCGCGAGGAATGTCAGGCGGGCTTCACGAATGGTTTGCGGAGGCCGGCTCGCTCGAGCAGAGGCAGGACTTCGCGGGCGAAGCGCTTGACGCCGTCGATGTAATCGACCCACGTCATGATGACGCCGTCGATGCCCGCGCGGGACATAGCCTGTAAATCAGTGGCAATTTTTTCAGCGTCGCCGACGAGAGGATACCCGGCGCCGCTCGCCATGCGCGTGCGCATGAAAGCAAGCTGCGGCGAACCCATCGGGATGTTGTTCTCGCGGCTGATGGTGCTCATGATGCTGTCGAGAGCCTCGGCGTCAACGCACTCTTCCGAATAGTGGCGCAGATAGTTTTCGGCGGCCTGTGTGGTTTCGCGCAGGACGGCTGAAGCGTTGGTCCAGATTTGAATCTCGCGGCTGAATTCCTCGCGCGCCATTTTTTTGTAGCTCTCCACCTGCGGCTTCCATTCTTCCAAATTGTTTCCGCGCAAACCGATCAAGCCAATCTGCGAATTTCTTGCGGAGAAGCGAATGCCGGTCGGTGACTGGGCCGCGTTCATGATCGGCACGCCGCCATTTTGCAGGGGCTTGGGGCGCGAAATCGCCTTCTTCATGCTGAAAAATTGCGAGTTTTCGTCGAACTCAACCGGATGCGTCCAGAGCTTGCGCAGGATGCGCAGCCATTCCTCGAGATAGACGTAGCGCTCGTCGTGCTCCAACAGCTCGATGCCAAACATGTCGAATTCGCGGCGGTTCCAGCCGCCGACGATATTGAGCGTGCAGCGGCCGCCGGAGATCGCGTCGATGGTGGCGCACTGCTTGGCGACCAGGAGCGGATGCATCGTGGGCGCGTGCGACGTAGCGAAGACGGACGAGTAGCGCGTCGCCTGCGCGAGGCCCGCGGCGAAAGTGAAAACGTCGAGGACTTCATTCGACGGGTGGTCGGGTTTGTCGTCGAGATAGCCCTTCCATCGCGCGATGGGGACGATGGCTTCGAAGCCCGCGTCATCCGCGGCGCGCGCGGCAGCGAGGCAGTTCGCCCACGTGGGGCGCCACTGCTCGGGGACGAGCGTCATGTTTGCGATGGTGTTGGAGCAGAAGGTGCCGAGTTTGAGCGTATTGCCGTTAAAAACTGGGTTGGAGGGGCGGTCCGTCACGCGGCACATTCTGCCAGAGATTTTGCGATAGAGACAGAGATGATTCCGGCGAGGACGCCGGTGGCAGCCCATTCATTCATTTATTGTTAACACTCCATTCTTCAGGCGATTACACGGACGCAATAACTATGTCCTTGGGCGACTCGGAGATATCCACAGGGGTGCAATTGACAACCTGGAGGAGCCGGGCGTAGAAGCCCGTTTGGGGGTATTGGTGGTGCCGCGATCCATCAAGGTGATCGAAGAAGGCCGGTGGATCCTCCCGGATGCTGGATGATCCAACAAATTCAAAATCGTAATTTGCAATGAGCTCGGAGTTGGTTTACCTAAGTGCGCATGAAATTTTGTCCACGGGGAGACAAATGATACGGAAATTCATGTTGCGGTGCGTATCAGCAGCCATTCTGATTCTACTCGCGGCGTTCGCTCCGGTCGCGACGCGAGCGCAACAGACACTCGGCTCGATTGACGGTACGGTGACGGATAGCAGCGGCGCCGTCGTGCAGAAAGCCTCCGTGAGCATCCGCAACGTCGGCACAAACCTCGGGGTAGCGGCGGAGACGAAAGACGATGGGTCGTTCAGCTTCATCGGTTTGCCGATCGGCACGTATGAAGTCACGTTCTCGAAGACGGGATTCGAGAAGGTCGTGTACCCGCAGATTCTGGTTCAAGGAAACTTGACGACGACGGTCAAGGCGACATTACAGCCCGGCGAAGTCACGACCTCCATAACCGTGGAAGCCACGCCCCTGCTGAATGAGACCGACACCTCGAACGGCTACACGCTGGGCAGCGACGTGATTCAGTCCGTTCCGCTCGGAACGGGCAGCTTTACGCAGCTCGCCATTCTCGCGCCCGGTACCAGCGCGGATTTTCTTTCCGGTTCCGGCAGCAACGAGGGCCTCGGCAACCAGGGAATCGTGGCTAACGGCCAGCGCGATACGAGCAACAGCTTCACGTTTAACTCGGTGAATGCGAACAACCTGTTTAACGGAAACTCGACAAGCAACATCGCGGACAGCCGGTTCACACTGAACACGGGCGAAATCTTCGGCACCGGCGGCCAAGTGCAGACGAATACTTCGGTCTTCGATGCGATCGGCGAGGGTTTGCCCACTCCTCCGCCCGAGACAATTCAGGAATTGCACGTTACCACGTCGATGTACGACGCTTCTATGGGGCAGAACAGCGGCGCGCACATCGAGCTCACAACGGCCTCTGGCACCAACTCGTACCACGGGCAGGTCTATGGTTACCTGCAGAATAGCGCCCTCGACGCGAAGCCGACATTTCTTTCGCTGTTGGCCATCCAAGATTTCTACCATGGCGATGCTCCTCCGCTGCATAGGAGCGTCTTCGGAGGCACGCTTGGCGGACCGATCGTGAAAGACAAGCTGTTTTTCTTTGCTTCGTATCAGCGACAAAACGTCAGCGATGCTCTGAGTGGAGCGTTCAGTGGAGTTCCCACGCTCCAGGGTTTGACCGATTCAAACCGTGACCCGGCGGACTTGGTAAATCTGGTAAATGCGGACGACCAATGCGGAGGCTACAATCCCGCCTGCATCACGGTTGGGCAAGTCGACTCCACCGCGCTCAAACTTTTGCAAATGAAGACCACGAACGGACAATACCTCATTCCTTCGCAGACCCTCGCGACGAGCGCCGCCAATGGCGAAACCACGGGTCAACTATTCAACTCCGAGATTCGGGGGCCGGCCAGCACCTTCAAGGCGAATCAAGTAAACGGAGATATTGACTACAATTTCAGTTCGAACGATCGCCTTGCCGCGAAGTATTATTTCCAACGCAACCCGACAGGTGCTCCCTTCGCCGTCAGCGGAGTAGCAGGCTTTCCCGAATCGCTTCAAGCCGGCAGTCAGGTTTTCTCGCTCGACAACACCACCGTGCTGACACCCAACAGCACGTGGGAGCAGAGATTCGGGTTTATTCGCGAAATCGCCAACGCCACTACGGCCCAGCCATTTGCTCCCAGCTCCGTGGGCCTCACTCTCCCGAGCGGCCAGCTCTTCCCTGGGATCAACATCAACAACGCGGACGCGGGAGCGTTCAACACGGACGGGAGCATGGTGGCCCCTCTCGGCGGTAATACTCTGGCTATAGGTCCGTCGACGAACTTCGCGAATGCCGGGATCTTTCAGAATCAATTCGAAGGATCGTCCAAGTACAACTGGGTCGTCGGAAAGCATACGTTGTCTTTCGGCGGGACTTTCGACTACGCGCAACTCAACGTCAAGAATCGCGAAAACAACGTTGCAATATTCAATTTCAACGATTTCGCCGATTTCCTCACCGGGACGCTGGGCACGGACCACAGCGACGGGCTGCTTCTGGATGGCGAAACGAATCGCCATTTTCGGTCGAAACAAGTGGGTCTTTACGCCCAGGATGATTTCAAGCTGACGCCGAGTCTGACGATCAATCTCGGCCTACGGTGGGACTGGGACGGGCCCCTGTATGAAGTGAATGGTCTGATGACGAATTTCTACCCTCAGGACTATGGGTATGATTTGTCCACCGACACCTTCAACCCAGTTAATGGAACTCCCGGTATCGGAATCGTCGTTCCGGCGATTAACAAAACCTTCGGCACGAAAGGCGTGAGCCCTTCCACTTTGACGGGGCGCCAGTGGGGTTTCGCGCCGCGCATCGGAGTCGCGTGGAGCCCCCATAAGAATTTCGTAGTCCGCGCAGGCTTTGGAATGTTCTACGATCGCGGCGAGTACTTCACCGAATTGTCCGCCAGCGCCGGACTCGGGATCAGCGGGCCGTTTAGCGTCACGACCCAGGAGCCTTTCACCATTCCACTCAACACGTCGTGTGCGAACACTCTGAATTGCCTGTCCGGTGCGCCGTTTGGGACCACGCTGCCCCCGGTACCGGCTTCGCTCGCCGCCTTGGCGGCTCTTGTGCCCAATATGCGAGAAATGGCTGCATGCAATCAGCCTAACGCCCCGGGGATGCAGCAGCCCAACCAGCCCTATTGCAATGTCAATTCGGGAGAGACTCGCCCGTTCCTCTTCGGCGGCTACAATCCGACCAATAAATTGCCGTATTCCCAGAATTGGAGCCTCGACTTGCAGTGGCAGCCGAGAAACGATGTCGTCCTTACGCTAGGTTATCTGGGAAATCGCGGGGTGCACGAGTTGTTGCCCATTCCTTTCAACCAGCCCGGAATCGCCACGCCGGCACACCCGATAAACAATCAGATCTATTCATACGGTTATCTGGCTGCGAATGGGCCGAACTGTGATGGCTACAATGACGCATCATCAACCTGCTTCCAACTCCCCGCGGAGGAAGTGCAGACGTGGGTGGGCGATTACTCTTTCTCGGACGGCAATACGGACCTCCGCACACCATATATCGGCATCAATCCGAATGCCGATTTGTGGACGGCGGAAGGTATTTCCACATATAACGCCCTGCAATTGAGCGTCACGAAAAAGATCAGCCATGGTCTGCAGCTTAACGCTTCGTATACCTACTCCCATACGCTCGACGAAGGAAGCGGACTCGGCGCGGGCCTCTTTTTCAACGGCAACAACCCGCTGAATCCGCGCACTTCCTATGCTTCCTCTGATTTTGATCGCCCCCATGTGTTCATCATCAGCTACCTATATGACCTTCCGACCATGAAGCATGCCTCGGGTCTCCTCGACGCCGCCGTAAACGGGTGGGGCATTACGGGGGTCACGGTCTTACAAAGCGGGGAACCGTTTAGCGTTATCGACTTTTCCGGGACCGCTGGTGGCATCTTTTATAGCTCCGATGATTTCGTGACGAACCCGATTCTGCCCTTGGCCCCCGGAGTCACGCCAGGCGAAGCCACCTCGCCCTCTCATGGCGGGGGCACCAAGGTGTCCCGCACGGGTGCGCCTTTCGTGAATCCCGACCTCTTCGCGGTCCCGCTACTGTCACCGGGCCAGGATGGCGTGCCGCCCTGCCAGACCATCAGCGGGTACAGTGTTTGCGACAACTTTGAAACCGGCTTCGGCACCACGGGCCGCAACGTCTTCCGGGCCCCCTTCGAGAGCCGTTTCGATTTCTCCGTATTCAAGAATTTCAAGCTGAGTGAGCGCTTCAACCTGAAGTATCAATTCGACGCGTTCAACCTTTTCAATCACCCGAGCCTCGACGCGCCGAACACCGACTTCACGCTGAACCCCTGCTACAACCCCGTACCGTGTTACACGACCACTCCTTCGTCTTCGAGGGGCTACGGCGTGATTTCGAACACGATCGGGAGTAGCCGTTTCCTCCAGATGTCCTTGCACCTGACGTTCTGAGTTGCATCTTGCCTGCGCGAAGGATCTGTTGTCCTTCGCGCAGGATTTGCGGGAACCCGAGGTTCGTGTGGCACCGTAATGCAAAAATTCCTCGCTAGAGCGGCGGTGGCGGCGTGCTTTTTCTGCGCGCTGCGGCAGCCAATATTCGCCCAGAGTGCAGCTCAGGCGCCGGTCATCGCAGTTGAGCACGGCCCCAACGCCCCAAACCAACGCGCGAAGCCATATGTGATTCTGGTTTCTCTCGACGGCTTCCGTTACGACTACGCCGCGGAATATGGCGCGTCGAATCTGCTGCAAATTGCCGCGGACGGCGCGAGCGCGCCCGACGGAATGATCCCTTCCTTCCCGTCCGTCACATTTCCGAATCACTACTCGATCGTCACCGGCTTGTATCCCGAACACCACGGCATCGTCGAAAACAATTTCTACGATCCTGCGCGCAAAGAGAGCTACGCCGCGAGCAAGCCCGGTCCGACGCGCGACGGCAGTTGGTACGGAGGAGTGCCGCTCTGGGCCCTCGCGGAAAAGCAGGGGATGCGCAGCGCCTGCTTCTTTTGGCCGGGTTCGGAGGCGGAAATCGACGGCGAGCGGCCTTCGTTTTACGTGCATTTCGACGCCGCTTTTCCCGACGAGCAGCGCATCGAGCAAGTGATCGCATGGCTAAAGCTGCCGGCGACGCAAAGGCCGCACTTCATCACGCTCTATTATTACGAGCCGGATCATACGGGGCATGAGGCCGGTCCCGACACCCCGGAGACCGGCGATGTGGTTCGTCACGTGGATGCCTTGATTGGAATTCTGATCGCCGATCTGAAAACGGTGCACTTGCCCATTGACCTGATTGTGCTATCGGATCACGGCATGGCGACGGTCGAGGGAAACTGGATCGATCTCGATCGGTATGCGGATCTTTCCGACTTCGTGACGAATGGCTCGCTGCTCTACGCGCCGAGCGAACAAGCCGCGGCGCGGGCTTACGCGCAATTGCATGGAGCAAGCGACAAGTTCGTTGTGTACCGTCGCGCTGATGTGCCGGCGTACCTGCACTTCAGCAGCAATCCCAGGATTGGAGACCCGGTCGTGATCCCGACCGGGCCATACATGATTCGCGCTCACGCATCCGAAAGCCCCGAAATCGCCCAGCCAAAGGCCAAGGGAGAGCATGGCTACGATCCTCGCAAAATGAAATCCATGCGAGCGATTGTTTACGCAGAGGGACCTGATATTCGCCCCGGATCGAAACTGCCGCCATTCGAAAACGTCGACGTCTATCCGCTGATTGCGAAGATTCTTGGCCTCAGAATTGGACCGATTGACGGCCAGTTGAAGCCGGTGCAAGGGATTTTGAGGCAATCCGTCCGGGGCGGTCATGTGCAGTAGGAGTGCGACGGGCTTCAAATCCCGCAGTGGGTCGCGATCGAGCCACCCGGGCCTAGTAACGGTAGCGCATCCATTCACGGCACATTCATCGGCTCTCGCAAAATTCACGCTATAGTTTTAAGGTCAATGCCCGGATTTCTTACCAACCTTCTGGAATCGCTGCGCGGTCGCCGCACGGACATGGCGTTTCTGTGCCGCAAGCTGCTTTCCGAGCGTGGCGAAGCGTCGCAGACGGCGCTTGCACACGAAATCATCATCGGATACGCGGCGATGAGTCCGGCGCAGCGCGTCAGTTTCTTCAAAATGCTGGACCGCGAGTTTTCGGCGGACGAGGCCGCGATCCGCAGTGCGGCAGCCGCATACGAGAAATCCAGCAGCGCGGACAATTTGGCCGCGCTTTCCGCTGCAGTGGAGGCTCCGCGTCAGGAACTCATTCGGCGAATCAATACGGCGCCGGGCGGAACGGAAACCCTCGTCGCTCTGCGCGGGCACGTGCTCGAAGCGTCTCGGGAGAACGGCGCCGATTTCGACGGGCTGAACGCCGACCTCAAGCATCTGTTCCGATCGTGGTTCAACCGCGGATTCCTGCGCCTCGAGCGCATTAGCTGGCAGAGTTCGGCGCTGATCCTTGAAAAACTGATCCGATATGAATCGGTGCACGAAATCAACGGATGGCCTGACCTGCGGCGGCGCCTCGAAGCGGACCGGCGATGCTTTGCGTTCTTTCATCCGGCGCTTGGCAACGAGCCGATCATCTTTCTCGAGGTGGCGCTGTGTGATGGACTGACCGGGAACCTTGAGCCGCTGCTCGATGTGAAAGCGCCGGTGCTCGCGCCCGAGAAAATGGATACGGCGATCTTCTATTCGATTAACAACTGCCTGCAGGGGCTACGAAACATCCCGATGGGAAATTTTCTGATCAAGCAGGTGGTCGCCGAGCTTGCCGCGGAATTCCCGAGCGTGAAGACGTATAGCACGCTCTCACCGCTGCCGCGGTTCTCGCGCGCGTTGCGGGATGCGCAGAACGAGCAAGGCTTCACGCCCAGCCGTCTCTCCCGATTGCTGAGCGAGTACGGGCGCGCACTGACCGCAGCATCCGGGCGCCGCGATATTGTCGATGCCTTCTTTCAGCTGATCGAGCAGCCGCTCACTCACTGCAAAATTCTTGGCGCGCCTTTGCAGCGGCTGGCGCTCGCATATCTCACATGCGCGAGGCAGGATGGGAAGCTCTACGATCAAGTCGCCACGTTTCACCTTTCGAACGGAGCCCGCCTCGAACGGGTGAATGCGTTCGGAAATTTGCGGCCATATGGGTTGGAAGCGTCTGTCGGGCTGACAGTCAACTACCGGTACCTGCCTGCCGAGCTTGAGGAGAATCACGAGCGCTTTGTGCGCAGCGGAAAGATTCGAGTCTCGAGCGGCTTGTTTCAGGAGCACAAAAAGGTACTTGAGGCGTGGCAGCCAAGCCGCGAAGAATCCCTCGCGCGGAATTCCATCGCAGCTCCGTAAGACGCCGCTCCGACGCGACTCAGGCTCAGGGCTGGGCGCTGGCGGATGCTGCCGCCGCTGGCGTGAATGTAATCGCGCCCTTGAGTTCAATTTGCTCGGCTGAACGGCCGACGAAGATCGTGAAGTCGCCCGGTTCCACACGCCATTGATGCGCGCTCGTGTCGTAGTAGGAAAAAGCGCGACTATTCAAAATGACTTTCACTCGCTGCGTCTCTCCAGCCCGCAAATAGACTCTGGCAAGACCTTTCAGTTCTTTGACGGGACGAGGCAGTTTGGGATGTGACTCACCTACATAGACCTCTGCAACGTCGGCGCCATTGCGGCTTCCGGTGTTTGTCACGTCACAAGAAACCTGGTAGCTCCGACCCGAGCCAGACGAGCTTGCTTGCGCCGATTCTCCACTGACCGGACGAATTGCCAAGTTGCGATATCGAAAGTAGGTGTAGGAAAGCCCATAGCCGAAAGGAAAGAGTGGCTTCGTCCCGTTGTGCTCGTATCCTCGATAGCCGACAAAAACTCCTTCCTTGTAAACAACGCGCGAGCTACCCGCTTCCGGATAGTAGCTGTCGTGCACGGGATTGTCCTCCGAATGCCGCTCGAAACTGACGGGCAAGCGACCCGATGGATTGACGTCTCCGAAAAGAATCTGAGCGAGCGCCGTGCCGCCTTCCTGGCCGGAATACCAGGCCTCGAGCAGGGCGGGAACACGGTCGATCCAACCGTTCATGTCCACGCCGCCGCCTGATGTAATCACTACGACTACATGTTTATTGACGGCAGCCAGCTTCTCGATCAGTTCGTCTTGCCCGGGCGGCAGACGGAAGGTGCGGTCGGCGCCCTCACTCTCACTCTCGGGATCGAAACCCACGGCGACGACGACCGCGTCGGCTGACGCAGCAACTTTTTCCGCGGCAGGGTCCACGTAGGTGCCCTCGCGCACGATTCCGAACCTGAATCTTGCGCCCAGGAAGCCGGGCCTGCCGTGATGCTCGAGGACGATTTTGTGCGGCCCCGGCACGAGCGTGATCGTGGCGGAATCGACGAGCGCTCTTGCAATGCTCCAGTTATCGAGCGCCAGGTTTCCATCGACGTATAAGCGGTAATAGCCGCCAGCTTCACCCGTTGATTGCACGAAGAATTCGTAGGCTGCGGCGCTTGAGGCAGTGTAGTAGCCTGTCCAGCGGGCTGATCCAGCGTTGTCGGGATAGACTGGACCGCCGTAACTCAAATCCGCGCCGGAAACCGTACCGAAGTTTACGTGTGGGTCGTTACGACGGAGGATCGGCTCACCTTCTAATTTCTCGTTGGAGAAGTATTCCGCAGACAGCCCGGGGCTGTCCCCCGATTCCGCCGTTGAAAAATTCGTGTTCTGCGCCAATTCACTCAAGCCCGGAATTCCACGGTGGTAAAACGTGTGCACGGTAGGTCCGAGCTCGTTCGCGACGCCTTCGAGGAAACTGACGGCGGCGAATGGCCGCACGCCCGCGCTGCCGCCTCCTACGGGCACGGCAGGGTAGGCATCGGGCCCGATCACAGCCACTGATTTGACCGCGTGCTTGTCCAAAGGCAGCAGGTTCGCATTGTTCTTGAGCAGCACAATGCCTTCTCGCGCGGCGTCCAGAGCGACGGCGCGGCCTTCCACGTTGTAGCGCGGGACCAAAGGATCGGTCTGATCACGATCCAGCCAGTGTGAGTTCACGGCAAGCCGCAGAATGCGGCGCACTTTATCGTCGATCGTTGCGACCGAGATTTTGCCGTCGCGGACCGCGGGGATAAGGGTTGCGCGGTTCATGAACATTCCGCCCGGCATTTCCAAATCGAGGCCGCTGTTGGCTGCTGCGATTCCATCGTAGGTCGAAAACCAATCCGACATCAGCACGCCCTGAAAGCCCCATTCCTTCTTGAGGATCTCGGTATCGAGCAACGGGTTCTGTGTGGCATGAACGCCGTTTACAAGGTTGTACGAGTTCATCACGGCGCCGACGTGCGCGTCCTTTACGGCGGCTTCAAACACGGGGAGGTAAATCTCACGCATGGTGCGCTCGTCGATGATCGAGTCCGTATTGTGCCGGTCGAATTCCGAATTGTTGGCCATGAAATGTTTGGCCGTCGCGCTGACGCCCTGGCTCTGCACGCCATTGATGTAGGCGACCGCAACACGCGCCGCGAGGTACGGATCCTCGCCGAAGTATTCAAAGTTCCGGCCGTTCATTGGAGCGCGGTAAATATTCAGGCCCGGCCCGAGGAGAAAATTGACGCCTTTGGCGCGGGCGTCGCGCCCGATCTGTGTTCCCACGCGTTCGGCGAGAACCGGATCCCAAGTAGCCGCCAGATTGATGCCCGCGGCCATGGCCGTGGCCGGACCAAAATTGCGTACGCCTATCGGGCCGTCCGCCATGCGCAGGCGCGGCACGCCCAGATCGGGCATTGCGCGCACATAAAATCCGTCCGTGCCGCCCAGGAAATCGATCTTTTCTTCCAAGGTCAATTTGGCAAGGATCGCTTCCACGCGGCGGTCCGTATCGGATTCACCCGGCGATCCCGATTGCACTTGCGCCTGCAAGCTGCCGAGCAGAACGAGTAGCAACAGGCACGCGACGAGGCGACCGAGTTTCAGGATTCCGTGAGGCCCTTTGCTTGACCGATCATCCATTGTTCCCCCAAGAATCCGCAGTTTGCAGCGACCGGCCAGGCGGATCATGCCAGGCCGGCATACTTAATCATTCAGGTAGTCGCGGCCACAACGGGCCGCGAGCCTTTGAGAGCGTAAAAGAGAATGTAGAGATAGCAGACGGCCGGCAGAATGAACGCGCGCTGAATGCCGATGTGATCCGCCAGCGCTCCCTGAATCTCTGGAATGATTGCTCCCCCGACGATTGCCATGACGAGAACTCCGGAACCATCTCCAGTCAACGATCCGAGGCCCGCAACGCCCAGCGCAAAAATACTCGGAAACATTATGGAATTGCACAGCCCCACGAGCAGGATGCTCCACATCGCCGCGTGCCCCGTCGTCACAATGGAAGTGAGCACGAGCAGGCACGCCGCGACCGCGGCTGCCGCCAACACTTTTCCGGTCCGGACCTTTTGCAGCACCGCCGATCCGATGAATCGCCCAACCATTGCGCCGCCCCAATAGAACGACACCAGGCGAGCCGCTCTGTTAGCTGGAAGATTCCCGATCGCCGGCTGGCCGAAGTAGTTGACCAGAAAGCTTCCGATTGCAACCTCGGCTCCGACGTAAACAAAAATCGCAATCGCCCCGAGCACCAAATTGCGATGTTTCCAAACGGTGTCTCCCGCGTCCCGTGACGAATTGCTTCGTACCGCTTCGGGAATCGCAGGCAGTCTGGTCATCGCGAGGAGCGCGCCCAGAAGGATCAGCGTCACGCTCAATGCCAGATATGGGAGCTTCACGGACGCTGCTTCCTGCAAACGATACGCATGCAGCGCCTGCGCGGACATCCGCCGTATTTCGTCCGTGGCCTTCGGCGCTGCGCTCAGTATCAGCAGACTCCCGAAATACGGTGCTACGGTTGTTCCGAGGGAGTTGAAAGCCTGCGTGAGATTCAACCTACTGGATGCAGTTCTTGCTGGTCCGAGCACGGTGACGTATGGATTCGCGGCAACTTGCAGCATCGTGATTCCAGCCGCGAGAACGATCAGCGCCGCGAGAAAAAGCGGAAACGAAGGGGCGCTCGCGGCGGGCACGAAGAGCAACGCGCCCAGGCCCATTGTGAAGAGTCCGACGATCATCGCCTTCTTGTAGCCGATCCGGTCGATCAATTTCCCTGACGGAAGTGAAAATATGAAATAAGCGGAGAAAAATGAAAACTGGATCAGCATCACTTCCGTATAGTTCAAATCGAAGATGGATTTCAGATGTGGAACCAAAATGTCGTTGAGGGACGTGAGAAATCCCCACATGAAAAAAAGCGTTGTGACCGCAGCCAACGGGCCCCTCCGATTCCGAGTTTCAGTCAATGAGAGAGACCCATTCGGAGTCCCCGGTGAGTTTGCAGGCATCGTGGTCTACGTTTTACCTCAAAAGATTATTGGCTCACAGACCAAAACGCCTGTTGGCACTCACCATGGGAAAGCGTCACTGAGCGTGCCTATTTGGCTTCCGATTGAAACAGCGGCGGTGCAGTTTCCATCGAATTGCGCCGTCGCACCATCAGAAAGTGTGGAAGGGTGAGAAATTCAGTGAAGTCCAACTGATTGAAAAAATTGGGGTGAGCGATGGGATTTGAACCCACGACCCTCGGTGCCACAGACCGATGCTCTACCAGCTGAGCTACGCTCACCGCCGTAGGAAAATCATAACACGCCGTCGCGCGCGCGGGCTATGCCTTGCGGGGGAAGGGAATTGGCAGCGAGGGCTTGCGCCGCGGCGAGCACTGCCGGAGATGTGCGCGCGCTTGCGCCGCCCAGGGGCCGTTGGGCGCGTGGCGGAGATACAGCAGCCACTCCTCGCGAGCGAGGCGGCGGTCGCCGCGCTTTTCGTAAGCGAGAGCGAGATTGAAATGAACGTCCGCGTGCGCGGGCAAGGCGCGGGCAGCTCGGCGCAAATGATCGATCGCTTCCTCGATCTCGCCTTGCTCTTCAAGCACACAGCCCAGGTTGTAGCGCGAAATCCCGTTCAGGGGATCGAGCTGGACCGCCGCTAGAAATTCGGTGCGCGCTTCCTCGGCTCGGCCCATTTGATAGAGCGCCACGCCCAGGTTGATGTGAGCGTCCACCCATTCCGGCGCGAGATCGAGTGCGTGGCGATAGCTTTCTACGGCTTGCGGCAAAAGCTCCGGGCGCGTTTCGCAGTCGAGCGCGATTTGAAACAATTCCTCGGGGGTCGGGCCAGTCATCGAGTGGATCTTGGCCGGCAGCGGGACCGCGTCGAACGGGAAAGCCCATTGCTGTTTGATCGGGCTGAACGGCCGGTCGGCGCCGGGCGGCACGACGAGGATGTCGCGGCCTTGCTCGAGGAAGCGTAACTCCTGAAGCGGCCTCGGCAATGCACCAAACTGCTGTTCGATCAGTTTGACCGCGCGCAGCACGCGCTGCGCGGGGATTTGGCGGTCCGTCAGGCGTTGGATCGTGCGGAGGGCAACCAGGTCGCCGAAGCTGTAGAAGCGCTCGCCCCATCTCGCCTGGGGACGCACCAGCCTCAGTCTTTCCCAGTAGCGGAGACGGCTCGGCTCTACTCCCAAGATACGGCCCACTTCTCTCCGCGTATATCGTTGCGCCAAGCCGACGATCCCCCAGTAACCGATTCTGCGAACGATTATGCACCCGTTGTCAACCGTGCGTAAGAATCATTCCTGTGGACTCTGGTTCCGGGCGCCTCGCCGATTACCAAAAGACGACACAATTCAGCGCGCCGATTGCGCGCCCACGCGGGCTTGCTAAACTTTTAAGTGCAGTTACCCTCCACAATGCTTCTCGATACCACCGAACGCCTTTATTTGGAGCGGCAAGTCACTGTGGCGCGCGCCGTGATTGCGGCGCTGTCTTTGGCGGCGCTCGTCGAGGGGGCTGGAGCGCCCGCAAGGCGCGTGGCTATCGTGTTTCTCTCGACGTATTTTCTCCTCGCGCTGGGGGGCGTGCTGGCCGAAAGGTACTCCGGCGAAGTTCGATTTCGGATTCCACTGGCGGTGGACCTGGCGGTGCTGGCCGCGCTGATCTATCTGATGCCGTCAGTGCCCGCGTTCTGGTTTCTCTTCCCGTTCGCTGTTTATGCGCTGGCGACGCGCGGAAATGGGCGCGGCATGTGGCTGCTTGTCGGACTCGCCACGTTAGGAATCGTCGTGCGCGTAGGGATCGCGGATTCCTTCCGGTGGCAGAGCGCGTGGCACTGGGCAGCCGTCGGGTTTGGGACATTGGTGTCCGGCCTTGGAATGGGTTTCCTGGGAGCGCGCGAGCGAGAGCATCTTGCGCGGCAGCAGTTTCTCGAAAGGATCACGGGACTTCTGCAATTTGAACGCGGCTTAACGGAGTCGATTCGACAGGCATTCGGCGAGATGGCCGTTGCGTTCGAGTGCGAGCAGGCTTGCCTCGCGATCCGCGATGACGAACTCGAGCGCCTGTTTGTTTGGAAAATTCGCCCGGGCGATCGTGAGCCGAAAAGCCCGGAGACGCTTCCGCAGGCGAGATCCGACACTTTCTTGCTCGATTCCCTCGAAGTCTCGATGTGCTGGGACTATCGAAACGGGAATCGAGGAGGGTTCGGCTGGGATCGGCGGACCGGGGCGCGCTTCCGCCAAGTGCCGCAGCCACCGACATCGACGCTCGAGGAATTTGGAGCAGGCTCGTTGATGGCGGTAACGATTGAATCGGGCGGGAGACCCACCGGACGAGTTTTAATGCTCAATCCACTGGCGGCGAAGCGGAGGTTTGCCGCAGGCGACTTGCGCTGGTTCGAACAGATCGTTCGACACATCGGGCCGCCTCTCGAGAATATCTTTCTGCTGCGCAGCCTGCGGGCCCGCACCGTGGAGTCGGAGCGCAGCCGCATTTCGCGGGATCTCCACGACGGGGTACTGCAGACGCTCCTGAGCCTGAAGATTCAGCTCGACGTGCTGCGGCGCAAGCTTCCGCAGAAGCCGGAACAGGCAGGCTCGGAGTTGGAGGGTCTGCAAAAAACGGTGCAGCAGGAGAGCGACGAACTGCGGAGGATGGTAACGGACCTGCGTCCGCTGCGCGTGGAAAGTGCGGATCTGCGCGAACTGATGCTCGGATTCGCCGAACGGTTCCGCAGCGAGCACGGCTTGGCGGTGGATTTGTTCATCGAGGACCGCGATTTGCGCCTTCCGGACCGCATTTGCCGCGAGCTTTTCCAGATATATCGTGAGTCACTACACAACATAAAAAAGCATGCGGAGGCCAGCCACGTCGTGGTAAAACTAGAACAAGACGAGGCGAAAGTCTTTCTCGTTGTAGATGATAACGGCCGGGGCTTCAGTTTTTCCGGGCGATACACGAGCGAAGAGCTGGATCGGCTACGTCTCGGGCCAATTTCGATCAAAGAACGGACACGAGGCGTGGGTGGCACCCTGACGGTGGAATCGAATCCTGGGCACGGGGCGCGTCTGACCGTCGAAATTCCATTGAATTAAGATGACGAAAGCAAAACAGGTTACTCGAATTCTGGTCGCGGATGATCACGCCATCTTCCGCGACGGCCTCCGCAAGCTGCTGGAGGGCGCGGACGACGTCCAGATCGTCGGCGAAGCATCGAACGGAGTCGAGTGCGTGAAGATGCTGGCTAAGTTGAAGCCCGACATCCTCTTGCTCGACCTGCGCATGCCGGAAAAGGACGGCCTGGGGGTACTCGAAGAGGTCAATTTCGATACGATGCCCACCCGCGTGATCGTTCTGACGGCGGCGGAGGACGACCGCGATGTAGTTCGCGCGATGCGCTTGGGCGCGCGAGGCGTCGTGCTGAAGCAGTCGGCCAGCGATCTGCTGCTGAAGAGCATTCGCAAGGTCGCGGAGGGCGAAATCTGGCTCGACAACCGCATGACTGCCGAAGTCATCGACGCGTTCAAGAAATCGTCCGAATCAGGCCAGCGGCGCGAGAAACCGCTTTTGAGCGATCGCGAGAAGGAGATCGTGCAGCTCGTGGCGCAGGGCTTCCGGAACCGCGAAATCGGCGAAAAACTCTTCATCAGCGAACAAACGGTGAAGAATCATCTGCACAATATCTTCGATAAACTCGGCGTTTCCGATCGCCTTGAACTCGCGCTCTACGCCATTCACCACCGCCTGATCGACCAAGCCTGATTTTCCCCAACTGGGATTTTGACGTGAATTTGCAGTACCTCGCGAGTCTCCGCACGGTAACTATCTGCGTCTAAATAATTTAGAGAACACGGACCTAGTACTTTCGGTTCATTCAGAATTGGCTCTCTTGCTCTATTGGTTCTGCTCGCGTCGAACCGTATCCTACTCACGAAATCTAGAGGAGTTTGCCTGTGTCCTTGAAAGAGCGACGTATATCGCGACGGTTCCTGATGCGTCTGCCGCTGACTGTCCGTTGGACGGACGAAAATGTGGTGGGCGAAGCCGCGACTGAGTCCCGCGAAGTGAGCTCGCGCGGCTTGTACTTCCATTTGCCCAAGGGATTGAAGAGCGGTTCGCCGGTCGAGATTGTGATGACCCTGCCGCACGAACTGACCCAGGCGGGGCCGGTGCGCGTCCGTTGTCTGGGGCGCGTGCTGCGCAGCAGCCCGGAAAACTCAGGCGAAATCGGCGTGGCGGCTGCGATCGAACGATACGAATTTATGCGGAACGGCGAAAACGCCGCATAACGAGTTCTTACCCAGACCCTGCGGAGATGGGTGAGAAGAGGCCGGGCGGCTCGGGTCCCTCAGCCTAGCCCCCGGCCATTTTATTTCTGCTTGCCGAGACTTTCCTGCTGCAGTTTGATCGAAGTCCATCTTGGGCTCATTCTGGCGAGATAGCACGCGGTCTGCAATGCTTTCCCCCCAATAGACTTTCGCGCATAAGGCGCGCCGCCCTTCGATCGCCATTTGCTATGGCCCTGATATCGGGCGACCGATCCACGAATCCTTGCTTGACATAGTCTATTAAATAGGTAGACTTACTCAAGCTAATAGGGAATCGACAAGCAGCCATGCGAATCTCACAAAGAGGACTGTACGCTTTGCAGGCACTCACGGTGCTCGCGGAGCATCCCGATGCCGTCGTCAAGATCAAGGACATCGCCACCGAGGAAAAGCTGCCCGAAAAGTTTCTGGAGGCGATACTTCTCGAACTCAAGCGCGCCCGCATTGTGGTCAGCCTCCGGGGTGCCCATGGC
Source organism: Terriglobales bacterium (assembly GCA_035604895.1). Classification (GTDB taxonomy): domain Bacteria; phylum Acidobacteriota; class Terriglobia; order Terriglobales; family Acidobacteriaceae; genus JABDBE01. The sequence continues at coordinate 21,260 of DATNHO010000061.1, read as the reverse complement.
GGCTACCAATTGAAACGGTCGCCAAAGAAAATCTCCCTCGGTGAAGTGATCCGCAGGATCGATGGCCCGCTCGCTCCGTTCGAAGACGCCGAATCCCTGCGCCGACGCGTGAGTACGGACCGAAAGCATCGCCCGTTGTTTCGCGTTCTTCTCGACGTTCGGAACGCCACCGCGAACATCCTCGACCATACCTCCCTCTCCGATCTCTGTTGTTGTAGCCGCAACTAGCTTCCCGTCGCAGTAAGCCCGTTCGCAATCACCAAGGAAGTTTGTTTTTGGGGCTCGTCACCACCCAACTTTTGCGTGCATGAATTTCGCGCGAGCCCGGTAACTAGGCCCGAGGAGAAATGCCTGATGAGCACCGCAACGACGCAGGAATGGCAACAGGACTTGACGACAAGCGAGCGCGAGCTGCTGCGCGAGGTCGCGCTGGCGCTGCGGGGCATTCGTTATGGCTCGGTCGTACTGACGGTCCATGACGGACGCATCGTCGAGCTCAACAAGACGGAGCGAATTCGAAAGAGTTCAGCATAGCCGGACGCGAACGGCGCTACCCCGCAAGGGGAGGATTGCAAGAAAGGCCCGGCCAACCGACTAGTTCACCGGAAGTTGAAGCCAAAAACTCTTAGGAGACTTCAATGTCGCAACGTAGGAGCTTGATACCGAAACGCATTGCCGTAGCAGTTTTGGTTGCGCTCAGCACGATCGCACCTGCTTGGGCTACATCGGATGCCGAGGCGCCCGCAACCGCACCAGGGACGCCGCCAGCGGAATCTCAGCCGGCAACACCTGCGCCTGCGGTGCCGGTCGCCAATTCAGAGGTAACCGCCGAACTCGAACAGTTGAAACAGAGCGTGCAAGCACAGGCTCAGGCGTTCGCCGAGCACAGTCAGGAACTTGAAAACGAGCGAGCCGCACTGCGTCAAGAGATGGATCGGATCGCGGGACTAGAGGCGAAGCTCGGCAGCACGCCTGCTGGAGCCTCTGATGTTCTGGAGTCCGCCAGTACGGGCGCGCATGACGAAAGTAATGCGCTGCCTTTCGGGCAGAACCCTCAAGTCCAGCCGCCCATCAACATTGTCTCACCCGAAAATCCGACTTCGATCAAGATCGGGGGAGCCGAATTCACGCCCGGTGGCTTCGTGGACCTGACAGGCATTTTTCGCAGCAGAGATGTTGGCAGCGGCCTCGGCACAAATTTTACGATTTTGCCGTACGCCAACACTCTTCCCCTGGGCCAGCTATCCGAATTCCGCTTTACAGGGCAAGGGTCGCGTCTGTCATTGAAGGTCGAGGCCAATCCCACTCAATCAACTCACGTTACCGGCTACGTTGAGAGCGACTTCAATGGTTTTGAGCCGGCGAACTCGAATATCAGCACCAAGGGTGACACATTCCGCCTGCGCCTGGCGTTCCTCCAACTCAAGTCCGGCAAATGGGAACTGGTGACGGGCCAGACATGGTCCTTCCTGACGCCTACGAGAGAAGGGCTATCGCCATTCCCGGAGAACATCTTCACAGCACTTCGCCTGGATACGAGCTACCTGGCGGGCTTGGTCTACGATCGGCAACCTGGCATCCGCGTTGTATACCATGCGGCCGACTGGTGGTCGTTCGGAGTGGCTCTCGAAAATCCACAGCAGTTTGTGCCGAGCTCTGTCGTCTTTCCAACCGATGGCTCCACCAACTTCTTCTCCACTCAGTTCGACAATGGAAGCAGCAGCACGAGCGCCGCAAGCTCCGCCGTCAACCCCACGGTTCCGAATCTTCATCCGGATATTATTGCGAAAACGGCTTTCGATTGGAGGCTTGGCGGAAAGCTGTTTCACGTGGACGCCGGAGGGATCGCCCGCAGTTTCAAGGTTTACAACAATCTCGCAACGCCAGCCGATACAAACACGATTACCGGCGGTGGCGGCGGTGTGAACGCCAACCTCGAAATAGTAAAGAACTTTCACCTCATTGCGAACTCGTTCTACGGCGATGGTGTGGGCCGCTACATCGGTGGTTTGGGACCGGACGTGATCGTGAAGCCTGACGGCACTCTTTCGGCGGTTCACTCTGGATCCGGCATAGGCGGGTTCGAGTGGCAGACGACCCCTAATTTCCTGGTCGACGGCTATTACAGCGGGGCTTATTTCTGGAGAAACTACGATGTAACAACTAAGGCGCTGGGCACTCCTTGCGGTACTTCGTATTGCGTGGGTTTTGGATTCCCCGGTTCGGCGAACACGAACAATCGCGACTATCAGGAAGGCACGATTGGGTTCATTCCTACGATCTGGTCGAGTCCCAACTACGGAAAGCTGCAAGTCATCTCACAGTTTTCCTATTTGGTTCGCGCACCCTGGTACGTTGCACCTGGTGCACCAAAGAACGCGCACGCATTCATCACCTACGTGAACCTGCGCTACATCATTCCCTAGTTAGGTGCAGTCGACGGACACGCGACCTGGGTTATTTGTATCCCGCGACTCAGGTCGCGCGGACGCGTCGGGAGAGGCCCGCGGGGACCTGACGATTACGAATTAGGTACTTCAGCTCCATACGTTTCGGGGTAATTCGGGCATAGTCTGTGGCGGAATTTGCAACGGCCTTCGTGGGTAATCTATGCATGAGGAAAAGCCCCGGTTCGTGGGCGGGGCTCGAAGCCAGGGGGACTGTTGGGTTAAAGCGCTATTCAGGAGCTAGCCTTCGGAACCCCGCCGGTATCGCTGGAGCCTGCTCTGGTGGTCAATTCGTTGTGCTGAGAGCAGGAGAAGTCTACGATGCGCACAAGCCAGAGGTCCAAATCGGAAATTCCGGATGAATGGACACCTGAGCGAGCGGACAGGGGAGAGAACAGAGATTAGGGCAGGTAGGCCAGCGCTTTCTTGATTCGGTCGCCGAGCGCAGTGCCAATTGCCGCATGGTGTCTTGGATTAGCCACGTACGGATCGATGAAAGGTAAACCATTGTCCAGCACCAGCCGGTCGCCCCAGCCAATCATGCCAAACAAGCGGAGCAGGTCCGTCGTGGGCTTGGAGATCGGCACCACGTAAGCCGGGTCGTAAACGGATTGCACGCGCTTCAGCAACGTGGGCGCGAGGCGCCGCAACGCCGCCTGCGGATCGTCCTGCTCCTCAAACGGGCATTCGACGGCATACGTCAGGAAGAATCCTTTACGTTGAAACTCGGCGAGCAGGGCCGCATCCTGAGAATCCGCCGAAATCGGAATGCTCGCGGCGTTCATGAGTTCGAAGAAGTAGCGGCGCGCGTCAAGAGAACGCTGTGACCGGTCTCTCCCCACCCTGTAAAAATAATCTTCGGCGCGAGAAGGTGGCGCGCCGTCTATTAGGAGGACCTTGATCCGGACGGGGCGGAAACCGCCTGAGAGTTCGAGCCGCTCGGTCCGGCGTTTGATGTGCTCCTCATCCGTACGGATACCGCAGCCTTCGCAAACCGGCAAGACAAATCCTCCACGGAATAATATCGAACGAGCAGGATGTCACGGGAGTGGCCGGGATAGCAACTACGGCTGCCATAATGAAAATACCGGCCTAAAGTCTTTTCAGTGTTCTGACGTCCGCTTGTGGTTTCTAACTCCCGATAAGCCGGATTACCGGAGCTCTCGCTAGTAGTACCCACTTTTCCGATAATCGCGTTAATCAGGAATTGGTGTGCTGCGACGGAGGCAAAATAGGGGGCGGCCGAGGGCCACCAGGGCCGCCCTTGGTCATACCGTCTCTGAAGGAAAGTCGCCTCAACGGTCAAGCCTTACGTTGGCGGAGCGTTTGGAGTCGGCATCCTTTCTGCCGCTGTCCCCAGTTGCTCACTCCCGTTGGCTACTCCCTCCTTGCAAGGTTGGTACTCTCTTTTTTAAAAGACTGATGTGTTTCTGGTCACATGGAGCGGTGATCCGCGTCACAATTCGCCGGCACCACCGGCTGGAAGGAAGGTCACAGATCATTGCTTCCCTATCCGCCTAGTGCTCTGCTTCTCCAGTAACCGCGTTTATCAGGAGTTGCGCCGACCAAGTGGCGACAGCCCCTCGCTAGTGGCGTATCCTTTGCAGGATGATTTCGTGGAAAGCGTTTCTCCTCACGGCAATACTTTATGTCGCCACGATACTTCCTCTCGCTGCGTGCAGTGCGTCGTGAATCCCTTTACTCCTCGCTTGCCGACGCGGACAAAGACGGGGCAATTACTCGCGGATGGATACGGAGTTCCTGCCGGAGAGTTCTCGGACCATCAGCCAGATAGGGGCTGTGACCAGGGTCACCCAAGGGATGTGACCCGCCGCACAGACCCGAATGCCGGTTTGGGGCTAGAAGTTGAACAGTAAAGACCGATTCGATGACTGAAGGCGCAGACACGCGGCCCGCAGCTGATGGGTTTCGAGGCGGGTCCTGAGAGCGTCACGGTTCGGCCTTGAAGGAGGAGGAATCATGAAAGCGATTAAGGCGGTGCTGCTCGTGCTGGGGCTCATCCTGCTCAGCCAAGCCATTGCCACCCACGTTCAGGCCCAGAACTTCAACGAGAAGACGAGCATGACATTCAGCCAACCCGTGGCAGTTCCCGGCAACAAGGTGCTTCCCGCGGGCAAATATACATTCACTATTCTGGATTCGTTTGGCAACCGGAACATCGTCCAGATTTGGAACGAAGACCAGACCCAGCTGATCACAACGATTCTAGCCATTCCGAACGCTCGACTCGAAGCCGCCGATAAGACGATCGTGGAATTCCGCGAGCGGCCAGCAGATAGACCACAGGCTTTGAAGGCGTGGTTCTATCCTGGTTTCAATTACGGCGTCGAGTTCGTCTATCCGAAACCAGAAGCCGTGCAGATCGCGCAGGCTGCAAATGAAGTCGTTCCCGCCGAGACCGTCGAGCCGACCCCGAGTACACTGAAGACGGTTCCGCTGATTGCGGTGACTCCGAAGGGCGAGGAGGAGTCGTTGGCGCAAGCATTCCCAGCGACACCGGCCAAACAGCCAGCAACCGTCGCGAAGGAACTGCCCAAGACGGCGAGCCCGCTTCCGTTGGTTGCATTGTTCGGTGCGTCGTGCCTCATCATCGGATATGGTCTGAGGCGGCTTGCGGTAAAAGTGTTGTAGAGATGACAATTCTCTCTGGGCCGCGGGATCGGATATAGATCCGGTCCCGCGACACCCGAGGGAGTTACCAGTAGCGGCAACGCTCATGTCTCCCCTATTCACGCAAAGGGTCACGGCGGCTGGGGTGGTCGCGCTTGTTCTTCTCCTGATCGGGCCCGCCATTTTCTTGCATGTCGATGGCGCACGATCGTTACAGCAAGGCACGAACCACGAGCCTAAGCTTTCCTCAAGGACCGATCTGGTCCAGCTTCCCGTCAGTGTGACAGACGCGCATGACAATTTTGTGGCGGGTTTGACGATCGACAATTTCCGTGTTCTTGAGGAGGGACAAGCACAAAACATCAGCTTCTTCGAGGAGGAAGATACTCCGGTGACTGTGGGCCTGATCGTTGATCACAGCGGCAGCATGGGCTCCAAACTCCGCGAGGTTGCTGCAGCCGTGCTGGCGTTCGCGCATTCGAGCAATGCCGAAGACGAAATGTTCGTCGTGGACTTCGACGACACCGTGACCGTCGAGCTGCTTCACGGAAAGCCTTTCACTAGTGATCCGCAGGAACTCAGCGAGGCTGTGACCGCGATCTCCGCCCGCGGCCAAACAGCGCTTTACGATGCGGTCGCGGAGGGATTTGTCCATCTGCAGCTCGGCCAATGGAACAAGAGAGCTTTGATCATCGTCAGCGACGGCGGCGACAACATTAGCCAGCACACCTTTGCCCAAGTTCTCGCACTCGCTCGCACCTCCCACGCTGTGATTTATGCAATCGGGTTGCTCAGCGAGTCCGGTCAGGAGGAAAATCCGGGAGTGCTCCGGCGGCTCTGCCACGATACGGGAGGGATCGCCTTCTTCCCGCCGCAGGGCGCGTCCATTCAGGCTGTATCGACGCAAATTGCTCGCGATCTCCGTGGACAGTACATGCTTGGGTATGTTCCGCCCACGAAGTCCGACGTCGGTGCATTTCGCAAGATCGAAGTGAAGGTTTCCGCGCCCGGCCGGGGCGCTCTGCACGTGAGAAGTCGGGCCGGCTATTCGGTTGCCTCTCGATTGCCCTCGGAATCGGTGGGGAGTACACCATGACTTCCTTGAGCAACTCGGCAAAGTGGCGGGGAACCTTGACGCCGCCGGTTCTCCGACTTGTGTCCGTTCTCTTGCTGATAGCGGGAATCGCGGCGCTGGGCTATGTGGCGTACGTTCTGGCAAGCGCTCAACTCTTCCGGGTATCGGAATCTCGCAAGCTTCCGCACGTGGCGGCCCAGCCGGGATTTCGTCTGGAGCCGCGCATCGTGGCGGAGGGTGATGTGATCGGCCAGATCGAGGTTCCGCGCCTCGGCCTGAACGCCGTCGTGGTTCAAGGAGATTCAGACGACGTTCTTCGACGCGCGGTAGGCCACGTGCCCGAAACGGCGCTGCCCGGCCAAACGGGCAATATCGCTTTGGCTGGGCATCGCGATACGATCTTCCGTCCCCTGCGCGATATCCGCGTGGGCGACATGATCACGCTGAAGACCTTGGCCGGCGCTCATACCTACCAGGTGAATTTCACCGAGGTCGTGCCTCCTACCGACATTGAGGTGCTCCAATCTCGAGGAGAAAACGAGCTGACATTGATCACCTGCTTTCCTTTTCACTACATAGGCCACGCGCCCAATCGTTTTATCGTGCGCGCTCATGAAGTGCCAGAATAGTTAGCGTAATCCGGCGCGCCCCCGCAATTGCATGTCAATTCCTGAAAAAGGTCCATCGAGCACCTCAGCATTCCCAGGATGCGCGAGCAAGAATCTAGGAGAGTCGATTCCAATTGCCAACTTCCCCTGACGATTTCATACAAGAGCAGCGTGATGTCACACTCTGTCTCAACGAGGGGTCCACTTTCGCGAATTCGCACCAGATCTGATTTTGCCGGGGCTGTGCCGACTCTGAGCTGCGTCAAGCGCTCAGTTCGAGATCGTCGAAGCGCCGCCACTTATAAACTGCGATGGATACAATCCAACTGACGGCAAAGAGTCCCACGATGAAATAGCCGAGCGTGCCGAAGTTATCGTTGAGCCTGGCAACTTCGTCCCAGAATCTTCCTTTGCAATGAAAGTGCCCGGCCAATAGTCCGAGCGCTTCGACCCCCCCGACGACTAGCGCGACGATTACCGAGACGCAAGTGATGGTCATGTTGTAGTAGAGCTTGCGAATAGGCTTTACGAACGCCCAGCCGTACGCACCCAACATCAGTATGTTGTCCGTGGAATCGATGAGGGACATCCCGGCGGCAAAGAGTGTCGGAAATACAAGAATCGACCAGAGCGACAGACCCTTCGATGCTTCCGCGGCGGAAATACCTAATAGGCCAATCTCCGTAGCCGTATCAAATCCCAGGCCAAACAAAACGCCCAGCGGATACATGTGCCAACTGCTGCGGATCATCCCGAATAGGGGACGGAATATCCGGGCAAGAAATCCACGACTGCCGAGAAGCAAGTCGAAATCTTCCTCGACGTAGGGTTCGCCTCGTCGAACCCTGACGAACGCCTGGAAAATTGACCGCAAAATAACCACATTCACGAGCGCAATGGCAAACAGGAAAAATGCCGACACCAACGTGCCGACGATGCCGCCAATGCTCCTGATCGTATCCAGTCGATGTTGTAGAGCAAGAGTTAGCCCGGCAATCGCTGCTGCCCCGAGCACGACGATCGTCGAATGTCCCAGTGAGAACATCAATCCGACCGCGACGGGACGCTTGCCTTCCTGCATCAACTTGCGCGTCACGTTGTCGATCGCGGCAATGTGATCCGCGTCGACGGCATGCCGCAGGCCAAAGCTATATGCGAGGAGGGCCATGCCCAGAAGCACGGGGTAATGGTGCAGGGCGATGCCCGTCCAAAGCCATGCGCCCAGATTGAATGTCAGCAAGACGCCATATATGCCAATTACCTTGGCGCGCAGATTGCCGGGCGCATCGTCAAACAGAGCGTTCAGTCTAGGTCGCATCGCAACTTTTCCTGGAGTGGGAAATTTGGGTTTCAGTAGGGGCGCTATGTGCTGCGACGAGCGCCTGTCCGAGGCTGAGACCGCCGTCGCCCGTGGGAACTTCGGAGTGAGTGAAAACTTCAAAGCCGCGGGATTCCAGTTTGCGAATCAAGTGTTCGAACACAAGCAGGTTGTTGAATGTGCCGCCGCTAAGGCAGATCCGATTGATCGAAGATTCTTGACGCAGCATGCACGCGAGGCGCACAAGAGTCTCGACTAATCCGTTGTGGAATCGGCGGCTGATTGTTTCCGTGCACACCTTCCGGCGGAGATCCTCGACGATGGCGCCAAACAGTGGAGAAGGGTCGATCTGCCAGCGCCCGTCCTCGCGATGAATGGTGAAGGGATAGGCATCGGTCTCGCTCGACGATCGTGCAGCCATTTCCAGCTCAATAGCGGCCTGCGCTTCGAAGCTCACTTCCAGCCGAATTCCAATCAGAGCAGCGACGGCATCGAACAATCGCCCGCAGCTCGAGGTCAGTGGAGAATTTACGCGCTGGGCCATCATGCGCAGAATTAATTCCGCCTTCCCGTGATCCAGTTTCTGGACGAACGGGATATCCAGGCCAAGGAAATCCTCGCCAAAAGTTTGCGCCAAATAGCTCACCGCCATGCGCCAGGGTTCACGAATTGCCGCGGCGCCTCCGGGAAGCGGCGCGTAGTCGAAATGCGCGGCGCGCTCGAAGCTCGCATACCCCGCAATCAGCGCTTCGCCGCCCCAAATCTGTCCGTCGGTGCCATAGCCGGTGCCGTCAAGGGCCAGCCCAATAACCGGTCCATCGATCCGGTTTTCCGCCATGCACGCGGCGACGTGCGCATGGTGATGCTGCACACCTATGAGGCGCACCCCTTTCTGCGTCAAGGCCCATTTTGTGGACAAATAATCCGGATGAAGATCATGTGCGATGACTTCCGGTTCGATTTCCAGAATCCTCGAAAGATATGTAACGGCATCGCAGAAGAAATCGAAACTCTCGATGTTTTCGAGGTCACCAATGTGCTGACTCAGGAAGGCGAGGTTGCGGCGTGTCAGGCAGATCGTGTTTTTCAGTTCTCCCCCGACCGCAAGGATCTGCGGAAGTTCCTTGTGCAATCGCACGGGCGCTGGTACGTAGCCTCGCGACCTCCGTATTTGTCGCGGCCTCCCGGCCGAAAGACGAACAACTGAATCGTCACAACGAAGAAGAATCTCCCGGTCGTGCACGAGAAAGAAGTCGGCGATGCTGCCTAATCGGTCCACCGCCTCGCGGTTGTCAATTGCGATCGGCTCCTCGCTCAGGTTTCCACTGGTCATCACCAGTGCTGTGAACTCGCCTGCTGCGAAGAGCAAGTGGTGCAGCGGGGTATAGGGCAGGAACAGCCCGAGGTCACGCTGGTTCGGCGCCACCGTCTCAGAGATTGCGGTGCCTTTCGCTTTTGGCAGCAGCACGATGGGTCGCTGCCGACTACTCAGAAGTCTCCGCGAGTCGGAATCGATCTCGCAAAATCGACCGGCGGCTTCCAGATCGCTCACCATCACGGCAAACGGCTTTTCAACTCGCCGCTTGCGCTGGCGCAGCCGTTCAACAGCGGCTGAATTCGTGGCATCTACCGCGAAGTGGAATCCTCCGAGTCCCTTGACGGCGAGTATCTCGCCCGCTCGGAGGCGCTCCACAGCCGCCTCAATGGGATCGGGCGCATTCATCGGCAGGCCATGGGCGTTCCAAAGTTCGAGTTGGGGGCCACATTCCCAGCAGGCATTCGGCTGCGCATGGAAACGGCGGTTTTGCGGATCCTCGTATTCCGCGCGGCATTTGTCGCACATCGAGAATACCGACATCGACGTGCGCGGCCGATCGTAGGGAACCTCCCGCACGATCGTGAAGCGCGGCCCACAGTTCGTGCAATTGATAAAAGGATAGAGATACCGGCGATCCTGAGGATCGAATAACTCGCGAAGACAGTCATCGCAGACTGCCACATCCGGGGAGATCAGCGCGCTGGCATGTTCGCCGGTGTGGCTCGGCAGAATTTCAAAGCACCGATCCGGCTTGCACGCCATCTCGCGAACCAGCACGTTGGTTATCTGTGCAAGCGCCGGTGCTTCCTCGGGAAGACGCGAAACGAAATCCTCGACGAGGTCCGGCGGGCCCTGAATTTCGATGGTGACCCCTGCCGGAGTGTTACTGATATTGCCGCCGAGGTTTCGATCCGTCGCGAGTCGATGGACGTACGGCCGGAATCCAACTCCCTGCACGATCCCGGCGATTTGGATTTCTTTGCGGACTTGCATGACGCTTCAAGATGCGGACGCAGCCGCGCGCGAAATTTCGCGCTTGCGATCCAGCCAAGCGAGCCATTCGGTCATTCCCTGGCGCGTCTGGCAAGACACTCGAACGATGTCCATATTTCGGTGGACGCTCCGCGCATTCTCTTCGGCGGCGGCGATATCGAAGGGCACATAGGGCAGTAGGTCGATTTTGTTCAGAATCAGCAGCTCCGACTTGAAAAAGATCGAGGGATATTTGAGCGGCTTGTCCTCTCCTTCCGTGACGCTGAGAACGACCAGTTTTGCAGCCTCGCCCAAATCGTAGCTCGACGGGCAAACAAGGTTTCCGACGTTTTCGATCAACAACAAGTCGATGTCATCCAAGCGCCAGTCCAGAAGCGCCCTTTCGATCATCCGGGCATCCAGATGGCACGTCCCGCCCGTCGTGATTTGCTTCACAGGAAAACCAAATCGCGCAAGCCGCTTCGCGTCGTTTTCCGTCTGGATGTCCCCGGTAAGAACTGCCACACGCTCGCTACGGTCGAAGCTATCGAGGGTGCGTTCGAGCAGGCTGGTTTTTCCGGATCCAGGCGAGCTAATCAGATTGAGACACAGGATATTGTGTTCGGCAAAGCGCGCCCGCAAGCCGGCGGCAATGCGGTCATTTTCGCTCAAGACCTTACGTTCCAGCTGCACGCGCTCCATTTTCGACCTCCAGGTAGGCGAGCTCAAGTTCATCGCCTCCCAAGAACTGTGATTCCCTCATGCCGCATTCCGGACACGCCGAATCTTCCCTCGCTGCGGCATAAGAGTGTCCACAGGCCCGGCATTGATAGCGGCGTGGGCAGTATTCAATTTCGAGTGCCAGCGGCTCTAGTTCCGTCCCGCGCACGAGAGCTTCAAAACAAAAGCTCATGGCATCCGGGTCAACGCCTGCGAGTTCGCCGATTCGCACGCCCACTTTGTAGATGTGGCCACCCGGGAAGCGGCGTGTTTCCGTGCGAATCGCATCCAGCACCGAATTGGCAATCCCCATTTCGTGCATCGGGCCGCCCTCAGCAGATTCTCGGCAATTGATCGCCGGAGAGCAGATCGACGATCCGCGATGTTCCCAGCCGCGTTCGCAGCGTGACCATCCCTCGGTGAGCATCCGTGACCGTCCCGATGATCCGTGCGTTGTGGCCCAGCGGATGCTGGTGCATTGCGTCGAGAATCATTTCCGCCGCGGTGGGCTCAACAATTGCCAGCAGCTTACCCTCGTTTGCAACATAGAGCGGATCGAGCCCTAACATCTCGCATGCGCCTTGGACTTCCTCCCGGATTGGGATCGCCTTCTCTTCGAGTTCAATCCCTACGCGCGACCGAGCCGCGATCTCGTTCAAGGAACTCGATAGACCGCCGCGCGTCGGGTCGCGGAGACAACGAATTTCGGAACTCGCGCGAAGCATATCGGCAACAAGGGTGTGCAACGCCGCCGTGTCACTCGCGACGGCGCTTTCGAATTCGAGACCTTCGCGCTGTGAGAGTATCGTGATCCCGTGATCCCCAATGGTCCCGCTCAGCAGGACACGATCTCCCGGGCGTGACTGATCCGCGGAAAGGCGCACTGCAGATGGGACAAGCCCGATGCCGGAGGTGTTCACAAACAATCCATCGCCGCTTCCTTTTTCCACTACTTTTGTGTCCCCGGTGACGACAGCGACGCCCGCAAGAGCGGCGGCGACGCGAATGGATTCCATGACGCGGCGGAGAGTATCGAGCGGAAGTCCTTCTTCGAGGATGAGTGCAAGGCTCAGGAAAAGAGGTTCGGCCCCGCCCATCGCCAGGTCATTCACGGTGCCGTTTACCGCCAGCGTTCCGATGTCTCCACCGGGGAAGAACAACGGCTTCACGACGAAGGAATCCGTCGTGAACGCGATTAGGGATCCGCCGACATCCACGATGGCCTGGTCATCCAACCGATCAAGCACGGGATTTTGAAGCGCTGGAAGGAGGACATTTCGCAGGAGGTCCCCGCTCATTCGGCCCCCGCTTCCGTGGCCGAGCAGGATCGAATCCCTTGCCGCAATGGGGATAGGACAATTCAAAGCCAGGTCGAGTTTCGTTTCTTGTGGCATCAATGGTTCCCACTCGCTGCCATCGCATGCCGGCGATACTGGTAATACGCGGCGCATGCGCCTTCTGAAGAGACCATTGGAGCGCCCAGTGGATTTTCCGGAGTGCAGCGCGTCCCAAAGGCGGAACAATCCGTCGGTTTTTTCAGCCCCTGAAGCACCTCCGCACTAATGCACTCGGCAGGCTCGTCCGCGGTGACTCCTTCTGTGCCAAAAATCCGATCCGCATCGAAGTCGGCATATTCCTCCCGAAGACTGAGACCACTCTCCGGAATTCCGCCGATCCCGCGCCATTTGCGGTCACACACCTCGAACACTTCCGCCAATACCTTCTGAGCAAGCAGGTTGCCCTCATAAGTCACGGACCGGGCATACTGGTTCTCGACTACCGCGCGCCCTTCCTCCAGCTGCGTCACAAGCATCAGAATCGCTTCGAGCAGATCAAGCGGCTCGAATCCACCCACAACAATCGGCACGTGGAACTCACGCATGAGGTCCTCATATTCACGGTAGCCCATGACCGTGCAAACGTGACCCGGGCCAATGAAGCCTTGCACGCGATTGCGCGGTGAACTCATGAGCGCTCGAATCGCGGGTGGCACAAGGACATGGGAAGCAAGCATCGAAAAATTCCTAAGCCCTTCCCGCTTTGCTTGCCAGACGGCCATGGCATTCGCAGGAGCCGTGGTTTCAAAACCAACAGCAAAGAAGACGACACTCCGGCTGGGGTTTGCACGGGCGAACTTCAGCGCTTCGGTCGGAGAATAAACCACCCGCACGTCTCCGCCCTGGGCTTTCACGTGGAATAGATCGGTATGGGAGCCCGGCACACGCAACATGTCGCCGTAGGAAATCAACGTCACATCGGGGCGCGAAGCGATCTCGATGGCTTTGTCGATCGTTTCAAGAGCGGTGACGCACACGGGGCAGCCCGGCCCGTGAACCAGCTCGATCCCGGCAGGCAGCATTTCGTCGATGCCGTAACGCATCAGCGTGTGGGTTTGCCCGCCGCAAATCTCCATCAAAACCCATGGTCGGGTAGCGCGGCGCCCCAGCTCGGCCACAATTCCGCGAGCAATCTTCTCATCCCGGTATTCATCCAAATATTTCATGCACTCCCTCGGAGCGCTGCCGACATCACGTTGTTTATCTGCTCAGGAGTCTTCCAAATCCGATGCCAATTCACCCTTGAGCAATCCCATGGATTCGAGTGCTTCGTAGCTCCGCTCCGCCTCTTCACGATCCACGCGACTGATCGCGAATCCTACATGCACGATCACGTAATCTCCCACCGACGCTTCGGGAACAAAGTCCAGGCAGGTTTCCCGCGTGATCCCGCCGAACTGGACTCGCCCCACGCGAATTCCATTGTGCATTTCACTGGTGACGATTTTCCCAGGAATGGCGAGGCACACGTTACAACCCTCCTTCTTCGCAAGGCTCGGAGACTTCTCGGTCCGGAGATTGCACGGGCGGCAAGGATGGCGGGTCGATCTTCAAAGCGTCCCGCGAGCCATTCCAAAGTTGCAGCTGCGCCAACGCTGCATCGACCAATGGCGTAAGCGCGGCCTCCACTTCGGGAGACAAAGACGTGCCCCAATCCGTGTTGGCTGGCTGCACGCCCAGCACAACAATGTCTTGCGGGTGGCTCGATACCAGAAAAAGTGCCGCGATCAGATCGGCAACGCCCAATTGATGAGCGCTCCATCCCCCCGTCGTGCCGAGCAAATCTCGCCCCGTCATCCGAGCGAGCGCTCCAGGCGCTTCGCCCGAGTTCATGGCATCCAGGAGCAGCACGCGGGATGCATCGGAAGCATAGGGAATCAGCTCGAGGCCGATTGTGCCGCCGTCCAGAATCGTGACGCCAGCGGGAACTCTTGGATCCCTCTGCAACAGTCTCGCGGCATGCACGCCCACACCCTCGTCTGAGAGGATTGTGTTGCCGACTCCAATGACGACGGTATCCGAAGACAGCAAGTCTTCCATGTCACTCTCTTGATTGCGAAGTCGGTCCGGCAACCGGGCTCGTCCGGATCCCTTTCAGCTGCGGTGCGGGATTCTCGTCAGCCTCTTCTGCTATAGCCTCACGGAGTTCGTATTCGGGAACGAACTTGTATCCGCTGAAGATGCTCTCCATCACGCCGTTCTCTTCCTCAATTGAAACCAGGATGGCGGTATAGAGATGGTGAATGAAGAACATCCAGAATCCGAACATCACGAGGAAATGAACCTCTCGCAGCCATTGGATGTCGATGACATGGGGAATCCAGCCAACGAAGAAGCTAAGCGTCTTGCTTCCGAGAATCTGAGAGTAGAGCGCGAGTCCCGTAAGGATTTCGACGAATGCCATACCGTAGACGGCAGCGTACGCGGCTCCCGCCGCCCCGTTATGACCGATGTGGGGAGTCGGCGACCAAGTCATGAATCCGTAGTACCGGAACGTCTCGATGAGGTCCTTCAGCCGTTTCCTGGTCGTGGGGATGAGCTGATCCCAACTCGACCACCGATTGCCGATAAACATCCAGACAACCCGGATCAGGATCGCGCCGAGAAACGTGAAGGCGGAAAGCAGGTGAACAAAGCGCATCGTTCCCATGACGTAGGCTGTTCTTCCATGCGGAACGACGAACGGGGAGTGCATGTAATAACCTGTGATTGAGAGCGAGACGATTGTGCTGAAGATGACCCAGTGCGCAAACCGCACGGGCCACTCCCAGACATAAACTCTGACTTGTCCATGTGCTGGTCTCTTCCATTCCGCTTCATGCCCGCGTTGCCTTCGCGTCTTTTTCATACGCAGCCTTTTGCCAGGTCAGGCTTCTGCGCGGGAGTAGGTGTGCCCCCGAGCGTCAACCACGTGAACGGCGCAAGCCAAGCACGGGTCGAATGAGTGGATTGTGCGCAGAAGTTCGAGTGGGCGATCCGGATCCGCCACCGGTGTCTTGATGAGTGCGGCTTCATACGCCCCGCGCTGGCCGTGGGCATCTCGCGGGCCTGCGTTCCATGTGGATGGAACGACCGCTTGGTAGTTCTTGATGGCATGGTCTTCGATCTCCACCCAATGTCCCAGCGACCCACGAGGCGCCTCGAAGAACCCGAATCCGCGCGTTGTCTTGGGCCAGGAGTTCGGATCCCACTTCTCGCCGTTGTGGATTTTCACGTTGCCGGTCGCAATGTTGTTTCCGAGCTGCTGAATCCACTCGACGATGTGATCGGCAAGGAGCTTCGTTTCCAGAGCGCGCGCGGCGATCCGGCCGAGCGTGGAGAAGAGCGCTGTAGGTGGCGCATTCAACTTCGCGAGCGTTCCGTTGACCAGCGCCTTCACTTCCTGGTTACCGGAGGCATAGGCAACGAGCAGCCGCGCGAGCGGCCCGACTTCCATAGGCTTGTCTTGATAGCGCGGCGCTTTCAGCCAGGAATATTTCTGATCGACGTTGAGGAATTCATAGGGCGGTTTCGGCCCCGTGAATTTCGGATTGGTCTCTCCGTCGAACGGGTTCTTCGCAGTCTGATCTCCTCCTGAGTATTCGTACCATGAATGGGTCACGTACTCGGTGACGTTCTTTGGCTCAAACGGATACACCTTGGAGAGATCGCGATTAAGGATGATGCCTTGCTGCAGGAAGAAGTTCGCGGGATCCTTGATGCTCCCCTGCGGATAAGCGCCGTACGACATGAAATTCCCCAGGCCCTCGCCGCGTTCGAACCAATCGCGATAGAAGCCGGCGACGGCGAGCACGTCGGGAATGTAAACCTGATCGACGAACGTCGCGGCAGCTTTGGCCTTCTCGATCAGAAAATCGATTCGCTCCGGGTTGACCGTCGCGCCCGGCTCGTTCGGATCGAGCGACGTGGCCATGCCCCCGACCAAAAATGTCTGCAAGTGGGGATTCTTGCCGCCGAGAACCGCATGAATCCGAATAAATTCCTTTTGAAACTGTAACGCTTCCAGGTAATGCGCGACCGCCATGAGGTTCGCTTCGGGCGGAAGATGGTAGGCGGGATGTCCCCAATACCCCGCGCCAAATAGGCTCAGTTGCTTGCTCGCAACCAAGGCGCTGACGCGATCCTGAACGCTCTTGAAATACTTCCCGCTCGACAGAGGCCAATCGGAGATCGATTGCGCGAGCTGCGACGTCTTTGCCGGGTCTGCCTTCAAGGCGGAGACCACGTCCACCCAGTCAAGCGCGTGGAGATGGTAGAAATGAATGACGTGATCTTGCACCGTCTGTGTTGCAGCGATGATGTTCCGAACGAGGCGGGCGTTGTCGGGCACTTCGATGCCCAGCGCATCCTCGACCGCGTTGACAGAGGCGAGCGCGTGAACCATCGTGCAGACGCCGCAAATGCGCTGTGCCCAGATCCATGCTTCGCGCGGGTCACGGCCGCGCAAGATCAGCTCGATTCCACGGAACATCGTGCCGGAACTCCACGCGTCCGCGATCATCCCGCCTTCGACTTGGGCCTCGATGCGGAGATGTCCTTCAATTCGCGTGACCGGGTCGACCACAATCCGCGCCATTGATTCCTCCTAAGCTCCGCCAGAATCCGCCCGTTCGTTTGTCTCGTCGGCCGTCTTCTTCGGCCGGATTTTGTCGCGCACGATATTGCCCGCCACCTGGGCAACCATCGCTGCGGCAACCGCTCCGGTGGCAACCCATCCGATCTCGTCCGCCGTGACGTCCACTCCGAATCCGGGCACCGATGGCAGCCTCTTGTAGAAAGGTGATTTCGTATCCCAAAAGCGGTGCGAAGCGCACGCGATGCAGCCGTGGCCGGCCTTTACCGGCCAACTCGTCCCATCATTCCAGCGGACGGTAGGACAGTTATAGGTTGCTTCCGGGCCTTTGCAACCCATCTTGTAAAGGCAATAGCCCTTCCGGTGGCCTTCATCGCCCCACTCCTCCACAAAACGGCCTGCGTCGTAGTGAGCTCTACGTTCACATTGATCGTGAATGATGTTGCCGTAAGCGAATAGCGGACGATTGTATTGGTCGAGGGCCGGCATCTCGTGGAAGGTCAGGTAATGAGTCAACACGGCAGCCGTATTCGCAGGATTGTGCGGGCAGCCACCCAGATTGACAACCTTTACGCCGGGGACAGCCTCGTGCAGCCCTACGGCACCAGTCGGATTTGGATTCGCCCGAACCAAGCCTCCGTCCCACGCACAAGCGCCGACCGCGATGTTAGCTGCAGAATTGGTGCAAACATGCCTTGCAATTTCGAGAGCGGTCTTGCCGGCAATCGTGCAGTAAACACCGTCGTCCGCCGTTGGGATCGCGCCTTCGACTACTGCTATGTATTCGCCCTTATGCTCTCGAACCACTCGTTCGAGTGCTTCTTCGGCCTGTTTGCCCGCTCCTGCCATGATCAGTTCGTGGTATTCCCAAGAGAGAAGCTCCAGGACGAAATCAGCGACTGTCGGGTTGCTTGTGCGCAACATCGATTCCGAGTTGCCCGCGCAATCTTGAAACTCGAGCCATACGAGAACGGTACGGTTTGCCTGTGTGAGCGCCTTCATGACTTCGCCGACGTATCTTGGAGGTAATGCCAGCGCCGCAACCATCGAAGTGCAGAACTCCACGAATTGACGGCGCGACACGCCGCGAGACCTCAATGCTTGAGGGAGTGAGCCATGCAGTGCACGCATATTCGCACCTCTCGAGGACTTGGGGTCACGCCCTGCCATCGACCACGTGGGCGTTCTGCAGCACCCTTCAGGTATTGTCCCTCGATAAAGTTCCGAGCTAGGCTAGTCTTGGGATTCTTGTTTGTCTGTGACGGCGGTCACGTCACTGTCTACCGGGGGCCACTACGGCAGGACCGCAACCTTTTCCGTCCGATACCCTTCTAAATTGAGCGAGATGGCTTCCCGATCGCCTGTGTTATCGTTGCCCATCGATCTCGCTTAGGAGGAACGCTATGAAGGACCTCGCGGCTCGAATCAATTCGGCGGCTTTGTTGCTCGTTGTCGCTCTGCTTCTTTCTGCCGGCCCGGTGCGGGCGCAGACAGATGCGGCTAGTCTGTTCAACTCCAAGTGCGGGGACTGTCACGGAGCCGACGGCAGCGGCAAGACTGCCGTGGGAAAGAGCCTTAACCTTCGCGATCTGCGCTCCGCGGAAGTCCAGAAGCAAACCGATGAGGAGTTGACTGGCATCACCGCCAACGGTACGGGCGGCATGCCGGCTTACAAGGACAGACTCACCGGCGATCAAATCAAGCAGCTCGTCTCCTATATGCGGAGCTTCGCCAAGAAGAAGAAGAAATAGTCCCTCGACAACCGGGCTGCGCCGGTTTGCACTCCTGCAATCCGCGCACACCCAAGCCAGGAGGTCTCACAGCGCTTGCACTGTCATGCGCGCGCACGTAACTTCGAAGCGAACCCCGTTCATCAAGCCATCATGGATTGACTGAAATCGAATCAGACGTCCTGTGTATCCAGCGGCTGCCACGATACCGTTCACAATGTGGCGGCGATGGGCAACGTGAAATTCTGGAGCCCTGCCCAATGAAACTCCGTGCGATCGGAATCCAGCAGTTTGTTCGAGTTTCGAGCGGTTTGATTATTCTCGGCCTGCTCGTGGAAATTGTGAGCCTCCTATGGTTTCACCCTCTCGCGTTTGTGCTCTTTGCCTTCGTGGGCGCATCCTTGATAGGGTTGGGAATTTTGGTCTATCTAGCTTCACTGGTCTTCGCTGTTTCCCCACCCGCCGGGAACCGCGGATGAGATGCGAGGACCAGCAACTAACTTCGGATATCGTCAGTGTTCCAGTTGGGAGTCGAGTCGATCAGGAACCACCGCCGATATCTTTCATGATCCTCGCCTTCGCGCGGTGGGATGGCGCGATCTAGTTCCTGTTACTTTCCTCGAGATTCTGCAGGAACCTCTGCTGCCGGCCGGGTGGCTCGCGGCTTCCTGCGCTGCTTGCGCGGAAAGGAGTGCCGCTCCCACGGGCGGCGACGATCCTCACGGTTGTGATGATGGTCGTTGGCGGAGCGTTGGCGTTGTTCGGCTGGCATCTGAAGATTGGGGCAGCCCTGTTGTTCGGCATAATCTTCCCCGCGCCGTTCTTTTTGCATCGCTTTTGGAACGAAACGGACTCCTACCTTCGCCTCAGCGAGTTTGCGCACCTGATGAAGGATCTCTCCTTGGCTGATGCGGCCCTCATTCTACTTGTCGTCCGTTAGCACGCGGACAGGAGCGACCAAGAGTTCCGACTCTTTAAGCGTGTGGAACGTCAACCGTGGAGAGCCCCGCAACTGCCTCTCTTGCTGAGGGATCGATGGAGCCGAGGCCCGGACTTGAACCGGGGACCTGCCGATTACGAATCGGCTGCTCTACCAACTGAGCTACCTCGGCGTTGTATCTCACTGTAACATCTGCCTGAAAAAAGTGTCAAACGCCCAAGCAAATTCGCTCATTCGATTCGCGACGGGCACGTTCGTTAGATTCAGGCGGTTCTGCTCGGCTTGACACTTTCGAAGCACATGACGTAGTTTCGCTCTACAGAAAGAGTTAGACTGCTCGTGCCGAGGCGCTCCAGGCGCTCGGAATTCTGAGGGAGGTTTTCGTGGCGATTCATTTTACCCTGAATGGCAAGCCCCAGACAGTCGACGTGAATCCTGACATGCCGCTGCTCTGGGTGATTCGCGATCATCTCAACATGACCGGCACGAAGTTCGGCTGCGGCATCGCATTGTGCGGCGCCTGTACGGTCCACATCAACGGAGACGCGACGCGCTCCTGCGTCACCCCAATTTCGAGCGTCGCTGGCAAGAAGGTTACGACGATCGAGGGGATTTCACCCGATCGCAGCCATCCGGTCCAGCGGGCCTGGATGGAAATCGACGTACCCCAGTGCGGATACTGTCAGTCAGGGCAGATCATGTCGGCTGTCGCGCTCCTTGAAAAGACTCCGAATCCGACGGATGCTCAGATCGACGACGCGATGAGCGGCAACATCTGCCGCTGCGGCACGTACTCAAGGATTCGAAAGGCAATTCACTTCGCCGCGCGACTCCAGGGCGCGCCCGCGCAGGCCTCACCCGCTCCCAAAACTGGCGAGCTCGAACCAACTACGGTGGATGTGACGGCGGGAGGTGCGGAATGAGCGTTTCAAACACACCAGTGGATCGCCGTAACTTCCTCAAGACCGGCCTCGTCGGCGCGACAGGCTTGGTCGTCGGCTTCTATCTCCCGACCCGCACCGAGGCAAGGGCCGCGGCGCGCGGAGTCGAGGCTGCCGCCCCCAGCGTGCTCAATGCCTGGGTGCACGTCGGCACGGACGACAATGTCACGCTTCTGATCAGCAAATCCGAAATGGGGCAGGGCGTTGAGACCTCGATTGCCATGCTCCTCGCGGAAGAGCTTGAGTGCGATTGGAAGAGGATGAAAACCATCTTTGCGCCGGCCGACAAGGTGTATTTCGACCCTGCGTTCGGTATGCAGGGGACTGGCGGCAGCCAGAGCATTCATTCGGCTTGGATACCGATGCGCCAAGCCGGTGCCGCGGCCCGCGAGATGCTGATTGCGGCGGCGGCTCAGAAGTGGAGCGTTGACGCCTCGGAATGCCACGCCGAAAACGGCGCAGTAGTCCACACTGCGTCGAAACGCCGATTGACGTACGGAAGTCTCGCCGAAGCAGCGTCCACGATTCAACCGCCGCAAAACGTGAAACTCAAGGACCCCAGCGAATTCAAGATCGTCGGCAAACCCACCAAGCGCGTCGATACCCCCAAGAAAGTGAACGGTACGGCGGGATTCGGAATCGACGTCCGC
>DATNHO010000060.1:0-23427 GCA_035604895.1 Terriglobales bacterium | reverse complement strand
CTGAGAACCTCTTCTCGTCTCCACGAACAAAGCAGACCTCGCAACCAAGATGCCGTTCTAGGCGGTTAATGAATGCATCAAAGGCTTTCTCAGCCTGTGGGTCTGAGACGCGCCAGGCGAATGTGAAGGTACAAAAAAACTTCCATGGTACCGCCTTCAGCCAATCTGTTAATTTGTCAAGTTTGTCCCAATCTGCTTTTTGCATTTGAAATCCTCCCTTGTTTACAAACCAGCTCGCTTTTGCTCGCAACCCCAGCTCCGCTTTGCTCCGCAAGAGCCGCACGATTCATTTCAAACAACCCCAGGCACACACCGTCGTTTCGCAACGCGTACTAATCGCTGCGAGTCCTTTAGCTACGCCAACCGCTCATGTCCAATTCTCCATCGGTTTGAGCGCCCGCCCCACTGTGCCTAAATTTGTGCCCAGTGGCAGTTTGTTTGTGTTTGTATCTGGGTAGGTGCTAGAGTGGGAAACCAGCATGAATACAGGCTGATCTCAATCCATACAAACGGTGCTAAGTTGTTGAAACACCGTTAGTGGGGAACTCAAAATCCGCCGACCTTCGGGTCTTGGGGGTTCAACTCCCCCTCCCGGCACCACGCCTAAACTCCGTTGGAATCACTCTCTAGCTGGCGCTAGTTCACTGAACCGGATGCAGGAAGCTTGTGCGAAATCGCTTCATTGTGCCGAATTTGTGTCCTTATGTGGTCTTGCTGCTCCTCTGCTTGCAGTCTTTCCCGCTCAACTCGGTTCTCCGATTCTTGCAACTTCAGAATCCGTCATTCATATCCGAACGGCTGACGATCGCGTACCGATCGAACACGTTTCGAGTGCGCCAGCCGCCGATTTTCATGATGACTCCCTCGGCAACCCTGCCCTTCGAAAGTTTCTCGCTTCGGTTCGCCGCAGATCGTGAAACAGCAGTTTCAGGTATTCCCGCGTGAGCACAAGCGCTGTGCCACATACCGCGAAAATCACGTGCGGTCTTGCCGTTTGCGCGGGTGAACACGTAATCAGCGGGTGACTTGCCATGTACGAGAGCCGAGAGCAGCTTATGAACCGAATCGATCATGAGCACTTCTCTGCCGTCACGTTCTTCGTAGTGCCAGGTCCAAGCCGAATCACACGCTGTACAATGTCCAACTGGTCAACGCGCATGGAGAGCAGTTCTGGGATTCGCCATCCATACGTACGGCCACACTCGACCAACGAGCGGAACCAAAGCTCGGAGCAATACTCCACCAGTTTCCGATACTGCCCATCTTCGGGGAACCCCTTGCAGATAGACCACGGAACCAGTGCGACTGATAACTCGGCTATGGGGACGACCCGCTCATAGGCGTCAGATCCGATCCTCAGAACAGCAAGAGACTTATCGCAGCTACAAGCAAAGCTACAGCCCAAAGCAAATCGAAATTGAGCCATACTTGCTTCAGTAGCTTTAGTCCTACATCCTCGTAGAACTCAAAGAAGCCGATCGCGAGAACTGCCGCCGCAAACAGCATCGCGACGGTATGGACCAATACTACGTACAGCGTTGTTGTCATGTTCATACCCGGCGAATCCGCGAGAAACATCGCGTGTGTCATCGGGGACATGGGGCTTCGCATTAGAACCGGTACAACCATGAGTCCGGCTCCGTGCGCAGACGCCATGAGGAAGGACCAGGCGAACAGATCCCTGCCTCCGACTCTCATACCGGCACCGCGCGGATGGCTCGCGCGGAAAAGTCGATAGACACCCAGCGTAAGAAGAAATAACACGACTCCCCACTTCACAATATTCATCGGGAGAAGGTGTTGAACAAAACGCAGAGCGAGAATCGCCGCCGTGATTGCGGCGGCGTGTCCGAGAGCGATCGGGAGCAGGGCGCCGACGACCGCGGACCGACGCTTTTCCTGCAACCCAAGGGCAAGCGCAAACAGCCAGCCCATGGCGGGATTCAGACCGTGGTACACCCCGAGAACAGCCAAAGCAACCCAGGGCCAGTTGTGATTCATGGATAGCAGTAGAAGTCCGACGAGGCGTCGCCGCCTTGCAGTTTGACCTGGTGCGGGCGGAGATCGCCAAACTCGACAAATAGCCTGGGGTCGAGCTGAATGCCACCATCCTGCGCAACATCCAGCTTAACCATCCAGCCGCGGATGCCATCGGGATAGAACTGTTTGTCCCATGCGGCGTACAACGAATTGGTGAAATAAACGCGGCGTCCGTCGCGGCTGATTTCCACCATCTGCGGGCCTCCGTTCAACGGCTCACCCGGCTTGGCCGGATGAGAGGCGCGACGTACGATCCCGCCTACGTGGACCGAACCAATCAGCTTGGGGCTAAACGGATCGGAGACATCGTACTGGCGCATTTCTCCGGTGCCCCAGCAGGAAGCGTACAGAAATCGATCGTCTACTGAGAGATTGATATCCGTAAGCAGCGGCGGCACGGCTTTGAAGCCCTGCAACAGCGGAGGCAGTTGGCTCGGGTCGGCCGGTTCGGCAGGAATCTCAATAACTTTCTTTATCTCAAACTTCCCGTTCGACCCTCCGTTCCCCCCGCTTGGGCGATGCCACACCCAGATCGAACTGGAAAGATCTTTCAGCGATGTAACCACGCCGACAAAACCGTAAGCCTTCGTGGGATCGTGCGCCGCGCGCAACTCGAGGACCATCTGCTGTTCCGCACCCAAGTCCAAGCTTTGAAGATGACGTCGTTTGCGAAGGTCCCATATATGCAGGCTGTGGCCGTACCGGCCGGCGAGTAGCAGCTCAGGATTCACGCCGTTCTCGACCATGTTGGGCGTGCCCCACTCGCTGGTCACAGCAATGTCATAGCCCAGGTGCCACGCGAAATCGTAGCCAAAGTATTGCGGACCGCGATCGACCTCCCATCGACCGAGAGGCTCGAAGCTGTAGTGATCCAAGGCGAAGATTCCGCCGGGACCGTCGCCGCTGGGCGAGCCCAGAGCGCTCAGGTAGATGCCGTCGGGCCCGCAGTGAATGGTGTGCGGACGGCTGTAGCCAGTCCTCTCGGCGACGTCCTTGGACTCAATGACTGTTACAACCTTCCACAACATGAGATAACTCCTCTACATCTACATAGCCCATTGACGTACTAGAGTATATTGCCGGACGCCTGCACGGCAACCACTGGTAGGGCCCGTCAGCTACACCAGGTAATACAGAGGCTGCTGGCCCGCTCCCACGAATTCGCCCTGCAAACAATGGTCGCAAGGATTGTCTTCCAGGAGTTCGTAAACATGGCGAACAGCTTTGAGAGTGGCAGAAAATTTTTCTGGCTCTTCCGGAAACACGCGGTCGCCCGGCAGCCAATCATGGAAGCGCAAATTTGCCATGGTCTTCGCTAAAGCTGGACGAACGCCGCACAGCAACACCGTTACTCCACGCGCATGCATGTCATGCAGAAAATGGTCAAAGCGTTCGAGTGAAACCATGTCGGGATTGCGGGTACGCTTCAGGCGCAGCACGACGAAGCGAATATCTTCGGCCTCGGTGCGGCGCCTCAGGTGATCAAAACAGCGGTCGAGTTCCGGGGCCGCGCCAAAGAACAATTCACCTTCCAAATCGTAGAGCACCATCGCCGTGCAAGGCCGGTCCTCCGGCAGGCGCTCGCGCACTACGCGGTCACTGCTCACCACCAACTCGGTCCAGCGCAGAAGTGAAGCGCGGGGAACAAACATCAGAATGGACAAAGCCACACCGATCAGGATGGAAAACTCGACGCTGATGAAGATCGCAGAGAAGGCAGTAACCAAAACTAACGCGGCGTCGTAGCGTGAGGCCCGCATGGCATAGCTCAGCCGTTTCCAATCGACCAGCCGCACCGCCGTGACCACGAGAAGACCGGCCAGCGCGGCTTTCGGAATGTAGCGGGCGAAGGGTGCGAGCGCAACCACCACGAGTGCCACGGTTCCGGCCGCAAAGACCCCGGAAACTCGGCTTACGGCTCCGGCCTGAAAATTAATCGCCGATCTGGTCAGCGAGCCGGAGCCCGGCAGGCATTGGAAAAATCCGCCAGTGAGATTGGCCAGACCTTCAGCCAGACACTGCCGGTTGTAGTCGAGGGTCTGGCGCGTCGTGTTCGCAATTGACTTAGCGATCGCTAATGCCTCCAGGAGTCCGAGAAAAGCGATGGCCAAGGCGCTGCCCGACATTTCCTTCACCCACCAGAATTGAATCTGGGGAATACGCGGCATCGGCAGATTGCGCGGGACGCTGCCAACTACAGAGATAACGGTCGTTCCATCAAGCGCTGGTTTGGACCAGCCGAGAGCTGCGGCCACAAGCGCCGCAACGATCAAGGCCATTAACATGTCAAATTGCGGTAAACGGTACCTGCGCGCCAATTTTCTCAGCGCGACGACAAGCACAATGGTTCCCAGTCCAATGCCGAGCGCAAGCGGGTTCACGTGGCCGCCGCTCAGCGTCAGCCAAATGCGGTACAGCACATGCTGCTGCCCCGTCCCACGATCGCGCAAACCGGTCAAGTTGCCAAGCTGGGTTAGTCCCACCAAAGTTCCAGCCCCGGCCATGAAACCGATCACGACGGACTCGGAGATGTAGCGTGTTAGATCTCCAAGTTTGAATACCGCGATCAGTATCTGAATGATCCCGACCATGATTCCCAACAAGAACATGGCCTGATAGGCTTCGAGCCGCGCGCCAGGATTGAAGAACCCGAGAGCACTGAAAACCACAAGCGAAATAGCGTTTGTCGGACCGTTAATCAAGTGCGACGAGGAGCCAAAGATCGAGGCCACGAGAGTGATCACGATGGCGGAATACAGCCCAAAGCGCGGGTCGACCCCCGCGATGAGCGCGTAAGCCATGGCTTGCGGCAGAGAGATAGCGGCGACGGTAACGCCGGCGAGCAAATCGTTACGCGTTTTTCCCCAGGAGTAGTTGAACTTCATTCTGATTTACCTCGCCCTTCGCGCGCAGACGCTTCATTCGGTCAGTACGTCGATAGTCTTCTGGCCGGACGCATTCGTCCGCGCCATGAGTGCTTGGGGGAGGGAACAAATCGAACACACGCCGTAACTATGCCGCTTTCCCGATTGCGCTGGCGCCTTCCACTTCAATCAGCTTTCCGGAGTGAACGTCATAGACGAATCCGTAAACTGGGATCGACTTCGGTACCAGCGGATGGTTCCGAATGCGCTCAACGTCGTCGATAACAGCCTGTGCCTGATCGTGGATGGTCAACCACTCGACGTATTCGCCAGCGCGCGAGCCTGGACCACGACTCACGTCGTCGAAAACCATTCGAGGTCAATTCCGCGGTTTCCAGACTCGAAGGCAGCAAGCCACGCATGACTTCATTGGTGAAAAACTCCATGCCGCAATCGGTGTGGTGAATGACAAGAAATTCTCTCGTTCCCAGGAGCTTGTAGCTGATTACCAAGGAACGGATGGCATCGTCGCTGGCCCGTCCACCGGCATTGCGGATTACGTGCGCATCTCCTTCGGCTAGGCCGGCGTATTTCGCGGGATCCAGCCGCGCATCCATGCAGGTGAGAATTGCGAAGCGGCGGGCCGGCGGCAAAGCTAACTTTGCTCTTCCTCCGAAACTCGCTGCGTATTTGCGGTTCGACTCAAGCACTTTTGAAAGAATCTGGCTCATTCACTCTCTCCTTCCCAAAATCGCTGCTTCGTTCGCCCGGTCGACGTGCTCGAGTCGAGCACCAAGTTGAATGCCTGAGTGCGCGAGACGCCCTGAATCAAGTTAAGCTCACGAGGCAATCCGACCGGAAACTACCTGTGATTCAATCCTGTCATCCTTCCGGGAATCACGAACGTCCCACTCCGGAGCGTCCCACTCCGGATCTACGGACAGAACGTGTAGGCAGCGCACAATGAACACAACCGCAAACATCCACCACAGAGGCCATGTCTTTCCGATAAATGCGATCATAAATTCTGTCTCCGCAAGCCGCAGGTCACCGTGTTCTACGCGGTAGAGCGGAGTTTACCATATAGTCCATGGAATTACTAGAGATTAGTTGATAACCAAAAAGCCGGAGCGCCCATTGTTTGTAGACGGCTGCGGCAAGGATTGCAGAATGTTACGAAAATAATTGGTCTTCGACACTGGGGAAACGCACGACTGCCCTTCGTAACCGATTCGCCACAGGCCACTTAGGGCCCCCGCGCCACAAACATCACTGCTGTGGAAATCCGATCACAGCGTTATTCTGAGATTCGTGGGATAATCGCGGCATCATGGAAATCTCAAGTCTTGATCTCTTGTACCTGGAGAGCGATCCCGGGACGAAGCAGCCCTCGGCATGCGTTTTCCTGAAAGCAAGCGGTGTGCAGGACTACGCCGGCATTAAGGCCGAGAGGTTGGTCACTGTTCCTTGCCTGAGTTTTATCGAGCTCGATGTTGAGATTCGACGCCTGCACGCGGAACTGGACGAGATTCGCGCCCGCGCCAAGAAGAAGTTTTATAAGGCGGAAGCAGTGGCCGCTGGCGCGTCCTAACCGAAGCGGCGTATCTGCCGATTTTAGTTCTCGTAATTTGCAGTCTTTGTGGCGCACCGCAACCTCAGTCATAGACCGTCTCGTCAATTTAGCCGGCAAACCGTCTGAGCGATCTCCGAAAAACCCCTCCGCGCGCTTGGAATCAGGATTACCACTTGCGTAATCTCAACACGCTGCGCGATTCTCGGTGAGATCCGCTGTTCTCTGCGGAAAAGGAGAATCGTCATGCGGCACGGTGAGACCATCGCGACCTACGATGTTGGATTGGCCTTGCGCGGCAAGAGCGGCAAATTCGAAATCACAAGTCCGACCGGCGAGATCTACGACGTGACCTGCAAAGCTAATTCTATTTCCAACTTAGAATGGTCTAGCGACGGAACCGACAATCCACCGTTCCTCATTCGCAGGGTGGCGGAACACGCTTCGCAGACCGAGTCGAGAGCGACGACCGCCGGTAATCTTGACGAGGAAAGTCAAACTGCGTCGTCTCGGCTCCAATTTGTGCTTGAGCACGCGGTAGATGAGGGACACTCGTCGAACGCCAGTAGTATTGAACTTTTGTATCTCGAAGACGATCCCGGAACCGGACAACCCTCAGCGTCCGTATACCTCAAGAGCGAGGTACGAGATCATGCATTCAAAGCTGGAATGTTGATGACTTCCCGGTGCTCAACTTTTAACGAACTGGATTCTGAAATACGAAGATTGCAGGCGCAGTTGGATGAGATTCGCTTACGCGCGAAGAAGATGTTCTACAAGACGCAGGTTGTCGCGGCAAGCGCGTAGCGTTCCCCGAACCCGAACAAAGCATCCCCAACGACAAAAAGCCTGCCGAAGTTCAAATTCGGCAGGCACCTTGTTTCGCGGCTCACCCCGAAAGCCAGAGCCAGGAAGCCAAGGCCGTCATAATTTAACGGATAATATCTATTAATTCAATAGACAATATTGACAAAGTGGGGGAAGACGAGTGATTCTTGTCTCGATAATCGATCTGTTTAGCCGTCCGTTGGCATTTGATCATCGGATCGGGAACGAGGACGAGGGGAAACGGCAGCATGAAGCTTGGCGAGATTTTGGCGTCTTACCGCGTGATCTTAATCACAGACAAGAAAGTCGTGTGGTGCTGTATACTGACCGCACCCCGATAATTAGCCTTTAGATTTTGGCTGATGCAGCCGAGATTTTCCCAGAAATAAGTGGGAGAAGCTCGCGCTCGTCCAGTCGTTTTCTTGCGTAGGGCCGTCCGCTTGCGCAGACGTGTTACAAAATTTGATTCCCTCAGCACTAAGGAGCTAAGCACATGGCAACTGCAGAAGTCCGTCACACACTGACTGAGCAACAGGCTCGCCAGCTCGCGACCGTCACCAAAACCGTGCCTATGATGGAGGCGATCACGCCACGGTGGCTGATCACTTTCCTTTCCTGGGTACCGGTCGAGGCCGGCGTTTACCGGTTGAACAAAGTCAAACCCACCCGCCCCGGCACGCGCACCATAGAGTGTGCGCCAGACGAGGAAATCGATTTACCTGAAATTTATGTGGATTATGACGAGAAGCCTCGGGAATACGCGCTCAACGCCGTGACCAGCGTTCTGGACGTGCAAACGCGTATCTCAGACTTATACCGCAGCCCGCACGATCAGATCCGCGAGCAATTGCGGCTGATGATTGAAAAAGTGAAGGAGCGCCAGGAAATGGCACTCATTACCAATAACGAGTACGGTCTACTCAACAACGTAGCGCCGGAGATGAAAATAAAGACACGAACCGGAGCCCCCACTCCAGACGATCTCGATGAACTCATTGCAAAAGTATGGAAAGAGCCGAGCTTCTTTTTGGCGCATCCACGGGCGATTGCGGCTTTCGGCCGCGAATGCACACGCCGTGGCGTTCCTCCGCCGACGGTTACCATGTTCGGTTCGCCTTTCATGACTTGGCGTGGGATTCCGTTGGTACCGTGCCCCAAGCTACCCGTCAAAGCCGAAACCACGGATATTCTTCTGCTGCGCACCGGCGAGAAGAAGCAAGGCGTCATCGGCCTCTTCCAGCCCGGACTTCCCGGTGAAGTGTCTCCGAGCTTGTCGGTTCGCTTCATGGGCATCAACCACAAAGCAATCGCTTCATATCTCATCTCTCTCTATTGCTCCATTGTCGTCCTCACTCAAGACGCACTCGGCGTGCTGGAGAATGTCCATGTCGACAGATATCACGAATACAAATAACGGGTCGGGCAACGGGGCTAGCAGGCCGAAGTCGAGCGCTTCGAAGTCGTCTGCGGCGAGTGGCGAAGGGGCGCGCTATTACCCATTCGGCACTATTCCTCTGCCGGATCCAGAGACACTAGAACGACTGGCGAATGAGTTCTTTCTCGCGATGCCGAAGGATCTTGCGGACGGGCACAGCGTCGAGGAATCCGCTTCTTTGCCAGAGGTCGAATCGGAGGAAATTCCTACCGTGATGTTTACGGAGGAAATGCTTCCGGCTCAACGATCGCCTGGGTTCGAATCAGCTCCGAGTATTCCCGCTTCGGCCCCGTCTTCGCAACCTGGGCCACTGACAGAGTCCGACTTACGGGCGATTGCTGCATCCTTGGCGGGCGCGACGGCGCTGGTTCCGGGTACTTCGGGGACAGTGCCGACCCCGCCGGTTGCAGGATCGCCTCCGGGCTTTTTCGCAGAAGGGAAGCTTTCGCCTTTGGCGGTCGCCCCCACGCTGCCCTCGGGAAACGAAATGTTTTCATTCCCCGGCCTGCCGGCGGTGCCCAGTTCACCGCCGATGTCTTCGCCCGGCGGCGCGGATATGAGTGCTGTTCCTCAATCGCCTGGGAGCGCTCCAACGATACCCGGTTCCACTCCTTACTTTGTGGAGGGTGAAAAGGGGACATCTCCGGCGGCTGCGACAGTGTTGCCGCCGATCACCGAGCTGTTCTCATTCCCGCGCGTACCCGCGATGCCCAATGTGCCCGGCATCGAAACGATTCCTAATGCTCCATCTCCCCCGTCCTCGCCCTCTGCCGCTCCACCAGACGCCACAACGACAACTGCAGCCGGACTGGCTCAGCCACACGACGTGAAAGCCGTTACGCCAGCGGTGCCGGCGAGCACATCGCCTGAGCTGCGTGGCATATCGTCAACCAGCCCATCCGGTTCATCCGAAACTTTTGCTGACGCAGAAAAGGCGGCATATCCCGGCTCGGCGACATCGCTGCCATCGTTAAGCGAGTTATTTTCTTTTCCCGGGGGGCCCGGCGTTCAGTCCGCTCCAGGCACTTCAACATTTATATCTTCAACGCCAGCACCCCCATCGACGGAAGCGGATCTGCGCAAAGCAAGTCCGCTTCCGAAAGTTCCCGCTTCAGGCGATATTGCTGGTACAGGGATCGCACCTCACGGAACGCAGAAAGCGCCCGAAACAAAAGCTTCGACTTCGGGACTTGAGGCGTTCGAGTTTCGACCCGATGTTGTCCCGGAAGAGCTAGGACTCGCGAAGCGTCCGCTCGACGCCAAGCTCATCCGCCGCGACTTCCCGATTCTTGAAGAGCGCGTGCACGGGCGGCCGCTGATTTGGCTCGACAATGCGGCAACCACGCAGAAACCCAACGCAGTAATCGATCGAATCTCGGATTTTTATCGGCACGAAAACTCCAACATTCATCGCGCCGCTCACGAACTTGCGGCACGTGCGACCGATGCTTACGAAAGCGCACGCGAGAAGTCTCGGCGCTTCTTGAACGCATCATCAACCCGCGAAATCATTTTCGTGCGCGGCGCAACGGAAGGCATCAATCTTATTGCCCAGGCTTGGGGACGACGCAATGTTCGCGAGGGCGATGAAATTGTCATTACCTGGCTCGAGCATCACGCCAACATTGTCCCGTGGCAGATGCTTTGTTCGGAAAAGGGTGCTCGCCTGCGCGCAGCCCCGGTGAATGATCGTGGGGAAATCATTCTTGAAGAGTACGAAAAATTGCTTGGTCCTCGCACACGTATGGTGGCATTTAGCCAGGTGTCGAATGCGCTCGGAACCATCACCCCAGCGCGCGAAATGGTTGAGATCGCGCACCGTTACGGTGCTCGCGTGCTGGTCGACGGCGCGCAAGCCGTTTCTCACATGCCGGTGGATGTGCAAACTCTCGACTGCGACTTCTACGTATTCTCCGGGCACAAGGTTTTTGGGCCCACGGGAATCGGCATAGTCTACGGAAAACTCGACTTGCTCGAGACCATGCCGCCATGGCAGGGCGGCGGCAACATGATCGCTGACGTCACTTTTGAGCGGACTACCTATCAGTCTTCACCGGCACGTTTTGAGGCGGGCACCGGCAACATTGCCGATGCGGTTGGTCTGGGAGCTGCGATCGATTATGTGAGCGAAATCGGGATGGAAAACATCGCGGCCTACGAGCACGATCTGCTGAATTACGGTACGGCGAAACTGCTCACGGTACCTGGCTTGCGGTTGATCGGGACAGCACGTGAGAAGGCCGGCGTGATGTCTTTCGTTCTCGATGACGTTCGCACCGAAGATGTTGGAGTCGCGCTCAACCAGGAGGGCATCGCGGTGCGATCAGGCCACCACTGTGCTCAGCCCATCCTCCGCCGCATGGGAGTTGAGAGCACGGTCCGGCCGTCGCTGGCCTTCTACAACACCTGTGAGGATATCGATGCTTTGGTGGCCGCGCTGCTGCGACTACAGGCAGGTCGAGGACATCGCAAACTGTAACCCGAGCGGAGACGGGAAAACACGTCTCCGCTCGCCCCCTCTACAGACCTAGATCTGGTAGTCGATATCTTCCATGATCCTCTGCAGGGATGCCGAGAGTGGTTCGCTTTCCGCGGCCGAGCCTTCGAGACGCTGTACTCGCTCCCGCAAACGACTGACTTCGGTGGCTACCGCCGCCAATGCCTCGGAGAGCGGATCGTTGATTTGTTTGGGATCGGTGATCACGACTCGTTCGCCGTTGCGAAAGATGATATGCCCCGGAACTCCGACCACAGTGGAATGCTCGGGGACATTTCGCAGCACGACTGAACCGGCGCCGATTCGGCAGTTTCGCCCGACGGTGATGTTCCCCAGGACCTTCGCACCGCCACCGATGACGACGTTGTCTTCAATCGTGGGATGCCGCTTGCCATGTTCCTTGCCCGTGCCGCCCAGAGTTACTCCCTGATACAAGGTCACATCATCGCCGACGATCGCGGTCTCGCCGATGACAACCCCCAGCCCATGATCGATGAACAGCCGGTGACCGATGCTTGCGCCGGGATGAATCTCAACCCCGGTGAGGAATCGAGCCACTTGTGAGAGCCAGCGAGCGAGAAGCAAAAAGCCATGCTGCCACAGCGAATGATTGACGCGGTAGAACCACACAGCATGCAGCCCCGAGTAACATAGGAAGACTTCCAGGCGTGACCTGGCGGCGGGATCGCGCTCCAGCACTGTGGCTACGTCCTCGCGAATTAGGGCAACAAGATGGCGCATGGATCAGACCGTGAGGGTCGCAGTTGGAATCTGCAGCGCCTGATTGCGGAGAGCGTCAAACAGAATGCTCGTCAAGTAGCGTTCGCCGAAGTCCGGCAAAACCACGACGACGAGCTTGCCGGCATTTTCTTTCCGGCTTGCAACTTTCAGAGCGGCGACCACGGCAGCTCCCGACGAAATGCCCACGAGAAGCCCCTCTTCTTTCGCGAGGCGCCGAGCCATGTTAACCGCGTCATCGTTTGTGACGGTGACTATCTCATCAATGAAGTCCCGGCGCAGGATACTGGGCACAAACCCGGCTCCGATGCCTTGGATCTTGTGAGGCGAAGGCTTGCCGCCCGAGAGCACAGGGCTGTCCGCCGGTTCCACTGCCACCGCTTTAAAGGATGGTTTCTTGGGCTTGATGTACTGGCAAACGCCAGTGATGGTTCCACCAGTGCCGACTCCCGAGACCAGGAAATCGACGCGCCCGTCGGTGTCATTCCAAATCTCGGGTCCGGTGGTTTGCAGGTGAATCTCGGGATTGGCCGGATTGTCGAACTGCTGCGGCATGAAACCGTTTGGGGTTTTGGCGAGGATCTCTTCGGCTTTGGCGATAGCACCCTTCATTCCGTTTGGACCTGGAGTCAGGACGATTTCTGCGCCAAACGCCAGTAGCAACACCCGCCGCTCCAGGCTCATGGTTTCCGGCATCGTGAGGATGAGTTTGTACCCTCTCGCAGCCGCCACGAAAGCCAGGCCGATTCCCGTGTTGCCGCTGGTCGGTTCGATCAGCACGTTCTTTCCGGGCTGGATTTTGCCCGCCCGCTCGGCCGCGGTGATCATGCTCACGCCAATGCGGTCCTTCACGCTGGCGCAAGGATTCGAGCTCTCCAGTTTCGCCACCACTTGGGCAGCGCAGCCATCTGTCACTTTGTTAAGCCGAACAAGCGGCGTGTTCCCGATCAGTTCGGTGACGTCTTTTGCGATCTTCATGATCACCTCTGTCCCTAAGGATTGGAGTGCTACATTTCTATAACGTGCTATGAAGTCTACTAGCTTACTAGTCTATCGGGAAAGATTTACGCAGAATACACTATAATGTCTATGATTGTACATGACATTGGAACAAACACAAGCGAAGACCGCGCCCGCTTCGCGCTGGAGCATTGCCTCGCCGACTCTCTGCTTCAGAAGCTGTACTTCAGCCCGAATTGCATGGTTCGTGAACGGTGTGCGTCGACTGGATGCAGGAACGCGTTCCCGGCCAGGCAACTTGCGTCCCCGGCGGAATTGTTTTGCCCACCGTAGCAACTTATGGTGTTGCTGCCGGTGTTGCCGAGGTCGGGGTCGTAGATGCGAAACTGGGTATGGTTGAACAGATTGAAGGTCTCGACGCGAAACTCAAGGTTGCTCCCTTCGGTTATTTTGAAGTGCTTCAGCGCCGTTACATCAAAGTTCAAGCGAGTCGGGTTGTTCATAAAGTTCCGTCCCGCATCCCCGAAGGTGAGTCCCTCGGGAGCGACAAAGGCGACGGGATTGCCCAGGATCGGACCAATACTCTGCGGATTGTTCGCCCCTGCGGGCGGGGCCGCGTGAGGGTTGCCAACGACATCCGGATACGATCCAGCGCCTGTCCCGTTGGCTACGCCAGCGTTGTCAAGAACTGAAACGCCGTTACTGCTGGCCCCGTTGATCACGCTGAAAGGTGTGCCCGGTTCTCGCTCGAACCGCGGTCCGGGGAGCGATCCGCTGAGCTACTACGCTCCCCGAAACCTGTTCACAAACGCATTTGCTTCCAACGTTTGCGAAGAGCAAAACAACGGCAGCGGCGACGGTCAAGTGCCGCTCACGGCTACCGTCAGTTTGCAAGGTTGCCCGCAACAAGGTTGCCAAGCTACGGCCTGTGTCACGATTACGCCGCCTTAGATACCGGCACCGAGACGCTGCCCACGATACCGCATTTGTGCCGCGACTCAACACCGCCGTGCTATTTACGACGTTCAGTCGAGTATCTATTGTGTCGGTGAGCAGTTCATGGGGAGGGCTGCTGGGGAGAGCATTCTTGACTCCGAATCAGTCTGGGGCGTTCTCTCTTTTCGAAGAGCCCAGTCTGTAGTGTCTGCGGTCTTGATTATGCGCGAGCGCCAACTAGGAATCGTGAAACGAGCGCCAACAGGCACCATTGGCGCGTGCGAACATTGCAATACCCAGTTCGGGTCTAGCCACCCTTCACCAGACTACGCGGAGAAGGAAATCCAAGCGGCGTTTGACGCCCACAGATGCGAGCGGCCAGATGGTGGTCAGAACGCAACAACTGAACGTGGTAGGACCAACCCGAACGTCACCGAACGCAACGCTCAAATCTCGTAAGCTGTTGCAAGTTTGTCGCGAATAGCGTGGCTAGTCGTCTTCTAGATACCGATCCGGCATTTGAGGCGCTGCGAACGAGCGGCGGTTTGGCCAGCTTAGATGTGCAAGGAGCGAGTGTGAATCTGCACCCATGCAGCGAATGCCTGCCAGAGGGCGGATTGCCCGATCGGACCGCGGACCTGCTGCAGCCCGACCACAAATAGGCTGCCCCAGATAGTGGCGCGATGAACCTTGCCTCTGGACCAGAGGTCGTACCCCACGATCAACAACAGCATCGGTACGGTACACAGGAGCGCCGCCGCGCTTTCTCCCCACCAGGCCACGGGAATGGGCCAGCGCTCAAAAGCCGCATCGAGGATTGCAATCGTGGCAATCATGATGAGCCGCTTGTGAGCCGCCGGATTGAAGCGGTTGCGAAAGGCAAAATAAGTCAGCGTGGCGAAGGCGAGCATCGTCGTGAGAGTGACCGTGTAGAACGCTCTTACTCCCATTCCAGCTTCGCCCGGGCGAAAGTGTCTACCCAGCGAGTCGGTGGCTGCCAGCAGCCCGAGGATGGTCACCAGGCACGCCAAAGCGAAACCCAGCAGGCCCAGGCGGCGATGCAGATCGACGCGGCCGCCGGCGACCAGCGAGGTTTGCGCGATCAGCAAAAGAATCCAGCAGGAGAACACTGCGCCATGGATGTGAACGAGCAAGTTGGGGAGCGGAGCCTTGAACACTCCAGCCAGATAGTAACTGTGTGCGAACCCAACAAACACCGATGCGACAATCAGCACAGCCATGCCGGAGAAAAAAAGACTGTCGAAGCGGTCGGCGCGCTGGTGGCGGGTTACCACAGGTTGGCCGCGCATTACCCGGTTGCCATTGTCTTCCCAATTTCGCCGTACTACCTCATCGGCGAAAAATCCGTCGGATGCATGTAGGTTGAGTCTATGCTTTCTACCAATTTTTCTGTCTGCTCAGATTTCACCATCTCTTGAAACTCCGGGTCGGCCCGCATCGCGTCCCAATTCTTTTTCGCTTCCTCCCGGCTGGCATGAGCCAATATAAAAACGAACGTGTTGTCCCATGCGGCAGCACCCTCGGGTACCCAGTAACCCACAACATTCAAATCGTGTTTGGCGAGTAGCTTTGAGGTCGCGTCGCGAAACCGCGACTGCAGCGCCGGCAGCTTGCCCGGCACAGCATGATAGGTGCGTAGCTCAAAAATGCGATTACTGTCGGCCCTCACTTGGTTCACGTGCCCCAAGCGTGCAGCAAGGAGTGATCCTGCGACAAAGGAAATCAGGGCGATACCGAAAACAGACAATCTCCCGGATTTCCAGCTTTCGAATTTGCAATGCTTGAGTGTCATGACAGTTTCCTTTTGTTGTCACCAACGTGCAGAATCGATTCCCGGATAGTCCATGCTTCTGAAAGTCGCCGCTCGCGCTATAAAGTCTAGGGTATATCGACAGTTAGCGAAGTGTCAATATATTATGAGCGATTTTGCGATGCGCAGCATGGTTTCCGGTCGGGGCCTAGATTTTCGCCAGAATGGCCTTCTTGATTTGCCTGATCTTGACCTCGTCGCGCTTATAGAAGGTCCACTTTTTGATCCGCTTGGGACGAGTCAATCCGGCATGGCACAGTATTTTCATGTGTTCGCTGGTGGTCGGTTGGCTCACGCGAAGCTTGCGCGCGATCAGGCACCCGCATACCCCATCCTTCACCAAATCGCCATCGACTTGCGGAGGGAAATGCTTTGTCGGTTTCTTAAGCCACTCGAGGATCTGTAGCCTGCGCTCGTTGGCAAGTGCCCGGATTGCGACGGTCGATATCATCTACGATTAGAAAATTACCTAATTATCATAACACCGCA
Organism: Terriglobales bacterium; assembly: GCA_035604895.1. Lineage (GTDB taxonomy): Bacteria > Acidobacteriota > Terriglobia > Terriglobales > Acidobacteriaceae > JABDBE01. The sequence continues at coordinate 7,239 of DATNHO010000060.1, read as the reverse complement.
ACAAAGGGTTTCATGGTTCGCTTCTTGTCTTTTGTCGGAACTGCGGAAGTCGCGATTACTTTTTCGCCCACTCATCCACCCAATCGTTAATGGTTTTGTAAAAGAGTTTGGAATTCTGCGGCTTCGACGGATACTGGGCCTCGTCTGGGAAATAGAGCATTTTGGAAGGCACACCGAGCATTTGCAGCGTAGTGAAAAGCTGGAAGCTTTGTGACACGTCGGCCCGGTAGTCGAGCTGGCCGTGGATCACCAGGGTTGGCGTTTTGAAATTCTTTGCGTACCGGTGCGGCGACCACTTCTGGTACGTGGCGCCATCATCGTACTGCGTGCCTTTGAAGTCCCAGTCTGGATACCAGAGTTCGTCGGTGCTTCCCCAGAACGATTCGGTGTTGAACACGCTGTGGTGCGAAACAATGCACTTGAAGCGGTCGGTGTGGCCAAGCATCCAGTTGGCCATGAATCCGCCGTAGCTGCTGCCGATCGCGCACTCCCGGTCTTTATCGATGAACGGGTAGGTCTTTTCGGCGTAGTCGAGGCCCTTCATCTCGTCTTCGAACGGTGCCCCACCCCAGTCGCCGGTGACAGAGTCGATGAACTTCTGCCCGTAGCCGGTCGAGCCGTGGTAATTGATCGTGATGACCACGTACCCGTCGGCGGCCAGGAGTTCGAGATTTCCGCTGTAGCTCCAGAAATCTCCCGCCGCGATCTGCGGTCCGCCCTTAAGCATAAACTTTACCGGATACTTCTTACTGGCATTGAAGCCCGGTGGCTTTACCAGAAAGCCTTCGACCGGATCGCCGTGAGCGCCGGCGAACCAAAACGATTCCAGCGGAGACATCGAGATTGGAGAGAGGACATCGTCATTGAGGTGGGTGAGCCGCAAGGGAGGCTCCTGCATACTTTGGTACGTGATGCCTATTCTGTAAATCTCGGCGGGGGCGTGTAACGACATCCTCGTGAGGAGCAGCGATTTACCATCTGGCGTCGGCACCAAATCATCGTCGAAAAAGCTCTGGTACGCAGTCGGCCGTGGGTCTTCCTTAATCGGGTTTAGCGGGACTTTATAAATCGGATTTCGTCCTTCTGTCTCCGATGTAAAGTGAATTTCCTTCGAATCTACAGTCCAAGTGAATGTCCCCACCCAGCCATCGAAACCCTCGGTAAGATTCTTCTTCACGCCCGTCTTTCTGTCGTAGAGCATCAGGCGGAAGCGATCGCTCTCGTATCCTGGACGTTGCTGAGCGCGGTAGGCGATGTATTTTCCATCGGGCGAATAGAGCGGGGTCGAGTCACTGGCGGGATTGTCGGCGGTGATGTTCTTACCCTCGACGGGCGAAGACGTCCGTCCTCCATTTACAGGGACGATCCAAAGATCGTTATTGGTCGATGCTGCCTCGTTTTTGTCGTGATTCGACGTGTAGCAAATCTCCTGGCCATCAGGGGAAAATGCGTACTCGTCCTGGCCGAACGAGGACACGGGCGAATCGTAGTCGCCGGGCGTCAAATCGCGGGCTGAACGCGCTGGGCAGGCGGCTGCCCCCATACAAGCATCGACAGGAATTACGAAAATGTGGCTGCGCTTGCCTTCCGTGTAAGCGTTCACGTGACGATACAGCAGTCGCGTGAAAACCATCGCCTTGACCTTCGACTTCGCAGATTCTTCCAGCTTGCTGGCATTGCAAGCTTCATCGGGGCATTCCGGATATACATTCGAAACAAAGAGAGTGTTCTTGCCATCCGGCGACCAGAGTTCACCATCCGCTTCCGTCGCGATTGAAGTCAGCTTGTGCACGCCCGTCGCGGTCCCTGCTTCGCCGTCAAAATCCGCGATCCAGACTTGCGATCCACCTTCTTTGTCCGAAATAAACGCGAAGCGCTTGCCATCGGGCGCCCAGCGCGGCCGATCGGCATCCTGATCGGCGATGATCTCTCGCTCCTCTCCGCCGGCGGTGGGCACGATCCAAATATGCGGCGTTTTCGTGTTGGCCGCGAGATCGACCTCGACCACATTGAAGATTACCCATTTGCCGTCGGGAGAAACCTCCGGCTCACCTATGCGCTTCAGCTTCATCATGTCCTCAAAACTGAAAGGATGCTTACTTTCACTGAAGGCGGGAACGGCCAGTGACATGAAAAGAATCAAAAATAAACGGCGCATACTCAAACCTCTTCAATGTTGACTGGCTGAAGTAGCAGGCCTTGGGCAGGCGACCTAGGCCGCGCAGAAATCCCGCCCCGCACAGCCCAGGCACGCGATCCTCTCACTCTTACTTCTTCGCGGACGGTGGCAGCACACCGTTCAGACGCAGATACATTGCGGCTTCGGCGTAGTGGTCGGCCCATGCACCGGACAAGACCAGACTGAGCAAAGCGCGCGTTGCTTGTTTTCCGCCGAACGCATCCGTGGTCTCTGCGAGTTTCGAATCGTCCATCTTCGCGAGCGCATCCGAGCAGAAATCGAAAGAGGCCTTGACCGCGGCGACGAGCTTCTCTTTCGAGTCTGTGTCCTTCAGTTCCTCGGCCTTGGGAGCCGGGACAGCGGCGGCCTTGCTGCACAGCATATTATTCGCTTCGACCATGTGGGCGGCGAGATGGCCGAAGGTCATCTGGTCGGCACTGGGTTTGTAGTTGAATTTGTCCGCGGGCATGGCTTCAAGAGCCGCGACCGTAGCTTTCTGCCGGCCAGGCAGCATGTCCCTGAGCGCATTGCTGACCGGGTTTTTGGTCGGTGCGGGGGTTGTTTGTGCCGCCGCTGACGCTGCCAATAACAGCAACGCAGGAATCGCAAAAGCTCCCTTCATTTTGTCCTCACCTTCTGATCTTCTTGCTGGATCGGCTAACATCGCTCATGGTAGCACTCTGGATGGTCGCATTTGCGTCGATCTTCTCCGTGGCTTGCGCGACCAAGTTCAAGCCTAACAATCAAAATAACCCAGGTCAATGTAATTCGTCAGTTAGCTAACTGTAAACTATAGAATTCGAAGTGTGGGCAGCCCGATGGAAGGCGTTCTCCGCGAGAAATAACCCTGCCGGGTTCGCGATGTGTCGCGAAACCAAACCGCCGGACACGAGCGCTTTGAACAAGAACTCACGCCTTCCAATTCCCTTTGCCGTCTTGGCGTAATCGGAGCGTTTCATCTTAGTGTGAATGGTCTCGCGGACGAGAATTATATCCCGCGCCTGCTCATTCGAGTCACAGTATGAAAGCCAACCAAGGTAAGAAAAAGCCACGAGACCACAATCGGCTACAATTATCCGACTTTGAGGAAACCCAATGTGCCTGAACCGCTTCTTAATTTTGTACATGTTCCTGTTTCTTCTCCTTTGTGCCAACGCTCAACAGACAGTGTCTTTGTCCCCGACAGTTCAGAAATATGTGCGCGTGAACGCACCGAGAGTGGTGTTGGAGCACGTCCGTGTAATCGACGGCACAGGACGGGCATCGGTTGAAAATCAGAACGTGGTCATCGAGCAGGGCAAGATCACGGCCGTGCAGCCGGGTTCGGACGCTCCCGCAACCGATGGAACGACCGTCCTCAATCTGCGTGGATACACGGTGACGCCGGGGATTGTAGGCATGCACAACCACCTTTTTTACGTCGCCCGGCCAAACGAAGACAGCCAATGGAACTCTGAACCGCCGGTGCTGGTGCCGCAGATGACGTTCTCTGCACCGCGCCTTTATCTCGCAGGCGGCGTGACCACGATGCGCACCACAGGAAGCGTCGAGACATACGCGGACCTGAACCTGAAGCACGCCATTGACGAAGGAAAATTCCCCGGGCCACACATCGACGTGACCGGGCCGTACTTGGAGGGACCCAACAGCTACTTCCTCCAGATGCATCAGCTAAGCGGCCCCGACGAGGCCCGCCAGATGGTCGACTATTGGGCAGAGCGCGGTGTGACCTCGTTCAAGGCGTACATGAACATCACTCGCGCCGAATTAAAGGCCGCGATAGAAGCCGCTCACAAGCGGGGGATCAAGGTCACCGGACACTTGTGCTCGGTGACTTACAAAGAAGCAGCGGAACTTGGTATTGATGATCTCGAGCACGGCTTCTTTGTGAACACGCAGCTCGATCCCGACAAAAAATCTGATGCTTGCAGCGAAAGCACAGGAGTCTACACGCTGGAACACATGCCGGCAGATGGCCCGGACGCGAAGGATTTGATCGATACACTGGTGAAACATCACGTGGCGATTACATCGACGCTGCCTGTGTTTGAGAGTGGCGGCATTCCGGGGCGTCCTCCGTTGCGACAGCAAGCTCTCGACGTCATGGCGCCAGAAGCTCGCGAAGCTTATCTTTACAATCGAGAGCGACCCGCAACCATGAAACCGCCGAAAACCGACTGGCCCATGCTTTTCAAACGTGACATGGAATTGGAATATGCATTTGTTCAGGCCGGAGGACTCCTGCTGGCTGGCCCAGACCCAACCGGCAATGGGGGCGTCGTCCCCGGATTCGGCGATCAGCGCGAGATCGAGTTGCTGGTCGAGGCCGGATTCTCGCCCGTCGAAGCCATCAAGATTGCGACCCTCAACGGCGCGACTTACCTGGGCAGGCACAATGAGATCGGTACAATCGCCGCAGGGAAACACGCGGACCTCGTCGTAATCAAAGGCGACCCATCGAGCCGCATCGCAGACATCGAAAACGTAGAGATAGTGTTCAAAGACGGCGTTGGCTACGACTCGCAAAAACTAATCGATTCCGTGAAAGGCCGCTATGGCGAATACTAAAGCCCTATGCTTTCATAATCCGACAATGTCCGTATAGGCTAGGCTAGGAACCAGCGCATCCCAGTTGAACTGAGCATCCCCTATGTAGTCTAATCTTGCCCACGCGGTGAAATCTCCGGATTCATAAGGGTTGGAGGAAGCATGCACGCGCTCGCACAGAATCTCCGCTTTGCAATTCGCCAGCTGCGCAAAGCACCCGGTTTCACTTTGACTGCCATCCTCGTCCTGGCTCTTGGCATTGGCGCTACCACCGCGATTTTCTCGCTGGTTGAGGGCATCCTCCTCAGGCCGCTCCCTTTCAGCAATCCTGACGGCTTAGTTCTGTTGGGAGATCACCTCAGAAATGGCCCGAACTTGCCCGTCACCGCACGCGAGATTGGCACATACTCTAACGCAACCGGTGCTTTTTCCTCGCTTGGTGGCTATGCGAGTGTCAACTATGAGCTCTCCGGCGGTACGGCTCCGGAGCAGATCTACGCTGCCCGCCTCACTGCCGGCGTCTTTCCTACGCTCGGAGTTCAACCCATCCTCGGCCGCGTCTTTACTCGGCAGGAAGAAGATGCCCATCAGCCCTTCGCCGTGCTCAGCTACGCTCTCTGGCTGAATCGCTATCACCGCGATCCGCGCGTCCTTGGGAGCGCCATCGATCTTGACCGCAAGTCGTACACGATCATTGGCGTCATGCCGCGCAGCTTCGAGTTTCCGCTACAGGCCGGGCACCTCGGGCAGGCGCAGCTCTGGGTGCCGATGAGCTTCACGCCCGAGGAACTTTCCGACCAGGCCGCCGGTGCTTGGAGATACAGCATGGTCGCCCGCTTGAAGGATCGCGTTACGCTCTCGCAGGCTGCGCAGGATGCAGGCCGCGTCGCTCAGCAGATCATGCGCGATTTCCCCGTAAGCATGTCTGCGATTCGTATTCGCGGTGATGTGATGCTTCTCCGGGAACACGAGGTCGCAGATGTCCGTTCCTTGCTGCGCATCCTATTCTTCGCTGTCTCCATCGTGCTGCTGATTGCCTGCGTCAACGTCGCGGGACTATTGCTGGTGCGCGCCATCCGGCGGCGTCGCGAGTACGCCGTCCGCCTGGCACTCGGGGCTCGTGCCAACGTCATCATTCTAGAATCAGTATGTGAAGGCGTGCTGCTGAGTGTGGCTGGCGGGGTGTTGGGTCTGGGATTTGCCGCGGCCGCCATTCGTACTGCCTTGCACCTCTTGCCCGAGTCTATGCCGCGCGTGGACTCCATCTCCATGGATGCAAGCGTCGTCGCCTTCGCCTTGCTGCTCGCTTTCGCCACTGGTGCTTTGTGCAGCCTTGCGCCTGCCTTCGCAGCTTTGCGGACCAACCTGATGGAAGGTCTTAAAGAGGGTGCCAGGACTGGCACTTCCAGTCACTCCTGGCTGCGCTCAACCCTGGTGGTCTCGGAAATCGCCATCGCCCTGGTCCTTCTTACCGTGGCGGGCGCCTTTCTGCGCAGCTTCCAGAAGATGCGCGCCGTCGATCCCGGCTTCCGTCCCGACCACGTCCTCGTCGCCGGTTATCAACTGCCCCTCAACCAATACCCCACCGATGCTTCCGCAGACTTCTTCAACCATGCGGTCGTCGACCGGCTCTCGAGCAAGCCCGGAATCGTCGCTGTTGGCATTACCGACTTTCTTCCCGCATCCGGTCTTTACCACGGAGCTGCATACACGATCGAAGGGATGCCCACAGAAAGTTGGAAGGTGCAATTCTCCATGTTCGGGACCACCTACGGCGACTATTTCCGCGCCATGGGCATCCCTCTGCTCGATGGCCGGTACTTCACCGAGGACGACCGCTCCGACGAACCCCTGGTCGTGATTGTGAATCAGTCCATGGCCAGTCATTGCTGGCCAGGTCAACGCGCCATCGGCAAACGCATGCATGTCGGCAACCCGCACAAGGGACTGCCGTGGGCAACTGTGGTCGGTGTCGTCGCCGATACCAAAATCGGCTCTCGTGATGAGCCCACCGCCGATCAGTTTTATTTCCCGATGCAGCAGCCAGCCATTCTCTACGGCTCTGCGTCGACCGGAAAACTAACAGGCCCGGTCGGCGGATACATCGCGCACCGTTCCGCTCTGCCTCCCGAGCAGATGACCCAAACCTTGAGTTCGACCGTTGCCGAAATCGATCCGTTGCTAGCCCTGCAGCAAGTGCAGACCATGAATGACGTGATCTCAAATGTGGAAGCGCCGCGTCGTTTCAATACAAGCCTCATCACTGCCTTCGCCATCGGCGCTCTCCTGCTCGCCATCACCGGGATCTACGCCGTCGTGGCCTTTTCGGTCTCGCTGCGTACCCAGGAGATCGCTATCCGTATGGCGCTGGGCGCTCAGCGCGTCGGCATCGCGCGCCTCGTTTTGGTCTCGGGTGCGAAGCTGGCGCTTCTCGGCTGTGGTCTTGGCCTGCTGGGGTCGCTCGCGCTCTCACGGCTTGTTAAATCATTTCTCTTCAACGTGAGCGCTACCGA
>DATNHO010000059.1:0-3641 GCA_035604895.1 Terriglobales bacterium | reverse complement strand
CTCTGCCGATGCCGCGTCAAACTCGAATCCGAAACGTCCGCCAGGGTCGCATTCGGTTGGGCTAAATCCAGTACGCCACCGCGTTCGTAATCCAGCGTCGCCGTCAGGTTCGAACTCAGCTCACGCTGCACCACGAATCTCATGCCTTGAGTATGAAAGTCGTTTCCCTGATAAGTAAATGCGCCGGAGTACAAATCGGGCAGAGCGTTCCCGTTGTCCGTGGTCGATTCCCCCACCCCGATAAGCGCAGGATCGGAAACCCGATCCATATACGCGGCAACCTGCAGATTGGTCTTGCCGATCCGGCGCGATACCGAAATCTCCTGGTGGTGCGCGTGCTCCACCGTCGGCGAGTAAGTCGTCATGCTGATGCGCGGCGCAGATTCGTTCAGATCCGTCGGCTCCGAATCGAAGCCCTTATCCATCCGGCTGTCCGGTTCCGACGTCGCGTAACCATATTCCAGTACTGTGTTGGGCGAAAGATGAAAATCGGCGGTCCCGTAGGGACGGAACGTCGTCACCCGTCCCATGAACTGGACGGTCTGCAGTTCGCTCCCAAACCTCAGTTCCAGAACATCGCCCAACCGCACATCGTCTGAACTGCTCAGGGCAAGCGCCTGCAAACTGTGCAGGTTGATGTCCGGCGCGGGCGAATTCCACATGGTGACCGCGAACGACGGTTCTGATCCGTCCTCCATTTTGTGCTGGAACGAAGCGCGCACTACGGAAGTCGGAGAGTTGGTGCCGTATCCAACGTTGCCGCGCAAACCAATCCGGTCCGTGGAGAAGATCGATTTCTCCACTGAGAATCCCGTGCTCAAGTCGGACACGCTGCCAAAACCTTCCGACGGCGAGCCGCTGAGGAACGACAGCGTTCCCGTCAATTCGTGATCGCTCTTCGCCGACTCGACTCCTAGCGAGGGATCAACGGACGACGGATCATCCACCAGCCGCAGAATCGGACGGTTCGATACCGAGCGCAACACCCACTTCCAATCGTCTTGTTCTGCGGGACCGCGAGCGGGAGCAATCTGGATGGCCTCGAACAGCGTGCTCAAGGTCACGTTCACTCTGGTGTTCCCGCCGGCGAGCAGCCCAATGTGCTCCCGCAAAGCAGGCAGAAAAGCAGGCGCGGAAACTTTGAGGTTGTACACTCCCGGCAAGAGTCCAGCAGCGGAGTAGAAGCCGTTCTCGTCAGTGAATACTTTGAGGGTTTCGGCCGCCGCGCCGAGCACTTCGACCACCGCACCCATTTGCGGGATGCCGCTCGCGCCACGCACATATCCGGAAATCGTACCCGGTTTGTCCGCACTCCACCCCGGAAGCGCCAGGCCCAGCATCAGCACCGAGAACCCAAGCTTGCGGAGTTTCACCAACCTACCACCTCGAGGGAGACCAAGCCGGACGGTTTATTCCACGGCGAAAGTCACCGAAGGATCCACCGTCTGCTTGGAGATGTTGTCGTTCACTTTAATCTGAATGCGATAAACCCCAGGATCAAGATTCGCGGCCGAGAGAGTTTTCTGCAGGGTTACTTGGTCGCCAATATTGCCCATCGTGTCCGTGGATTCGGTCGTATGAATCACGGCCTTGTTCGTCGCCGCATTGAAAACATCGTACTCAACCGTGGCCGAAGCTCGGTGCGTTTTGTCGTCCACGCCAAGATTGTAAACTTGCATCCAGAAATTCAACTTCTGGCCGCGCTTGAACATGATTGGCTTACCGTCGGCAGGCGGAACCCGCGGGCGGACTTTGGTCGCGCCAATCACAAAGCTTCCCGTGCCCACATTCTTGGCCGCAACCGGTTCCATCAGATCGGCCACGATCAGCGAAGAAGCATCCAGCCGGTCATCCGCAAAATCCGGAACCTGTACGCCTTTGCTCCACGTCCCTACCCGGTCCCCGTTCACATCCTTGACAACGATGTCCACGCGATAACGTCCCGGCCGCAGCGGAATCGCCTTCCAGTAAACTTGCGAACTTTCCACCGCCTTCGCCAGCAACTCCGCCGGAATGTCCGCCTGCACCGTATCTTCAAAAGTCTGCGCGATGTGCCCGCTCAGCGTCGTCACTCGGCCGAAAATGTTCACCACCCCGCGCTGCACTCCATCTTTGTTCACGAAAGTGATGTCGCGATTTTTCAACTGAATGGTAAACGGAACCAGCACCGTCTCGGCAGTCACTTTGACGAAATCCGCGCGCACATCGAACGGCATCAGATTGATGCTGATCTTGTGGCTAACCACTTCCTCCAGATCCTTGAACTTCACCGGTGGAGGAGCCGACAGCTTGGCAAACTGTGACAAGCGGTCGAACTCTTTGCTCGCCTGCGATGCGCTGTCCGGTCCCGGACCTAACCGCTCCAACCCGCTGCCCGAAGTAAAACGATCGGCCTTGCTCGACAGCCCCATCTGCTCGTACATGGTCTGCCCGCCATTCGGCGTGTAGAGCAACGCATCCTTCTCCGAACGATCCAGAGTCATGTGGTAATCCCCGCACATGCAGGTGTCCACAAACTCAATGATCACTTCCTGTCCGATGCCTTCCAGATAACGATAGCGCCAGTCCTCAAACGGGAAAGTAGAAGTCTCGCCCCCGCCTTCTTCAATCGGACGCTGATAGTCCCCGCCCGAAGGATGAGAATCAATCTCGTCCGCCGCCCCGTACATGATGTAGATTCGGCCGCGGTCGGACTTCCAGCCTGGGATGCCTGCGGCGAAGTGTTCGTTGGCGTATTCTATGCGGCGGTAGTGCTCTTCTTTGAATTCGTTTTCTTCGGTGTCGGGGGTGGGATCGCGGCGCTGCCAGAAGGCTTCGATGAACTGATCACGCTCTTCATCGTTGGAGAGTTGTTTGAAGGCTTTGCGTTCTTCGTCCGAGATGATGTAGACGACGTCTTCGTCGAGCCACTTCTTGTAGGTCTTGCTGAGTTCCTGCTTCAGGGCTTTGGCGTTTTCTTTCTTTTGCTTATCGCTGATGGGGCGCTTCAGGGGATCATCGGACTGGCCTTGAGCTGGGGTTGATGCGGGCGAGGCTTGACTGCTGTTAGTCTGCTTACTGTCTTGCTGGGCAAACGCAGACCCACCAAGTCCCAAAAAGAACAGCACCAATGACCACGAAAGAAGGCAGCGACGTAAACCTACCTGAAACATAGAAGGGGCACTCCTTACACACACGCTGTCGTGACTAACATTCTATGTCTTCGGATACCTGAAGGCAAGACTAACCCACACGCTCTAAACAGATTGTAGGATGCAGGCAACCTCTGCGGGGGTGCCTGCTTTTGCGCTTCCCACAGGGGACACTAAGGTCCACAAAGGAGGGCGCGAGACCCCGGCTGCGTTGTCTGCTGGAGTCTGTTGCCTGCTAAGGACTTACCTCTTCAGCGACGCGTACGCGGCCAGGATTTTTCCGGTCTCGGCATCCATGACGGGTTGCTCGCTTCCCGCACCAGCCTGGCCCGCCAGCGCCTTCGTTTTGATCCCGATGTAGACAGCGTTGTAGGCGGTATCGCCGAGGTTCTCGACTTTGTGCTTGAAGGCGGGATACCATCGCGATTCGCCGACCTTGGCGAAGACCTCTTTTACTTTTCCGTTCTCGTCGGTGAAGCGGAGGTGTCCGGCGGTGAGGACGACGACCAC
>DATNHO010000058.1:0-3157 GCA_035604895.1 Terriglobales bacterium | reverse complement strand
TCGTTCGCGAGCGTCGAATCGAACGGAACACTGCCCTGGCTAGGTTCTGATTGAGTACAGCCCGACAGGTCGGTTCTCTAGGGGAAGTACTGTCGGACCAACTGAGTACATAGTGTTGCATCGACCGGTTGAGCTGGCACGGATTATCGGACAAGTTGCTCCTAGTACCAACTTTTGCGGTAAATGCGTCAATCAGGCACTGGCGTCCAACCATGCTCTGACATAGTGCTATGGGGGCACCAACCCTTCAGCCTCGAACGATTGGGTTCATTTCGCTGCGCCCAGCAGAAACGCCCAATCATCCGCGTACGCCGGTGTGCCGTCGGGCTTGCGAGGCGTCAGCGTCGTGATCTCACCGCTATGAAAATAGTCTTCTTTGGGATCGGGTTTTCCGGTCAACAGGCTCAGATTCGGATCAAGCGTGAAAATTCGAATGTGATTCTCCGGCACTCCCAACGCCTTGTATGAACGCTTCAGCGTGTCCGCTTCATGCTCGTGCTTGTGATAGGCGCCGTACCAGAGCTCGGGCGGCGTGATGCTTGAATCTTTGATCCAAGGAGCAAGCTGGCCGAACTGCCCGTAGTGATCCCAGGGACTTGAGAGCAGAACCACGCGCGCCACTAGATACTTCTTGGCGATGAACGCCGCCATTCCCGCGCCCTGCGAATGTCCCGAGACCGCGATGCGCGACCAATTCGGCTGCTGGTTTACGAGATAGTTGCCCCACCCGTCGCCCGGATGCTGCGCGTCCATGAACTGCACCAGCTTGACGAGCCTGTTAACGATCGACTCCTCCGGCGTGTCGTCAATGTCTCTGAAGACTTCGTTGCCGAAGATGCGCTTCTCGCGGAAGAGGCCCGAACAAGTGGCATCCGGTCGCGACTGGCAAATCTGCGCGACTGCCGGCTCGTCGTTGTACTCCAGTCCGACAACTCGATATCCCGCCTTTGAACCTGCTATGAGGAACGGCATGTAGTCTGCCGGCCCACCCGACGTTCCCGCCATGAACAGAAGCATGGGCGCCGTTGGTAGCGTAGTGCGCTCAACCAAAATGAAGTGATTCCTGAGGTAGCGATGGAGCTGCGGGTTCGTATCCTGCGGTGCGACTCGGTACAGAATCCGATCGGCATTCTGAAGCGTTTGCGTAGGCGGACCGACCATCGTCGCCGCTGTCGACGAATTCTGTTGCTGCGCTCTCGCGCCGCCCGCAATCGCCATGGCCGCCGCAAGGACTAGTGGGATGACGAGAAATGTCATTTCGTCGCCGGGCCGCTTTAATGCCTGTCGAACGGGAACGCCCAATTGGCCACCCAGGCTTCACCAAAACTAGGCATAGATTCGTTCTCGTACGGGGACAGGATAGCTTCAATGCAGCTTGCGGGGCAACGAAACCGCAGTACGTCCTGATTAGTCGGATTATCGGTAACTTGGGTACTGGGACCCACTTTACCGGTTACGGCGTTAATCAGGACTGAGCCATTCGATAAGGGACAAGCCGAGTTATTTTCTCAGTTATTCGTCCGGGAGCCGTTTGACGATGGAGGGACCACTCGCACGCGTCGCCGCTAAGCTGGGCTCTAGTCTACTTCTGCGTGGAACGGTTGGAGTCGGGCGCGCCGCCCGGCCCGATGCCTGCGGCGGTCGAATTGTTGTTAGCGGACGCCGCGCCGCCCGGGGACGAGAAAACGGCGGTATTCGACGAGCTGGTGGAGGCGTTGATGATCAACGCCGCGCGGATGGTGGGACCGGCCTGCAGCCACGTTATCACGCTCTGATGAAGCTTCTGGCGGGAAGCGGTCGCCGCGAATTGCTGCGCCAGCGCCTCGATCTCATGGAGTAGGCTGCCCACTTGCCAAGGTTTGGTCGGATCCCGTTCGCCTTTTCGCTGGTAGGTGATGTGGCTGATCTCTTTGTTGGCTCGCACTCGGGATTCTTCCAGCAATTTTGAAGCGGCAGTCGGATTCCATGCGCTCGGGGAGTCGAAGAAGTCGGCCGCGGTCAGGTCGTCGGCGAGCAACTTGCCTGGGTAAAAGAAGTCTGCGAGATTGCGGAAGTGGACGGCAAAGGATTCAATCAGAGCCGAACGCGCAAATCCTTCCGCGCTTGGAATCTTCTCCGCAACGAATCGGAGCCTCTGGAGCTCGTACCGCAAATGTTCTTCTGAGTAATCGAGCAGCTGCTGATTGGTGTAGACGATTCGTGTGGCCATGATCTAGCTACGATGGCATCGGCCGTGAGGTGCGTCAAGGCGTGTCTGGGCGGCCCTCCCTCCAGAATTTCACTTTTCCGGTTACCGCGCTAATCATTCAGGTGCCCTGACAGTCTGTTCCCACACTTCCTCGAGGGCTGTCTGTGGACTGGGACCCACTTCTCTGTGTAGCCGAACCAACCAGCGAGGCGATTGCAGATTTATTGCAGCCCTTCGCTCCGGATGAGCCGAAGCGAAGGGCGAAGAAAGTGTTAGCTTTCTATAGGGGGCATCACTGCGGACGCGCCGACTATGACGGTCACGCTCATGGTTTGCCGGCGCCTGAGCCGCCGCCACCGCCACTACTTATACCGATAATAGTCAACGTCTTTATCGATCCAAGCTTCTTGGACTTCTTCAGGCCCTTCGAACTCTTGCGGGTTTCCTTTGTTGCCATTCGATTTCTCCAGTCTGTGGGATTGGCCCCGTGGGCGCTCACGGAATATAGGCAAATCGGAGGCCAAATGTCCAGTTGAACGAGGCCGCAAGTCATCTCCTTTGGAATGTGGAGGGTGCAATGGCTGGATTGCCTCGACGCCTCCGGGTAATCCCGAGACGATGTTGAATAAATCAGCGCTCGTTGAACAATTCAACGCGGCCAACATGCCGGAATCGCGGATCTTATAGTAAGCGCGGGGTGCCGCACTTCTTTACCGACGTTCTCTTGGATTTTGACATGGCGCCCTGAAAATCGCAGTAGTGCCTGATAAGTTCTATAAAAGGGAAAGTCAAGAAAAACACTTCGCCTGCGACCGGATTTTTTCTTGTCTTCCAGCCCCTGTCATTGAGCAGGATGTGTTCTTGCCTTCCGCTCCATGAGCTCGGGACGTTAGACACAGTCGTGTAGCGCGTTTGGGTTTCTCTCCCAGCGGTTTTCATCGCATCTTTGCGACGAAGCCAGTCCGTTCT
>DATNHO010000057.1:0-38900 GCA_035604895.1 Terriglobales bacterium | reverse complement strand
GTGACGTCGAGAAAATAACGGTCGTGCGAAATCAAGACAAACGCGTTCGGATAATGCGTCAGATATTCTTCCAGCCAGTTACGGGCTTCGAGATCAAGGTGGTTGGTGGGCTCGTCCAAGAGCAACAGGTTTGGCTCCTGCAGCAGCAGCTTGCCCAGCGCAATGCGCATCTGCCATCCGCCGGAGAATTCTTCAGTCCGCCGATGCCAATCTTCCTTGCGGAAACCGAGGCCCATGAGCACGCTCCCAACTTGCGCCTCGATCGCGTATCCATCGCGAGTGCGAAATTCGTGTTCCAGGCGTTGATACCGTTGTGCAACCTGCGCATATTCCGGAGAAGCCTGATCGAGTTCCGGCATGCGCGCAGTCAGGTCTTCCATCTCCTGCTCCATCTCGCGCAGTTCGGAAAAAACCGCCATGCACTCGGCGAACACAGTGCGCCCCGAGAGCGTCAGCCCGTCCTGCGGCAGGTATCCGGCGCTGATGCCTTTGGCCGTGCTGAACGAGCCGTAATCGAGAGTCTCGATGCCCGCGAAAATCTTCATCAGCGTGGATTTCCCGGTGCCATTCGCTCCCACCAGGCCGATGCGGTCCCGGGGCGTAATCATCCAATCGGCTGCCTCGAAGAGGAGCTTGTGACCGTAACGTTTTCCGGCAGAGGACAACTGAATCATGGCGTCAATTCAATCGTCTCATGAGTGAGGTGTTGGCAGAAAGCAACCCGTTTCTTCCACGAGGCAATCATCTGGCACCAAACTGCGAGTTGCGATAACATTGCAAGCCGTCCCTTGGGGGAGGGTCCAGATGAGAAGAATAAGAACGGTTTCAATCTGTTTGTGCGCATCGATACTCGCCACCGCCGCGGCCGCGCAAACCTATACTGTCACCGACCTTGGCGCGCTGTCAGGCTTTACCAGCAGTTATGCCGATGACAACAACAACCATGGCCTGGTCACAGGTTGTTCCGACAACTCGATGCTGCCAACCGTGCCCTGTGCCACCAATATACCCGCCGAGGCCTTTTTATGGAGCAGCAGTGGTGGCATGGAGGATCTGGGCAACCTCTCTGGCAACGACCAGAGCATTGGCTATGTCGTGAATGACTCAAGGGAGGTCGTCGGTTGGTCAGGAGATACTTCGACTGGCAACGGGCACGGTTTCTTCTGGACCAAGGGCGGCGGGATGGTCGACTTGGGAACGCTGCCGGGCGGCAACGCGTACAGCGTTGCGGACGCGATCACCTCGAAAGGCGTAATCGTGGGACAGTCGCTTGTGTCCAACGGCGATGTGGATGTGGTTCTGTGGACCAAGAGCGGAGGGAAATACCACATTCAAGATGAGCACCGCTTGCCGAAGGCCCCATATTGCTATGCGTACGATATCAACGAAAAACTGCAAGTCACGGGCGTCGCCTATTTCAACGAGAAGGGCACGAGGTATCACGGCTTCCTTTGGAGCAATGCGAATGGATGGAAAGATCTGGGAACGTTGCCGGGAGGTAAGAATAGCGAGGGCATTTGGCTTAACGATTCGAGTGTGATTGCGGGTTCGTCCACATCACCGAAATATCCCAATGGAGTTTCTGTCTATTGGGACGCGACAGGGATACACTCGATCGGTACGCTCGCGGGAGGCAACTCCAGCTCGCCGGGTTATATCAGCGACTCCGGAGAGATACTGGGGCAGTCCACGATAGCTGGCGGTGACAACCACGCCTATATCTGGACCAAGAAGAAAGGGATGCAGGACCTGAACAACATGATTTCCAAGAACTCAGGCTGGGTCCTGGAGCATGCGTCTTCGATCAACGGTGCCGGACAAATTGTCGGTTACGGCACAATCAATGGCGTGGCTCACGGGTTCCTGCTGACGCCGTAAGCGGTTCGCGGGAAATGCAGAGGCGCACCACAGGATGTTCTTATCCTGCTGGCACAGCCTTCGCGGCGCCCAGGTGCTCCATCGCGCGGTCGACCACGGCTTGCATTTCTCTCGTATACTTGACTTCGCGCCCTTTGGCCAGAATCTTCTTGGCATCGTCAGGACTGAACCACGTGGGGTTGCGTTCGGGTTCGTGCGACCCGTCGATCAAGTCAACTTCCATCAGGAAAGCCTTGATCACGAATTCGCGCACTCCCGGCGGTTTCCAGAAGACGCCCTTCGAATGCAAATAAAGATGAAAGTGCCGTGGCTCGATGTGGCCGCGAACCCCAGCTTCTTCCCACGCTTCGCGTTCCGCCGCATGGCTGTGCGACATTGAAGGCTCAGGATCGCCTTTCGGAAACGTCCACTTGTTGCCGCCGTTGGTGTTCACCAGCAGAAACTCGATCGATTGCCCTTGCCGGCGGTAGCAGACGGCAGCGACCTGCAGCGGTAGAGCAAATCGTGATACTCGGGGTGATGCCAACTGCCACTCCTCAACCGGAGATGCTGACCTTCTCATGATAGTTGGAGAATATTGCAGGAATGTTAAATTGCAGCAAAAAAGGTGCAGTCAGGAGGATTACTAAAGTGTTAACACGGGGACCGGGTTGGCCTTAGAGGCCGGATTTGTCCACGAGATTGCCTGGTTAGACGGCTACGAGCGTACGTTCCACGGTGCGCATGGTAGTCAGAATTGTAGAGATCACATTTTCGTTCCCGACTGCCGTGTTGATCATCATGTGATAAAGGCAGCGCGTGGGCCAATCGGCATCGAAATAACGCTTCACAAAAGTCATCCGATCGCGGTCGATGGTGTTCAGTAACTCGTCCGCTTCTTTCTCGCTTTTCCCTAGTTTCAGCAATCGCTCAAGCTTTTCCGCGTGGGGCGCATAGAGAAAAACGTGGAAGGCGTCTGCGCGTTCCCGCAGAAAGTAGGGCGCGCCTCGGCCCACGATCACGCAATTGCCGGTCTCGGCAGCCTTTTCCATGACTTGCTGTCCTACGGAGACAAAGCGGTCCGTGTCAAATGGTTCCACGCCGGGCAAGGGCACGCTTCGCTCATGGCTGCCACGCCAGAAGACTTTCACCAGGCGTTGAAATGTTCCGTCCACGCGTTCCGCACAGCGCTCGACGGTTGCGCACTCTACGTTCGCAACTTTGGCGATCTCCTCCGTCAAAGCGTGGTCCCAGAGCTTCCAGCCGAGCCGCTTGGCAAGCTCGCAGGCAATCTCGCCGCCACCGCTTCCGTATTCGCGCTCGATGGTAATGATGCGGTACATCAACCCTCCTCTTTTATTTTTATTTTACCCACACTTTGGGCTCAACTGACATTCCGGGACGCAGCACGTGTTCTTTGGTCTCGCCGGGATCGAACGTGATCTTGACCGGAATGCGTTGCACCACCTTAACGTAGTTCCCGGTCGCATTCTCCGGAGGCAGCAAGCTGGTGCTGGCGCCGCTTGCCCCGGCAATGCTCTGCACGTGCCCGTTGTAGTCTTTGCCATTCGTGTCCACGTGGATGGTCGCCTTTTGGCCGACTTGCATGCGCTTGAGTTGAGTTTCCTTGAAGTCGGCCGTCACCCAGATGTCGTCGAGGTTGATCACTCTCATCAACTCCTGGCCGATCGACACATTTTGTCCGACTTCCACAGTGCGGTTGGTAACGACTCCATTCACGGGAGCCACAATAAGGGTGTACTGCAGGTTCAATTCAGCCTGCTCCAGCGCAGCTTTCTTGAAATCAGCCTGCGCCTCTGCGGATTGCGCCCGCGATCGAATGGTCGCGACTTGCTGTGGACCGGTAGCAGCGGCGCGGAGATTTGCCTGGGCCTGTAGCAGCTTGCTCTGGGCCTGCCGCACTTGGTGGTCGGCGGCCGACGCCGAAGCTCGACCAGCGTCCACGGCCGCAGCATCAGCGTTCGCTGCTGCGACCGCTTGATCGTATTGCTGTTGTGAAATTTCCTGCTTATCGACTAACTGCTTGTAACGCACCAGATCACTCTGCGCTTTGACGTTGTTGGCTTCGGCCTCTGCCAACTGTGCGTTCGCCGCGGCGTACTGTTGACGCGCAGCAGCAATCCCGGCGTTTGCATTTTCCACATCCGCTTGCGCGCTGGATGTTTGACTGCTGGTGTTGACTGAGGTGATGGGTACGTTCACGCGCGCGGCGTCTGCCGTAGCAACGGCATCAGCGTAGTCCGCCTTGGCTCGATCCACGGCTACCTGATAATCCTTGGGATCAATCTCAACCAGCGGGGTTCCCGCTGCCACGTATTGATTGTCTTCGACGAGAAGTTTCAAGACATGGCCAGAGACGCGGGCGCTGATCGAGTTCAGGTGGCCATCGATCTGCGCGTCGTCGGTGTCCTCGTAACTGTCGAAGTAGCGCCACAGAAAGAAGCCCATGACGAGGAGCACAACGATTCCGACAATAAGAAAAACGCGGAATCTGGGGTTGCCCGCCTGAAAGCTTTTCCAGCGAAGATCTCTTTCCGAAGCAGGCAACGGGGCGGGCTGAGTGGCAGTCCGCTGGGCTTGAGGCTGATTGTCTCGCACCATCGTGTCTGTATTTTCTGCCATGTTTACTTACCTTGATTCTACTTATCTTGATTCTGGAGGTATTGCTTGACACCCTCTTCGGCAAAGCCGACTGCTTCCGCCAGCGATATTTTGGCCACATTGTGGGCATAGAGACTGGAGATGTAGCTTTCGTTCGCCGCCGCCAGGGCTTCTTGCGCCTGAACTACCTCCAGGTTATCCGTGACGCCCGCGGCAAAACGGTCGCGCGCCTGCTCGAGTGTCTGGCTCGCAAGATCGACCGAGCTGCGCGCCACCTCAACCTGATCGGCCGCCGCGTTGAGGTCGAGACGGGCGCTACGGACTTCGTAGTCGATCTGGCCGCGCAGGTTCTCAAGTTGCTGACGGCTCTGGCGGAGCGTGGCTTCCGCCTCAATAACGTCCGCATGGGTTTTCCCGCCGGCAAAGATTGGGATATTCAAGGTGGCTCCCAGTGTAAACACGCCGTGCGAACTTCCTGGGCGGATTCCTGCGGCTCCGTAGTCCCCAGCCATATCGAGCGTAGGGTAATGCTCCGACGTTGCCGCCCTGCGAAATTCCTCTGCCGACCGTACTTGTTGCGCAGCCGCCAGGTAGTCTGGCCGCGATGCATACGCACGCTGCAAGTCATCCTCCAGTGGCGCCGTCGCCAGCGGTTCATACGGGGCCGCAGTAGTGAGACTAAACTCCTGGCCAGGTGGCAGACCAATAACGCGCCCCAGCGTCAGCTTCTGTTTCGCATAGTCGTTGCGGGCAACGATCAACTGTTGTTGCCGGCTCTGTAACTCCACATGCGCGCGAAGGGCATCAATCGCCGGGATCACGCCGGCCTTTTGCTGATCGGCCGCCTTGTCGTAAAGGGCCTGCGCCGTCTGCTGATCGGCTTGCGCCGTGGTTACTCGGGCTGCACCGGAGAGCGCAACCAGATACGCGTTGCCGACCGCGAGCACCACCAACTCGCGAGCGTTCTTCAAAGAGTACTGTGCGGCCTTCTCGGTGTAGGAAGCACCGCGTTTGCGCTCGATGGCATGATAGTCGAACAGCGACTGGGTCAGGTATGCACCCGTCTGGAAAACTCCAATTGGACCGACAACGCTGGGCACTCCCGGAATCTTGAAGCGAAATCCTAAAGCCGCAAAGTCGATCTGTTCAACCGTCTCGTTTACCGTGGCATTCACGTGGGGAAGCAGTTCGCTGAGTTCTTTCCACTTCTCGCCGCGTGCGGTCAGAGTGCTGTCGCTCTGCAGGAGGATGCCGAGGTTATTTCTCAAGCCGCGATTGACTGCCTCTTTGAAAGAAAGCGGCAATACCCCCGCAGTGGCTTTGCCCTCGGGAACACTGCCTGAAAACGGACCTTGAAGAATGACCGAACCGGGGCTGTTGGACTGACTGGAGTCTGACTGGCTGGCACCGGATGCGCTACTGCCGTAAGAAGACGCGCCGGATTGTTGGGTTAGTCCCGACGTCAGAGCTTGGCCCAGCGCTGATGAGCAAAGAAGAAGGCGGCTCGCCAGAACGCACAGAAACGCCAGACAAGAAAGGAGTCCCCTTTCGTGCCGCCATTGTTTCTTCGGGTTCAGGTAGTCCATAGATGATAAGGAGCACAGCAGCCCTAACGGTAATGTTATGTTGATTCAGCTGCTGCCCTATAGATGCAAACCATTGTAGCTTCGTGTGCTGCAAAAATCGCAGCGATTGCTCAGAAGGGAATCGTCCATCCGTATTCTGTTTATTCTAGCGAAAGAGTGCGTAGAATAGGCGTAAGCGGTAGTCGCTGATGTTCACGCAATTCCATCCCGGCATTCCGAAACGCCAAGCCACATCGCTAAGCGTTTCCCTGGCGCTGCATCTTATATTTCTTGGTTGGCTTGTGCACAGCCCGGCTCCAATCTTTGTGGCTCCGTCGTCGGTGGTGCGCGGACAATCCGGCAGTTCCCTGACTCGCATTTATTTCGGTGGCGACTCCGGAGTTTCGCAGGATCAGCCAAAACCACGCCTTACCTGGCAGCGGCCTCCAAAAAAAGCAGGGCCGCACCGTCTGGAGCCGCCTCCGCCGAAATTGGAGATGGGCAACGAGACCGCATCGAATCGGCCCGGCGGTCCGGCAGCCGGCTCGCTCTACGGATCCCTCTCTTACGGGACGTTCACCGGTCCCGAGATTCGACCGGCGTTGCCAGTTGTGTCCCCCGATCCCGTATTTGGATCGGACTCGACCGGCGTCCAGGGCGACGTCATCGTGGAAATCACGATCGACGAGCAGGGAACCATTGTGCAGAAGATCGTCATTCAGAGCCTCGGTGCCGCGATCGATCAGAGGGTGCTGGCGGCGCTGGAGAATTGGCACTTTACACCGGCCTCCAAGAATGGCATCCCGATTCCCTCCAAGCAGGATGTCTACTACCATTTCCCGCGCTGAAGATCGCGTGATGTCCACGGCAACAGAACGGGAATATAACCCGGCATGAGCGCCTATAGATCAAACTTCCTAACGCCCCGCTTGCTCTCGGTCGGGCTACTTCTATTTGTCGCCAGCCTGGGCGCTGAAACACTTCGAGCCCAGGAAACGACGCTTGAACTCGATCCAGCGAACACCCAGATCGAGTTCACGCTCGATGCCACTCTCCACACCGTGCATGGAACCTTCATGCTCAAGAGTGGAACGATTCACTTTAACCCGTCAACTGGTTCCGTCAGCGGACTCATTGTCGTCGACGCCGCCAGCGGCGACAGTGGAAACAAGGGTCGCGACCACAAGATGCACCAGGAAATTCTGGAAAGCCAGCGCTATCCAGAGATCAGTTTCACTCCTGCCAGGATGTCAGGCAAAGTCGCGCTTGATGGCGACTCTGAAGTGCAGGTCGAAGGCATTTTCAGATTGCACGGGGCGGACCATCCCATGACGCTGACCGTGGCAGTGGAGCCGAAAGGGAACAGCCTTCATGTTCACACCCACATCGTTATTCCGTACATCGCATGGGGGCTGAAAAACCCAAACACCTTCCTTCTTCACGTGAGCGATAAAGTTGAGGTCGACGTCACATCGACGGGGCGAGTCGTACCATAGGCGTTCTTTTCGCAGGGCAGAATCTGTTAATTTCAAAATTATCCACGCTCCCAACTATCTTTGCGCATCTAGGATTCGTACTTAACGCAACTTTTCACTAGGATGGAAGAAGATTCCCTGCATGCGATTCTTACGACGTTTCCACGGTCTAGCGATTAGCGCCATTTTCGTCCCGGCTTTATGTGCTACGCCTCACGTACCTCAGGCAGCGAACCAGCTTGGTTCAGCTCATTCTGCGGAACGCCCGTTCGCGCGTCGCCTGACAATTAAAGGTGTCGCGAATGCCGGCGAGGTAACTCCGACACTCTTTCGTGGCGGGCAGCCGACCACTCAAGGATTCGAAGCGCTGGCAAGAATGGGCATCAACATCGTCGTGGACATGCGCGGTTCGCGGGAAGCCGAACGTGGGCGCGTTACCAAGCTTGGGATGCAATATGTCTCGATTCCGTGGCACTGTCCGTTTCCCAACGACGCCGTTTTCGTGCGTTTCCTCACTCTGCTTCGCCAGAACTCAGGCAAGAAGGTCTTCGTCCACTGTCGCCTGGGGGACGACCGATCCGGCATGGCCATTGCCGCCTATCGAATGGCCGAACAGGGTTGGACCGCGGAGGAAGCGAAGAGCGAGATGGAAGCATACGGATTTTCGTTGGCCCATCACTTCATTTGTCCGGGCCTGTCGTCCTACGAAGCGAGCTTTCCCCGGAGGTTCAGCACCAATCCTGCCTTCCGTACTTCCACACCCTCCGTCCCCCAATAGCGATAGTGGATCTCCGTTCGCCCGGCTTGATTCCAGGAGTCGATTCCAGGACAAGAACAAATCGATTTTTTCCGACGACCGTTTTGGGAACAGTCCAGGGCTCCTTAGATTCTTGCTTTTAACCCCGATGTTTTCCTCAATGTGACTCCCGTCACATCGGGTTGTGACAACTTGCGCTGAACTCACACGAGTTTGGGTTTAACAATCTGCGTGGTAGCGCGTCTCACTCGCCGTTCTAAGGAACTGTGGCGATGGAGGCAGCGCCAGCGCCCAACAGAGAACAGTCGTGACATTCATCCACGCCAGGTGTGGCCGCACGTGGCTAAATCCAGGAGTTCATACTATGTCGTCCTCAAAATCAATCGCGTCCACGCCAAAAAGCAGCCTTTATGGAACCCGCATCCCCAGCCCACGCCAGCGCCAGGTCATCGAGCTCGTCGCTCGGGGCTTGAAGAACAGCGAGGTGGCTGAAGTCATCGGCACAACCCAGCACGTGGTGAAAAATCACCTGCGTGTCATCTACGACAAACTGGGATTCTGGAACCGGGTCGAGCTCGCGCTCTGGTATGAAGCCCGCAGGCACGAAGGCCTCGACTACGGTCCTCACGAGCCAGCGGTTGCGGTCACACCGCTTTCCACCAGTTTGGCGGCTTAACAAACGACGGAGAGACCTGACTTACTCGTCGCGGTGAACCGTGTCCATTGCGAAGGCCGGCAGGCAAACGGCAATATATTCCGCGCCGCCCTCCGCCGGAGTGGAATACTGAATCCACTCACCTCCGTGCGCAATGACGGCCTGGCCCGTGGTTACATCCATGTAGCCGCCCTTGTGCCGAACCCGTACCGTGCCCTTCAAGACCAGAGTGAACTCGTCGAACTCCGGAGTCTGTCCCGGTTCTTCCCAACCCTGCGGGCTGTGCATGTGGGCAACGCTGACGCCGGCGGTTTTGGTGTTGACGCGTCCGATGTATTCGTCAATCAACTTGGGTTTGGTTCCCGCGGCGGAAATACGAGTGGGCTGCGCTACCAGGGTCGGCATCAGTGCTCCTTCGCAAAGGACCAATGTAGCAAGACGAAGCACACCTTCGGAAGTCAGAGGTTATGACGTTCCCGCAGAGAGCGCGCGGGTCTTCTCTGCCTGCGACGTGGCCAAGGCGTCGAGCGCAGGAATCGACACCGGCGTAGTCAGCGAGCGCTCCGGCGGCATTGCGCCAGTTTGCATGGCTTCCACCAGCATCTGCAGGGCAGTCCCGGCATTCGGCGGCACAAAGATTGTGGCCGTCAACAAGCCGCGTCGCACCCAGGTTTGCCCGCTGTTCGGGAGACCGTCGCATCCGATGTAGGGCAGCCTCAACCAGCGCTCGCGAGCCTCCGGATTTGGTTCCTCCTGGAAAGCTTTGCGAGCACCCAGCGCCATGGAATCGTCCTGGGCCGCGATCAAATCAAGATGAGTTTGCTGAGAAGTGGACAAGCGCAGCCACGAACTGACGGTGCGGTGCGCGCTGGACTCGGTCCATTGCGCCTTCATGAGTTTGACCTGCACATCGGCTGGCTTGGTCTCATACATGCCGAAAGTACGCTGCTTGGCGGCCAGATTTTCCGTAGGACCCTGAATGTACAAGACAGTTCCGCCGCGAGGCAGCAATGCGGCAAATTGCCGGCCCTGGATGCGGCCGATTTCTTCATGGTCCGAGGTAATGCAAAACACGGGAACACGATAAGCCTGGCGAAGCTCAGAAGCATATTCCGCATCGCGGTTGAGGACAACCCATCCGACTCCGGCAGCGGCCGCCGCGCGCGCCACTTGTGGCATCGCAGTCCCGCCCACGGGTTCAAAGATGATTCCGTCCGGCAGCGCCTCGTTGCGCGATTGGATAATCTTCAGAAGTTGCTGGCTCTGCGTGACCGAATCGTTGTCGGCATGGATGATCTGTACCTCCGCACCCAGCCGTTTTGCAGCTTGTTCGGCGGATGCCGCCTGCTCGATCTGATAGTCGTTGTCGTTATTGGTCAGGGAGAGAATGAACTTCAATTTCTTCATGGCAACGCCCGATGCCTGATCATATCCCGCACCCGGCAAGGGGTCACGGTGACCGAGGTAACGGGCCACGAATGTTAAAGTTCGCTCATCACTTGCCTTTTGCCCTGAGGTCGTCATCCCGAAGCCCCGCGCTTTTTCAAGCGGGGCAAGGGATCTCGCGTGAACCATTCGAAATCAACCCACTACTGGATAATCGGGCTGCGGTCGTTGGCGCTTCCCATGGCGGCTGGCCCACCTTCGCGGGTTTTGCAAAGGTGGGAACCAACGTAGCCTGCCTCCCGATTTCGCCACCGACCTCATCGTTCCCACCTTTACAACGAACGTAAAGGTGGGCCAGCCCCCCGGTCATCCTCGTAACTTGGGACGACTGGGGCGGCTACTACGACCACGTTCCGCCTCTCGCTATCGGCTACCCGAACGGCGGCAACGACAACGGAGCCCAGTACGTATACGGGTTCCGCGCACCTCTGCTGGCTATCTCCGCATACGCGGTCCAGACGGCGCAGCCCCCAGCGGTGTACACCGGCTACGTCTCCAGCGTCAACCACGACTTTGGCAGCATCTTGAACTTCATCGAGTACGCGCTGGCGCCGAAAGGACAGCGCCTCGGCGGCCAGGCCGGCATCTCCGGCGACCCAAACTTCCCCTACGCGGACTTCTTTGCCCCCGATGTCGGCTTGCCCCCGCTGGACCCGTATGGGCTGTCGGATTTTTTCACCTACACGCAATCGAACCCGACGCCGATCCCCTTTCGGACGGTCAATGGGGCGAAGTACCCGGAAATTTGCTTCCACAATCCGCTCTATAAAAGTCAAACCGTAACGTGCTTTTCGACCTATCCGCTAGATCCGGACAACGATGCGAATGAGTAACCAAGAATTGCGAGGTCAGCAGGAACTGAGTACATGCTAGAGTTAGGGAGGCGAACGAGATGGAAACCGGAGGATTGAAATCGAGATTTGCCCGGATGATGGCCCTCGCCGCTTTAGCACTCAGCTTTTGCCCGACCGCCCCGGCTGCACCAGGGTACAAAGTGCTGCACAGCTTCACGGGGGGAGCCGACGGCGACGGAAACCAAGGCGTGGCCCTGGATAAGAAGGGGGACGTGTACGGCGCGTCCCTCGGCGGGGGAAACCAGAACTGCCGGGACGGATGCGGAGTTGTTTTCCGGCTGGCACCGTCAGGCGGAAATTGGGGATTTGCCGTTCTGTACGATTTCACAGGGGAGAACGACGGAGAAGCCCCGAATGCTGGGCTGATTCTGGACGCTTCGGGCAACTTGTACGGCACCACCGTGTGGGGGGGCGCTTACGGCTACGGCACGGTGTTCGAGCTGACGCTTGGTTCCAGCGGCTGGACGGAGAAGGCGCTTCTGGACTTTGACGGCGACAGCGGCGGCGAGCCTATAGCAGGCGTGATCGCGGACGGCAGGGGAAATCTCTACGGCACCACGCCAGGCGGAGGCGCAAACGGCGGCGGAGTAGCCTTTGAGCTTACGCCGGGCTCCGGTGGCTGGAACGAGACCGTGCTTAACAGCTTCTACCCCTCCGACTACCCCGACTACGCGCCCGGCGGATCCAGTCCCTACGCCGGGTTGACTCTCGGCGAAACGGGCAATCTCTACGGCGTAACTGAGGGCGGCGGTAATGGCCCTCCCCACTGCCCGGTCAGCGAAGGCTGCGGCGTTGTCTTCGAACTCAGCATGCAATCCGGGCGCTGGAAGGAGCACGTCCTACACCGTTTTACCGGCTTTTCGCGAGACGGCGCGGAACCCTCCAGCGGCGTAACCCTGGACAGCTCAGGCAACCTCTATGGCACAACCACAATCGGCGGGGGTGCCGGCTGCGAAGGCGGCTGCGGCACGGTATACAAGCTGACCCCCCAGAGCAACGGCAAGTGGAAGGAAACCCTGCTCTACAATTTCGGCAACGGACAGAACGGCTATGCCCCGGACGGCGGCGTCGTGATCGACAAAGCGGGCGTCCTCTACGGGACCACGGGCTACAGCGGCTCGGGCTGCGGCTGCGGCGTAGTCTACAAGCTGGCACCCGGCAAGAATGGCAAATGGACCTACACGGTCTTGCACGCGTTCACCGGCTCCGATGGGGCCGTGCCCGCCGGCGGCCTCACCATGGACGACAAAGGCAACCTCTACGGCGGCACCGTCCTCGGCGGCGCCGACGGCTACGGCGTGGTCTTCAAACTCACCCCGTAACTCCGCCAAGGTTTGCCATACCATATATTCCCAATTCGGAACCCGCCTCGCCGCCCGCCGGCTTTCTCCTTGACCCCACCCTGTCACCTCCGATAACATAAGCACATACAGGTTATCTTGAAGATAATCTTCGCTCTTTGACAACTCGACCGCGGGCGTAGCCTCCGGCCAGCTCCTCGGTGCCAAAATGGAACCGCGGAGCTCGACGCGCCACCTGTAACTCTCATGTTATCTATATTTTGCGTGTAACCCCTGTAAACTCAAAGATCTAGCGCGAGGCGAAAACCTATCTCGATTGTTTCCTAGATTTTGTGCATCAAGGGGGTGGGGGATACCCAGTACCAAACAGTAAACTTCCTTCCCGAACTGGAAAAGCGGCTGGTTTCGGTTCCAACCTTCGTTAAGTACGGACGCTCCATCAGTGTCCTGCTAAGATAGCTGCTTCGTATGACGTCCGCGATATCCAGCACTTCTCCCCGAGAAGAAAAGGTCACCGCAGCATCGGCCTCACCGGCGTCGCGTTTGATGTCGCTCGACTTGTTTCGCGGGGCGACGATTGCGGGCATGATCCTGGTCAACAACGCAGGCGACGATCCCAACTCCTATTGGCCGCTCAAGCACGCCCAGTGGAACGGATGGACACCGACCGATCTGGTCTTCCCGTTTTTTCTTTTTATTGTCGGCGTGGCGATGGCGTTTTCCTTCAGCTCACGCCTGAAGCGCGGCGAGACGCGGCAAAAGCTTCTTGTGCATGTGCTTTGGCGCGGTCTGGCGCTATTTGTGCTGGGCATGTTTCTGAATGGTTTTCCCAACCAATACCATCTGGCATCGTGGCGGGTTTACGGCGTGCTGCAACGGATTGCGATCTGCTATGTCATTTCGGCAATTCTCGCTTTGTGGGCGAATTGGCGAGTTTGGATTCTCACCGTCGCCGGCTGTCTGGTCGGCTATTGGATTCTGATGCGCTTTGTCCCGGTTCCAGGATTCGGCGTACCCACACACGACATTCCACTGCTCGATCCCGATCGCAACCTCGCGGCATGGCTCGACCGCCAACTTCTCGCAGGACATTTGTACGAGGGTACTCGCGACCCTGAAGGCGTGTTGAGCACCATCCCCGCGGTTGCCACCAGCCTGCTGGGGCTGCTCACCGGGCAATGGCTTCGTTCCGCGCGTTCCGCGAAGAACAAGGCGTTGGGCATGGCGCTGTTTGGATTGCTCGGCGTGGCCGCGGGAGAGATTCTCAACCTCGGATTTCCCATCAACAAAAAGCTTTGGACCAGTTCCTACGTGATCTTCACCGCTGGTCTGGCTCTGCTCTGCCTGGCGTTGTGTTACTGGATCGTGGATGCCAAACAACGGCGCGGACCCTGGACCAAGCCGCTGCTGGTTTTTGGCATGAATGCGATTGCCGCCTACGTTTTTTCCGAGCTGATATCGCATTTACTCGATAACGTGCGCACCCGCGCCGCCGGGATGAGTTGGCAGGAATCCATCTACGGGCATGTATTTGCACCTCTGGCCAGTCCGGCGAGTGCGTCGTTACTGTATGCACTGGCGTATGTCCTGATGTGCTGGGTGGCAATGTGGGTGCTGCATCGCAAAGGAATTTTCCTTAAGATCTGATGATATTCTTCAGTACTCCGCACTCTGTAATTAGCATCCAAGAGTCAGCTAATCCCGATTTTTCTTGAGCATGGTATTGAACGAAGGAGATTTCGTGGCTGGTGATAAGCGTGGGATGCAACGCCTGGTTTTGACGACTGCAATCTGGTGTCTGGCGTGTGCCGCCGTCGTCGCGCAGCAAAGCCCGTCCCCGACTCCGCCCGATGCGCCGCCTGCCGGCGCACAAACGCAAACCGCACCGCAAGCGACTAACCCGTTGCAGAATGGGATGGCCTTTTTCAAACTGCTGCAGCGGAAGTCGCTGGTCTTTCCTGACCTAGCGACCAACGCGGGACCGCTCAACAGTTGGGAGAAGTTTAAGCTGGCGGCAAACAACAGCGTGTCGCTGTCCACAACCGGCGCAGCGCTGATTAGCTCAGCTTTCGGTCAAGCGATCAATAGCCCCGCGGGATACGGTCAAGAAGGCGGAGGATTTGGCAAGCGCTTTGGAGCCCACATGGCTCGCGCCGCTTCGGGCAACCTGTTTGGGACTTTCCTGATCGCGGCCGCGTTGCACGAGGACCCGCGCTTTTATGTGAAGAAGAACCTCTCCTTCAGGGAATCGATGAAGTACGCCGCCGTCAGAGTGGCGTTGACGCGCAGCGACTCCGGAAAACGGGTGGTGAACTTCGCCGGACTCCTGGGTCCACTCGCGGGCGAAGGGCTGTCCAACACCTATTATCCTGAAGGAAGTCGGGGAGTGGGCAATACGTTCATCCGCTACGCATCCGACATGGGCTGGAAGTTCGGCGGGAACCTGTTGCGGCAGTATTGGCCGAACATCAATAGGAAGCTTCGGCTGCTGCCGCCGGCGGAGCCCGTGCCATCGCCGAATACATCACAATGAAGCAAGCTGGAGCCTCCTGAGCCTATCAGCGATGAATGTTTCCCTGCGGAACAATTGTTCGTCGATTCGCGTGCGTGCGCTCCTGATCGGCACTGTTGTTCTCACCTCCTATGCGTATTTTTATCAAGCCGGGGGATGGAACCAGAACTCCCGTTTCGATCTGGTGCGCGCCGTGATTGAGCGGGGGACGTTGCGCATCGATGCCTACCACGAGAACACTGAAGACAAAGCCGTCGCCAATGGTCACTATTATTCTGATAAAGCTCCCGGACTCGCACTGCTGGCTATTCCAGTCGCAGAAGCGGCAAGACCCTTGCTGCGAGCCGCGAGAGTAGATCCAGCGTCGGCCCGAGGTCTGGTGGCGACATCTTATTTCGTTACCGTCTTCGCCGTGGCGCTTCCAATGGCCGCGGCATGTGCGGTGCTGTTTCTGATTGCGTTGCAACTGGGCAGCAGCGTCAACGCCGCAGCATTTGGGGCTCTCGCGTTGGGCCTGGCGACTCCCATGTGGGCTTACTCTACGTTGTTCTGGGGGCATTCGCCTGCCGGTGCGTGCCTGGTGTTCGGCTTTGCGCTTGCCCTCAGGCTTCGCCACGTCCAAAGTCATGGTGGGGATGCGTTGCTCGGTTTGGCCGTCGGCCTTACCGCGGGGTGGGCCACGGTTACGGAATACCCGGCGGCTCCGGCGGCGCTTATCGTCGCTGTTCTCGCACTGGCGCTGGTTTGGAAGGATGGCCCGGCAAGACGATGGCACACGTCCGCAGGAATTGCGACCGGCGCGTCCGCCTGCATTGCCGTTCTTTTGATTTATCAGTTCCTTGTCTTTGGCTCCGCATTTCAGCCCAGCTACTCGTACTACCCGGCGGGAGCATTTCCCTGGATGAAGCGTGGCTACATGGGTGTGACCTATCCCCGAATCGATGTTGCCCTCAAGTTGTTGTTCGGCTGCCGGCGCGGTTTGCTGTTTGTGGCTCCGGTTGCCCTGGCGGCGCCGTTCGGTTTGCGATGGCTGTGGAAGCAGCCAACCTCCCGCGCCGCCGCTGCTGCCGCCGCGGCGATTGCCGCCTACTATTTCTTGTTCAACTCCTCGTTTGTGGTGTGGGCGGGCGGCTGGTCATACGGGCCGCGATACATGGCTGCTGGGCTGCCTCTGCTGTGCGTCGGGCTAGCGCCGGCGTGGAGCAGAGCGCGTCCTTTCTGTCGAAGTCTCCTTGCGCTGGCTGCGGCTTGCGGCGGGATATTCGCTCTGATGGCCGTCTCAACCACCCCGCAGCCTCCTGATGAGTTTCGATGTGCCCTGTTCCAACTCTTTTGGCCGTCATTCTGGGCAGGCAAATTGTCTCTGAATCAGCAGTCGATGCTGACCATCGCGGAAGACCCGACCGGCCGTGTCCTCGGCGCTTTCAACCTGGGAGAACTGGCCGGTCTGCACGGCTTGGCGAGTCTGCTTCCGTTGTTGGTGGTGTGGGCGCTCGGATGCGTGCTTTGGCACTGGATCGATCGGGCGGAGCGCTTTAAGGAAGCCTAAGCTTGCGGGAGATACTGAGTTGCTTCGCAGCAGCGGGTGACATACCTGCATGCTCTGCCTTCCCAATTATTTCGATCACCGCAGATTCTTCCTTTATTCAGGTGCTTCGGTTCCCACCGCGCCTGCAGAGAACCGGTCGCATCCGGTGCCGTGGCACGCGCCCTGGGTGCCCCACGTCGGGTAGTAGAAATATCCAAATTCGCCGGAGAAATACCAGGACTTATCATTGACTTCGACTTCGTTCCCGACGGCGTGTTTGCGCGGAACGTCCTCAACATCCGACAAGTAGTAGGAGGCGGCTGCGCAGGCACGGTCTGTCGGATTCTTGCATTCTGGTTCGGCAGTCATCCAGTACAAACCGGCTTTCAGTTTCACGGGAGGATCCATGGTTAACATCAGCGTGTATTCTTTCTGCCCGAAGCCATGTCGACCGGCAGCGGTGAATGTGGCCGCGGCAGCGCCTTGCGCCACCACCTTCCCACCATTGCCTTGACTCATACCTTTCGAAATGGACCACAG
Source organism: Terriglobales bacterium (assembly GCA_035604895.1). GTDB lineage: Bacteria > Acidobacteriota > Terriglobia > Terriglobales > Acidobacteriaceae > JABDBE01. The sequence continues at coordinate 21,788 of DATNHO010000057.1, read as the reverse complement.
TCCCTCCAGAGGATCGATTACGTCCACGTTAGAGAGATTGTTAGAGAAGATGGCGGTCACGGTCCATGTCTTGCCGGCGGGGACGACAAACGGGACGAAGACTCTCGCGCCACTTACGACCGAGGTAGTCAGTTCGTTGGCCAGAGCATTCGAGTTCGTATTGTGAGAATCAAAGTCGCCGCCGTAAAACAGACAGGGATGACAATATGGCGGCGGTGTATTTCTCCGAAGCATCCTGGGCTGTGTACGGCAACTCCTCAGCGTGATTTCGAGGCCAGGCGATCGGCAATTTGAAGCCACTCCACTGGTAAGAACGCCGGCCTTCGGAAAGCTTCACACTTTTCCCAAACCGCCCGAATCAGGCCTAAACTGCCAAGAAAATCAATCGTTTGGCGGGTAACCTAGGTAACTTTGGGCGGGTTCAAACTGCGTGATACGCTCGTCGGATAAGAAGCAAGAAATCAACAGTTTCCGGGGGACCAATGCTTCGCCGTTGGTGTGTTTACCTGCTGATGTTTTCGTCCTTGGCCGCGTGGGCTGGCGCCAAGTCCAATCCGGTTCAGCCAGGGCAGAAAAGTGCATCCACCAAACTGCCGATTACCACTTCCTCAGCACAAGCACGCATCAGCTTCGAGAAGTCGATGCGTGACTTCGAAGAATACCGCGTTCCGGAAACGCTGCAGGACCTGCGGGCCGCGACCAAGGCAGATCCTAATTTTGCGCAAGCCTTCATCCTGCTTTCCCGCATGAGTCCGGATCCGGCCGAACAAGCGGCCACGCGCACACGGGCCAAGCAGTTGGCGCCCAAAGTGAGTCCGAGCGAGCAGTTGCTGATCCGCTGGCTGGCCGGCGCGCAGGAGAACAACTACGTGCCTGCGATCAGCGCCATGAATGATTTGCTGGCAAAGTATCCGCAGGATCAGCGCCTGGCGTATCTCGCCGGCGACTGGCTCATGCAACAGCAGCGCTATGAGCAGGCGGTAACGGTTCTGGAGCGTGCTCTTACGCTTTATCCAGATTATGCCGCGGCACTGAACGACGTGGCTTACGGATACGCCGACACCGGCAACTTTGAGAAAGCTTTCGCGGCTATGGATCGCTATGTGGCTTTGGAGCCGGACCAGCCCAACCCGCATGATTCCTACGGCGAGATTCTGCGCATGGCGGGCAAACTCGATGCAGCCCTTGAGCAGTACCGCATGAGCATCCGAATCGACCCGAATTTCGGGTCTGAAGTCGGCGTCGCCGACACGCTAGCGCTGATGGGGAAAGAACGAGAAGCGCGCGAAGAGTATGACCGGGCCATTGTTTTTGCCCCGAGCAACGCTGATAAAGTGCAGCGCGAACTGCAATCGGCTGTGACCTGGATCCGCGAGGACAATCGCAAACAAGCCGAGAGGGCACTGAGCGATGTTGCCCGGCACGCGCATGCTGTGGGCCAGGCCCGCCTTGAAGCCGAGGCGCACCGCATTCTCGGCATGTACGAACCTGATCCGAAAGCGGCGTTGAAACATCTGCAGGCTGCCCAGGATGTGCTGCGGGAGGAGCACGAGATTTCTGCCAGCGACCGCGATGAGGAGCGGGCGCGAATCCTGCGAGTCCGAGCCACACGCCTGGCAGGAGCTCAGGACATGGAGTCGGCCTCGGCCACGGTGAACCAACTGGAAACCATGGCAGGGACCAGCCGCAGTCAAGTTATCCAGCTTTGCTATCACGGGGCTGCCGGAGCAGTGCTCGTGGCCCAGGGAAAGTTCACGGATGCGATTCCTCATTTAGAAGAAGGCGTCTCGGACCCGGAGTCCATGCGGCTTTTGTGGCGGGCTTATAGCAGCACCAGCGCTGCGTCCGAAGCGCAGGCGATAGCCTTGAAACTGTCTGCCCTGAACCTGCCCACGGTGGAGCAGGCTCTGGTGGTTCCACAATTCCGCGTCAGCCTGGTCAGCCGAGCGGAGCAGCCGTAAGGCGAAAACACTTACGACATGCCACGCATCCCGATCTTCAGCTTCGGACAAGCACAACAAGAGGCGGCGCTGCCGCGCTTGACCGGCTACACTCCTTCGCTCTCGCTCGAAGGTCTGCAACTCGGCGTCGACAATCTCCGGCACGATGTTCACCTCAGCCCCAAGTTCGTGACGCAGACGCGCTCGCAGATCTCGCGCCTGATCGTGCGCCACGGCGACGTTGAAGGGTTGCTGGCGGCGGAAGCTCCGCAGCCACGGCAGGGCGGCCACTTCATCGGCTCGAATGCCGGGCCGAAGACCGGCGTCAGGCCCGTCGGGTCTGAATTAAAACCTCTTCTGGCCGAAGTGCATTCCGCCGCGTTGAATCGTGCCAAAGCCGAAGGAAACCCGTCGCTGGACGTGTTAGCGCGGGTCGCGATCATAAAGTTCTTGCGCATCGAGCTGGGCTCGCAGTTTGCCCAGATTCTGGAACGCTGCCGCATGACTCTGAAAAGCTACGAGGGTATCCGGGCTCAAAAAGCTCTGGAATATCGCGAGCGCGTCGCCGCCTTCCAGGTGGCGAAGAAAGGCATTCTGCGCAAGACGGGGCAGGAACTGTTTCGCACCTTGCGGGAAATCGAGAAGGAAACTCTGGCCCGTACCCGGCGCTCCCTGTTCGGAACGAGCCATGACGAGCAATACAAACTGTTCCTCAATCCGCTGATCTTCACCGCGGACGGTTGCGACGCTTACGTCAACGCCGAGCAGTACGTGATGCTGGGCAATTTCGACCGCGATCCCGACCGCTTCACCAACGTCCTCAGAATCGCGTATGAGTTTCTGCAATCGCAGAATCTCGGCCTCGAGGCCGATCCCGAACGTGCCATCAATGCCTGGCTCAACGTTCCGGAGAATGCTCAAGAACTGATCGGTCCTGGAACTGCAGACGACGCTACGCCTGAAGAGCGAGCCCAGAAGGCTCGCTTGGCGGCATGGCTGGCGCTGCTCGATCGCGAGAAACTCATGGAGTATGTGGTGGCTTCCTACGAAGCCGTGCCGTTGCTGGCCGAGTACTCGCCTCGCATCAACGCGCAGCAGTTAAAAAACGCCTTGATTTCGCGCGAAGAAAGAACGCGGGTGGAAAAGCTGATTGTGGAGCAGGGCAAGGTATCGCGCGACAGCTTGCAAGCGGCAGTGCAGCGCGTGGCGGGTTGCCGGGGAGCCGAGCGAGGCAAAGTTGCGGCCAGGTTCCTGCGCGACTTCATGCGCTACCACCGCGACTTGAGAAACCTGGAAGCGCTCACGTCGGCGATGGACAACGTCAATCTCATTGCCAATGACAAAATGCGGCAGCTCTCCTCCATGAATGGCACGCTCTACGAGTTCCTGTTGCCCGAAGAGCAGAAGCCATCGGAAGAGAAAGTGCTACGCCACGTGATCGTCAAAGCCGATGTGCGCGATTCCTCCCGGCTCACACGTTCGCTGCTTGAGCGGGGAATGAATCCGGCGTCCTACTTCAGCCTGAATTTCTACGATCCGGTGAACAAGCTGCTATCGAAATACGGCGCCAGCAAAGTGTTTCTCGAAGGCGATGCCATCATTCTCGCCATTATCGAGCGCGAAGGAGAGCCGGGGCTGGCGGTTGGCCGCGCCTCAGTGCTGGCGCGCGAAATTATCGAAATCGTGCGCGGATACAACCAATTGCTCGAACGAGCCGGACTCCCCGGAATCGAATTGGGCGTGGGCATTTCTTTTCAAGATTCAGCCCCCATGTACCTGATGGACGGCGAGCAGCGGATCATGATCTCGGACGCGCTCAACGAAAGCGACCGGCTGTCCTCCTGCAGCAAGCGGGTCCGGAAATCGATGAAGGCGATGGAGACTCCATTCAACGTGTACGCATTTCAAACCGTACCCGACGCCGACGTTGAAGACAGCCCTGACGATTTCATTCTGAAATACAACCTGAATGGCATCCGCATCAGCGAAGCGGCGTTCCAGCGGCTTAAGCAGGAAATCTCGCTCGAACTTTCTCCGCTCGATTTACCCAAGGCATGGGACGGCGAAGAGTTTCACCTTTGGAGCGGCCTGGTCCCGGTCGGTAACGACATTTTTCGCAAGATCGTCGTCCGTGGAAGCCGCATGCCCCAGATCGATCCCCACAATTTCTCCGTCCAGCTCTGGACCGAGCGCTGGTACTACGAAGTCTGCTCCAACCCCGCCATCGACGCCAAGCTCGAAGGCAAAGCCGCTACCGCAAAGTAAGCAAGCGTGGCGCGGGCGTCCTCGCCCGCGTGCTGAGAGAATCGCAAATTTCCACCCAGACCAGGCTATTTCTCTGTAGGGAATAACATTTTTTGAGTGTATAGTTTCGCAACGGCATTCTCTCCCCCTGGAGGGACCTTGTGACCACTGCGTCTGTTTCACTGCCACGAATGTCGTGGCTGCGGCCGAAGTATTTTCTCTTTGCCTTCATCACGCTGATGCTGGCCTATGTTCTCCGCCACGACGAAATCTTTCTGATCGATCCGCAGGACCCGGAATGGCAGCACATTCATTCCTTCCGCTGGTTCTTACTGCCACACGGCATCGCCGGGGCGTGCGCCTTGCTGCTGGCTCCCATGCAGTTCTCGGACCGCCTGCGGCGCCGCTTCGCCAAACTGCATCGTGTCGTCGGCAGGATTTACGTCGGCGGTGTCCTCATCGCCGCGCCATTCGGCTTCTACGTTCAATATTTTGAGGAGCGGATGGGTGCGCCGCGATCCTTCAGTTTAGCCGCCGCAGCCCAGGCAACCACGTGGATCGTAACCACACTGATTGCCATGGCGTTCATTCTTCAAGGCAAAGTCGAAGCCCATCGTCGCTGGATGACGCGCAGTTTTGCTGTGGCTCTGGTCTTTCTCGAAGTACGCGTGGTCCTGGGCGTAACCGGCTGGGAAAATCTCGGGATTCACGTCGCCGAAACGACGGTGTGGGCTTGCAACGTGTTTGCCTTGCTGGCGGCGGACATCGTGCTGCAGTGCCAGGAACTGCTGCGTTCGCGACCGCTCAGACCAGCGGCGAGAGTCGCGGCAGACTAGCAGACTAAAGGCGCCAGCCATTGATGTTGCGATGCCCACGTAGCGCTGGACGCCTCGTCCGGGCGCACTAACAATACTAGGCAGAATTCTCAGCTTCCTTGTATGGGCTCGGGCTGAGCTCTAGGCAGTTTTCCTACCCGGACGAGGGCGTCAGGGGCTACGTGATTGTCGCGAGAGCACGGGCGAGGACGGCCCGCGCCCCCCTAACTGTTATTTCTTCAGCGACGCGCTCTTTGCGTTCCCGCCGCACGACGCGCCTTCGCTGCACTTGCGGAATGCCGGCACGATCAGCGCTTGTTCGAGCGTTGGATCGTTTAAGTTGGTCAGGGTGTCGTTGGTGCGCTTGGCTCCGGCGCTGTATCCAATCTTCTGATACGCGGCTGCCAGCAGCTTCAGCGAAAATGGATTGTTGGTGTCTTCTTCCAAATGCGAGATGGCTTGGTCGTATTTGCGTTCGGAGAACAAGACCGCACCGGTAGCTCCGTGGTACGCGACTTCGATTAGCTTATCGTTCGCGGTCTCTGACATGTCCGACAAGCGTGCAAGGTTGGAGTTTGCCATTTCCTTGTTGCCCATCTTCAGAGCGACTTCTACTCGTGCCCGCAGAATCTGCGCCAGTTCCTGCGAGATCGCGATTCTCAAGGCGTTCTTGCCTTCCTGTGTCGCCGCTTCCGCTTGTCCTAAGAAGACCAGCGCCTGCTTCGGATTCTGCTCACAAATGGCCATCTGGCGGTAGGTATCGGCTTCGGCTTGGCTGTTGTGCCGTGAGTGTGCGTAATCGGCAATCGTCTGGAAAGCATGCTCAGCGCCGTCATTGTCGCCTTCGCGGACGTAGGTAGCAGCTTCCCTGGTTTTCCATAGGACCTGTTGCAATTCGGGCAAGGAAAACTTCTGGAATCCGATTTCGTACTCTTTGCGGGCACGGGCTTGATCTCCCATCAGGGAGTAAGTGTCCGCAATGCCGAATTGTGAGGAATAAAATTCGGGATTAATCACCAGCGAAGCTCGGTAATGTTCGATGGACTGATTAAAACGCCCAGCCAGGCGCAGAATCTCGGCATAGGAATCCTGCGGATTGGAATCGTTGGGCAGCAGCGCAACGTATTTGTCCATCATCGCGAACGCCTTGTCGAACTGGCGGAGGTAAGCGTAGTTGTAACCGATGTTGTTGATCAGGCCGGGAGAGTCGGTGATTCCCGACTTCTCATAGACGGCGATCACTCGCTCGTACTGCGCCTGGTTTTGCAGCCACCACGTGGTCATCCAGACCACCCATTTATCGTGCGGATATTGGTTGAGCACGTCGTTCATTTTGGTGATGGCGGAAATCAGTTTGTGGTCGGCGGCATCCTGATACCACTCGATCACCATTTGCTCCGATGCGCTGGCGTGACTTCTAGCGGCAAACGCCTTCTCCTGCTCGCTTACCTGCTCGGCGGAGTCGAGGCTGATCTGCGCCAGATACTCGTGGCCCATGGCGAAATCGGGGTCAACCTGAACGGCTTTGCGCAGAATGTCGATCGCCTGTTCCTGCTCGACGCGGTCGAGATACAGATCCAAGGCTTCTTGGACCAGACGGCGCGCCTCTGGAGATTTGGTGGTCAGCGGCAGAACGGCGGTGAGTGGATTGGCTTGCTGGGATGCGACTTGCTGGGGCGCGGTTTGCTGCGCCACGCCGGCTGCAAGCAGCAGGCCTAAAACGGCCAAGGATGTGATGATATTGCGGATCATAGTTAGATTCCTCCCGTTAGCTTCCACCCGTTAGTTTCCTCTTAATAAATAGCCCTGCTCGACGGGCAACTTGCCGTCGATCTTCAACACGTTCACATCTTGAGTGAGCGAATACAGGTCCACGACCCCGATGGCTCCCGGCGAGGTCGAGACAAAGCGCAAGACGGCGTCATCGGAGTCGGCGACCATGATCGCGTCGCGATGGGCCAAAACGAAGGCATGGGCCTGCTCGGGCGTCATATTCAGCAGTTTGCGCAGGACCAGTTGCATGTCCGCTGAAGATGGATCCTTCATCACGACCGTGATGGCCTTTCCATCCGGCCAAGTGCGGCTATGCGCGGTGAAGATTTTCACCAATTCTGAAGCCGTAAGGTTCGAGGCAGAGGTCGCCTTGTCGGTGACGATCGCGAGTTGCTTTGCCTGAACGGCGCACGGCAAGATCACGACCGATAACAGCAAAACCAGGGCTAGTCGCCGATTGGTCACAATGGCGCGATTGTAGCCCGTGTCTTGTTACTGAGATAGGTAACGGAGGTAACAGCAGCGGTGTTGTTTTAGGAGCGGGTGAACTATTGGCCGGCACGCAGCGGCGAGATCAGCAAACGGCTGGTTGCCTTCTTCTTGGCATCGGATTTGTCAGGCTGATATACGAGGTCAAGAGAGCCTTCCGACGTTGGAGAAGCCTCAGCCAGCGTCGCTGCCAAGCTACGGAACGAACGCCCCACGTCCACGTTGTCGTGGAGAGCGACGGGAGAACCCTTGTCGATGGAGGGCGCGATTGCCTGATGGTTATTGGGGATTTTCCAAAGCAGCTTGCAGCCGGTTGCGGTTTCGACGTCTTCATCGCCGAAGCCAGGGATTTTCTTGTAGCGGTTCAATACCAGCCGGACTCGGTCGCGTCCGCCGCCTTCTTCGAGATAAGACCGCAAGCGGCCGGCGCTCCAGAGAGAAACTACGTCCGACTGTGCCACCAACAGGACGGCGTTGGACAAATCACAAAGCAGCCGCGCGGTTTGGTCGGTGCGGTTAGAGCAATCAACCACCACGTAACGAAACTGCGAGACCAGTAGATCGAAAAGACGGGCCAGTTCGGCTGCGGTTGGAACGGTGTGATGAGGCTCTTGCGGACCGGCCAGTAGTTGCAGGCCATTCTTGCAGGTAGTCATCAAACCCTGCAGCAACGAGGTATCCATGCGATGCAGATTCTGCAGGGCATCGGAAAGTCCAAAGGTCGGCCGGATGTTCAAATGAAGCGCCGCGTGCCCCAGAAGCGCGAAGTCGACCAGCAGCACGCCGCCGTGCAATTCCTGAAGTGCGACCGCCGTATTCACTGCAACCGTCGTCGCGCCGGCGCCGCCTTTGGCATTGGCGACAACGAAGACGCGGGCACGGCCTGACGATGTTCGAGTGCGGCCACGGGAAGCGGCGAAGCGAGTGAAGGCTTCGACCATGCTTTCCGGAGTGGCGTTGCGCTCCATGTATTCGCGAGCCCCGGCGCGCATGGCGGAAACAATCGTGCCGGGATCGACCATCGGACCGACAGCGAAGATCACGATATCCACGGTGTTCGCGTGGATCAACTCGATGGCGTTCATCGCCCGCTGTGGGTTCTGGGGATCGATATCGACTAACACCACCTCGGCAGCCACATCCTGAATCTGGCGCAGGATGGCATCGGTCGCGCTGGCGGGAAACCCTACGTGCCCAAAGACATTGCGGCCCATCTGCGTGCTCTCCAGCCGTTGCTGGAGAACCGTGAGCCGTTCTTTGTCCTCGGTAAGGAGGGTGACCGCTATGCCATGCATGGCTGGAACCTCAATTATCTACCGGCAAGCGCATGTTATGAAGAGATGGTAAGCCCGCCAAGTGACTTCGGTAACGGACCTCCGCACCGGCCTTCTTCAATACGCACGCCAAATTCCCTACAAGAGTAAAAGGACAAACACAGCGGCCGGAAAACCGCGGAGTGGGGAGTGTCCTTGGGTATTCTACGCAAATCCTCGCCGATTGCAAAGGATACCGAACGCTAGCCGGCCCCTGTGTAGCGCGGGCACTCCTGTCCGCAGCCTTTGATTTCGGAGTTCGTTCTTATCTTGTCAGGAAACCAAGTCAAAAAGCGGACAAGAGCGTCCGCCCTGCACAAATCACGGTCGTATAATACTTCGCTCCGGCGCTCCACTAATTTCGTCTTCGTGCTGATGTTCGCGCACAGCCGAAATGCGCGCGAACGCGGAAGGTTCACCCGCGGCTTCCGGCAGGTATTCGTATTCCTCGAGATGAACCGCGACCAGCGATCTGGAGTCCACAGCGGAAGTGAGCACGCGCAGAACCTTGCCCCGGCAACGCACGCGCATATTCTCGGCCAGAGTGATTTCCGACGGCATGACCAGCGTGAGTGCCATGTCGTCTGCTTCCGACAGCGGCAGATCCGTGTGAAACAGCGCACCTCTGGCGCATAGATTCTGGGTAAAACCGCAACCTTCGCGTTCACTCCCAGAAACGCGGACGGAGACCGAGACTTGAAAGTCAAATCGCTGTGCAGCCCGGCGCTCGAGTTGTACCTGATCGGTGCTCATCAGTTCTCCACAAACCTGAACCGAGGCCTGCCTCTATACTAGACGGGCAGCCCGGTTGGCGGCGCTCCGACTGTACCGCGTCAGGCGGGATCTGGAAAGCCCCAAATTGGGACGTAACGGATTGCGGAGCCGGCCGACAGCTGCGGCTTCCGGATTGAATCGAGAAATGGAGCGCCATCATCTTAGTAAGGAACCGAAAGATTCAGCTTTGAGCAATCCACCAACTCCAGCAAGTTCTGAAGCCCAGGACCTGAACCGCTCCGCGACTCGAGGAGTCGGAGTGCCCGCAACTTTGCGCGCGTTGCGCCATCGCAACTTTCAACTCTTCTTCAGTGGACAACTCATTTCGCTGATTGGCACTTGGATGCAAAGCATGGCCCAGGCGTGGCTGGTCTATCGCTTGACCGGATCGTCTTTGCTGCTGGGTTCGGTGGGATTCGCCAGCCAGTTTCCGGTTTTTCTGTTTGCTCCGCTCGGCGGCATCGTCGCCGATCGGCACCATCGACAGCGAGTGGTCATTGCAACCCAGATCGCGTCCATGATTCTTGCACTGATCCTTGCACTCTTGACCTTAACCGGCAAGGTGCACGTCTGGCACATCTTCGTGCTGGCAGCGATGTTGGGTGTGGTCAACGCGTTTGATATTCCTGGCCGCCAGGCTTTTCTCGTGGACATGGTGGGCAAGGAAGACCTGATGAACGCTATCGCTTTGAACTCATCCATGTTCAACGGCGCGCGCATTATCGGTCCGGCCATCGCCGGAATCCTGGTTGCAAAAATTGGCGAGGGCTGGTGTTTCTTCGCTAACGGCATCAGCTACATTGCAGTAATCGCAGGACTGTTGATGATGCGAGTGCAGCGTCCGGCGCTTCGCGCATCTACCGCTTCCCCCTGGGCGCATATTATCGAGGGTTTCCGCTTCGTCCGGCACACGGCACCGATCCGCGCCATTCTGCTGTTGCTCGGCCTGGTGAGTTTGGTGGCGATGCCTTACACGATTCTCATGCCAATTTTCGCCGACAAGATTCTGCATGGCGGCGCCCGCGGCCTGGGAATTCTGATGGGCGCAACCGGCGTCGGGGCGTTGTTTGGCGCGCTCACGCTTGCGTCCCGCAGCGGCGTGCACGGTCTGGGGAAATGGGTGGCATTCTCCTGCGGAGGCTTTGGCGTCAGCCTCATCCTGTTTTCCTTCTCCCGCAACTTCTGGCTCTCGGCCGCGCTCCTGCTGCCGGTGGGCTTCGGCATGATGCTGCAAATGTCCTCGTCGAACACGCTCATCCAAGCCATGGTTCCGGATCATTTGCGAGGGCGAGTGATGGCGGTGTACTCCATGATGTTTATGGGCATGGCGCCATTCGGAGCTTTCCTCGGAGGAGCGTTGGCGGACCGCTTAGGCGCGCCCCTCACAGTTTTGATGGGAGCCGTCGCCTGCATCGGCGGCGCGGCCCTGTTCGGATTGGAACTACCCAGGATCAGAGTCGAAGCCCGCCAGTTGATCGTCGCTCAAGGCATGGCCGCCGGCGCGCCGCCTGAAGAAATGACGGCCAGAGTTGTGCAGGATTAGAAAAAGCGAGCGTAGCCGTCGCTTCTCGGTACTGTCAGCAAGGCCTCGACATCAGGAAGCTGATAGAGAGTGGCTGCAGGCCGAAGCGCTCGAGATTTCTGGCTGAGGCTCCGATTCCGCCAGTGCTTGAGAATACGAAGCGGCATCCTGCTTCAACAGCCAGTTGCAAGCGTGTGCTCAGCAGAGCAGTTTGTACGCCGTTGCGGCGATGCACAAATCGACAACTGGTGGTGCGCAGATGGGCCGTGTCCCCATTGATGTGGAGAACACCTCCGCCCACCACGTCCCCGTTTCGCTGTGCCAGGAACGGCTGCGCGCCATCGGCGAATCCGAAGCAGTAAAAAGTGTCGAGCAATCTTGCTGGTAATTTCGTATCGTCGACTGGTGCGTCGGATTCCTGGAAGCCTGCGGCCACGTTGCGCACCCAGACGTCGGCTTCGTCAACCGTAGCCGGAGTTACTTGGATGTCGTCGACAGCAGTCTTGGCCGGGAAATCGGTGAGCGGCCTCCACCAGTTCTCCATCGGCGTTCCGGCTTTGTATCCCCTGCTCGCCAAAAAGGAATTCACCGCGGTGTGAGTTCGGCCGGAGATTGTGATGCGAACGGGTGAGTTTCGCGAGCTGTAAAAAGCTTCGATCGCTTCGATGTCGCTCGGATCAGGAGCGGTCGATGTACCCACTCCGATGGCGCACGTCAGCGGCACATCTCGCCCGTTGTAAGCGACGCAGGCGCCCCCGAGATCGGTCAGGCAGACTCCAACTTCAGGCCTCCGCATGCCCATTGCGGCCGTTGCGGCCCTCAACATTGCGATCGATGCATGCTGAACCTTCTCCAGCAGCATGTCGTTGTCGAAAATTGAGGAACTCGTGGAGCCAGTTGGGGAGTATCTGACTTTGGCGTCAATCATAACTGCTGCCTTCCCGAGCTCAGTCCAGATTCTGTCTGAAGATCCGCTCCATCAACATCTCTTCATTCGTCGTTTCCACGGCATAAACAGCGCACCGAGAGAGGCTCAATTTTGTTCTCCGCCGGCTACGCTGCTGCCCCACATGGCGCTGCTACCCCACATTGCACTGCTGCCCCACATGGCGCTGCTGCCCCACATCGCACTGCTGCCCCACATCGCACTGCTGCCCCACATCGCGGACGAGCCCCACATCGCAGAAGTCGCGCCGGTGAACTGATTCGAACCCCAAACCGCCGAACTTCCCCACATCGCGGATTTGCCCCAGACTGCCGAGGGATCGGTGCTCAGATAAACATCGCCCGTAGTTGGATCATAGTTTGCGATAGGAGACATCGCCGTCCCGCTGGCTACGGCAGTGCTGGCCAATGCGGCCGCAATGTCCAGATACCCAGCGCCGACTGTGAAGATGTCGTATTGGTCCGTGTAGGTGTTTCCCGTCGTCGGATCGTACACGCTGCTCGATTGCGGGAATGTTTTGTAAGCGGTCTTCATCAGACGCGCCTTCACCTGATCCGGTGTGAGACGTGGTTGCGCTTGCAGCAGGTCCGCAACTGCTCCGCTGACTACGCCGGTCGCCATGCTGGTTCCGCTCAGTTCGAAATAGTATGCCGATGGCGACGAGTTGCCGCCGAACACGTAATCACTATAGGGAACGAGGTTGCTGGTTTCGGTGGTTTCCAGAGTGGTTCCCGGAGTGTCCGTCGAGACCAGTAAATTGCCGGGAGCGACAAGGTCGGGCTTGACCACGCGATCGAGCGCCGTCGGGCCCTTGGAACTGTAACTCGCAATTAAATCATCGGTGCGCTGCGGCGTTCCCATCGGTTTCATCGCGCCCACCGTGATTACATAGGGATCATTGCCCGGGGCAGTGACAGTTCCGTATCCAGAAGTCGGCAGGTAGCGTCCGTTATTGCCCGCAGCCACGACGACCACGATTCCATTTTGCCAGGCCTTTTCGACCGCCTGGCACAACGGATCCAATTTGTAGCTCTCATATACCGCTCGCCCGAGCGACAGGTTCATCACACGGATGTTGTACTTCGATTTGAGCGAGATCGCCTGATTGATGGCAGCGATCACTTCGCTGTCAGTGGCTTCGCCGTTCGCATCCAGCACTCGCAGATTAACGATCTTGGCTCCGGGCGCAATTCCCTTGAACGTTTGCGAGAACGCAAGTCCGGTTGAAGCTAGGCCATCGCCAGCGATCAAGCCCGCGATATGGGTTCCGTGGCCGTACTGGTCATTCGTATTCGATGACCCGGAGATGAAGGATTGGCTGTAGACCACCCTCGATATTGGAAGAATCCCAGTGTAAAGGTCAGGGTGAGTGTTCACGCCGCTGTCGATCAAGGCGACGCCGATGCCGGTGCCAATGTAACCCGATTGCCACGCCACCTCCGCGTTCACCGCTGGGCCTGCAACATCGAGGGTTGACAATTGACGATCCGAACTTATGTACACAACGTTCGACTGGTTCGAGAGGTTCACAATACCAGTTCCGTCCACCAGAGCCACAACGCCATTGATAAGAGGCAACTGATCCACGATGTTCAAAAGGTCGCTCACCACGCAATCCACCAGGCCGAGCAGTCCGCCGCAATTGGGCTGCGCCGGGGGCTGGGTTCCGGGCGCGTACTGCACGATCACTTGTACCGGTTGGGTGGAGTTATAGCCGCGCAGTTCGGGTGAAATCTTGGAGTCATCGGCATAGCCGAATGGGACCGTCACCAGCAAGCAAAATAGAACGAACTTCTTCATAGTGTCTTCAGTCCTCTAGCCGGGCGCAAAGGCCCAGCCACGAATGCGGGAGAGATCGGAGCACTAGACTGCAATTGGTTGACCGGAGAGCAATCTTACATAAAGTACTACGTATCAATAGGTTGCGAGGACATCGCGCTCGCGCCAGATGGGCCATTTTGTCTCCCTACAAACGGGGCGGGACAACTTGTCCTCGAACCCTTACGCCTTCGATCTGATGGGTATAGGCGCGAAATCCGGGTTTTGTCTATGAATTTATTGGGATAGATAACTTGACAGGAATTCTGGACGCCAAGAAACGCGGCGTGCTTCGCGCACTGAACTAAAAAAGATCGGGCACCTCAGCTTCCGATTCATTGCTCATTCGGAAACCGGAGTGCCCGTTGGAGAAGGCTGACTAACGGAATCGTCTAGTCGTCGTCCGGATCCGTCGGCGGCGTCTTGTCATTGATGAAGTCGAGAGCGGTTTTGGCGCTTGGTATTTGCACAAACGTTCGGGGAGAGTTGCCCAGGTTGTAAAATGCCTGGAGCGCGCTCAGCGGCAGGGCTCCGCGGCTATCGGCAAAGCCAAGCGCTCCTATGCCAAGCCCAAAATTGCGCTCGATGAAACGCAGCACCGTGCCGAAATCATGGTGATCGTTGTTGATGTAGCCAGACGGCGTGTAAGCCGAGACAAAAATCATGGGTACACGGAAACCGAGCTGGTAGCCTCCCTCGGGAGAAGCCAAAATGGTGGGCGGTTCGTGCTCGTACCAGCCACCAAAGTCATCCCAGGCAATGATCACGGCCGTGTCCTGCCAATAGGTATAGTTCTGGCCATTGATATTGTCGGTGCAGGGACTGGTGCCCAGCGCGTTCACCACACTCGCAACCCAATCGGGTCCGCCTTTGCTTCCCCCTGGGTGATCGGAGTTGGCTCCGGTCGGGATTACCCAACTGACGCCCTGTAGATTGCACGGATTGCCATTCGCTCCCAGGTCATTCAAAACGTGCGCCGGTGTCAAATCGACATGGTTCGCCCATTCCGTACCGGTGCAATTTTCGTGAGCGGCGTCAGGCACGCAAATTGCCTGAATGGCATCTGGAGCGGTCCAGATGGAGCCACCGCCGTCGTTGCCACCGCCCTTCGTGCTGTAATATTTCCAGCCGATTCCGGCGCCGTCCAGCAAGTCCGCCATGGTTTCTCGCCCGGTGAAGCAGGTGCTGACGCCGGTGGCGTAGTCAATCGTGAAAACGGACTCTTTTCCGGCGGAGTTAATCAACCGTGTCGTCTCGCCGTCCTGGGCATAGCAGCCGGCGGGTCCACCGGCGAAATTCTCTGAGATGAACGAGCCCGCCGCATCGCCGGCAGCGTTCAACGCGGAAGTGCCTCCGAAGATAAATTGATGTGCCGGGAAACTCGGTCCCTGATTGGTTTGGAACATAAAGTTGGCCCACCCATAGGTGGTGGCCAGCGTGATGTACGAGGAGAGTATTCCCTGGGGATGCTTGGGATCCACCGTATTGTTCACGAATACGAAGGCGCCACGGTTCGCGCGGGTTAAGGCTGCGCCGTCCATTCGGCATTGACCGGTGGTCGTGTTCAGGTCACACTCGTTTTTCCACCCGGTGTGGCTGTGGTCGAGATCGTACCCGTTCGCGAGCGCAACCCCAGTCGGCTGGGTGAAGCCGGTCGAGGAGGTTTTGTCCAGCCAGTTGGTCGT
The DNA here is from genome assembly GCA_035604895.1 of Terriglobales bacterium. Classification (GTDB taxonomy): domain Bacteria; phylum Acidobacteriota; class Terriglobia; order Terriglobales; family Acidobacteriaceae; genus JABDBE01. The sequence goes on along the minus strand of DATNHO010000057.1, from coordinate 6,469 downwards.
CTGAATGTTGTACTGCGTGTTATTCGGGTTTGTGCTGCAGGGGAAATTGGTGCACAGGGCATAGAAGAGATTGTCCGGGGTTCGATTCTCCTGAAACACCACGATGATGTGCTGGAAATGCGTGAGTTGTTGGGCGTGCGCGGTAATGACTGCGAGGCTGGAAACTAGCAACAGAATCCTTAAGGCAAATTTCACGGTGGTCCCCCCCTTGTGGAATGTGAGATCTGAAGGACGAAGCGGTGCAGGCTTGCTACACAAGTTGCCGATAATATGCGCCCATTCGCGGTCAAAGTCAACCAGTATCAGCGAAGTGGCGACGTTAAGCCGAATGGGTGAATGCAGCTAGGGGTGCGGGTTTTGGGTGGGTCGGGCTACTGGCCGGCGTCTTTATCGATCTTGCTGGCGACCTTCACTCCGCTCAAGCCACTGACGTACTTGGCGATGCCGCGGTAGAGCGATTCGGCGATCTTCTGGCGGTAATCCGAGGTCTCCAGGCGGCGCTCGTCGCCAGGATTACTCACGAAGGAAATCTCGGCGAGGATCGACGGCATATTGGCTCCAATTAGGACGATGAAGGGAGCCTTTTTCACTCCGCGGTCGCGCACGCCGGGATTCTTTGCAGCGAGGCCGCTGTGGAGAGAGTTCTGCACATCAGAGGCAAACTCCTGCGACTCTTCGATCTTTTCTTTCAGCGCAATCTTTTTTACCAGGTCCTGCAATTCGTGAATGGATTTCTCCGAAACTGCGTTCTCGCGGGCCGCGACTTCCAGCGCCTCGGGCGACGAAGTGAAATTCAAGTAGTAGGTTTCGACTCCCCGGGCATCGGGATCGTGGCTTGAGTTGGCGTGGACCGAGACGAAAAGATCGGCGGATTCCTCGTTTGCGATTGCGGTTCGGGTCTCCAGCGGAATGAATGTGTCGTCCTTGCGGGTGTAAATGACTTCGGCGCCGAGCCGGGTTTGCAGCAGCTTGCCCAGACGGCGGCTCACGTCGAGAACCAGATCTTTTTCTTCGAGGCCATTCGGTCCGATTGTGCCGGTGTCGTGGCCGCCGTGGCCGGGATCGATTACGATTTTCCCGATCTTCAGACCGAGGGCGCGGATCAGGGAACGATCGCCGCTGGCAGTCGGCTGGGCTTCGCGAATATTCAAGTCGGTGGTCGGTGTTTTGCGCTTAGTCTTTTTGGCGCTAGGTTGGCTCTGGTCGGCGGCGGCGGAGTCGCTGGGGTCTTTGCTGACCGGCGTGAGTTTCGCTATGTCGATCTTTTCTGCGTCTTTCTTTTCCTCATTGATCTTCGCTTGGTCGATCTTCGCGTGGTCAATCGTTGCCAGATCGGCCTTTTCGCTGCCGATCTTTCTTCGGTCGATCTCGCTTCGGCCGATCTCGGCAGTCTCAAGCTTGGCAGAGTCCCGCCTGACAACTGTGTCTTTCGCCACCACATCGTCACCGTCCGCATCGACGATGGTTTTCTTCACGCCGTTTCTTAGCACCACCGTTGTGCGCTGGGCCGGTTTCTCAGCGCCGGTTCTCGCTTGAGCCGCGGAGTCGTCAACGTCGTCCGCTGTATCAGGTGTGACCGTCCCCGCAGGTTTTTCTAAATCCGCCGTAGTCGGGAGTGCGTCGGACGCCTGCTGATTATCAAGGTCCAGGTTGCGAACGTCCTTGTTATGAATATCGTTGTGCACGTCAATGATGAGCCGCGGAGGATTCGAGAGCAGGGAAGCCTCGAACTCGGAGTGTTCATCCAGATCGAGCACAACCCGCGTGCGTCCCGCTTTGACCGATGACGTGCGGATATCCTTCAGCAGCCCATCGCTTACGTCGAAGGTTTTTCCGGCGAGTTTGGGATCGAGCTTCGTGTTGAGCAGATCGACGAAGATGCGGTCGGGATGATCAATGCGCTGCGAGTCATATTTCACCCCTTGTTCAAGATCGATCGCCACCCGAGTATATTCCGGCGTCGACCAATGACGGATTCCAATGACTCGCGACGGCTTTCCGGCTGCGGCATCAGGGGTTGCGCCGGTCTCCTTGATCGAATTGTCTGGGGCCGCATCGTCGTCGGAATCGGAGTCCGCGGCGGCCTTGAGATCCTTGTTCGCGACCTTACTTGCAGCTTTCGATTTCAGACTGGCTTGCTGAACCGGTTCTGCTAAAGCCTGGCGCGCCGCCGGAGCGAATTGGTTCCGCGGATAGCGCCGCAGGAATTCCTCGAACGTGGCATCGGCTTGAGCCTTGTCGTGCAGATCGTCTTTATAGATTTCGCCAATCCTGAACAGCGCGTCGAAGCGGTCCTTGCTGCCGGGATACTCACGGCGCAGAAATTCATATTGCTGGATGGCCGAGCGCAAGGTCGCGGGCTCGTTGAATCGGCGTCCCATTTCCTCGGTCATCTGTGCGCCGGCAACTACGCTCGGATCGGCGCGGCCCGAACTCGGTGCTCCCAGATAAATGCGGCGATAGGCATTGATCACGCGTTCGTAGTCGCGGCGCGTCCGAGTCTCGATCGGTTGACCTTCCAGTCCCTCTTGCAGGTGTTGCGCGGCGGCAAACTGGGAGTCGGCCCAGGTTCCGGATTTGTGCACGCGGGCATGAGCAGCATTCGCCGGCAGCAACAGCGCGAACACAGCCGCACTCCAGCGCAGCACGCGTTGATTGGAATTCTTCAATTAAACAGCCCGTAATCGCTATTGCAATTTCGTACTTCGAAGCCTGGGAAAACTCTTGCTCACTCCGTGTTGCTGATGTGCAACACGCCCTTGGCATCCCGCTCCACATGAATCGGATCGTGCATTGGGTTCTGCAGGAATTGCGTGCCTGGGTCCGATCCTCCGTAATACAGTTGCGTGATCCGCTTCACGTAGTTGCGGGTCTCAGCAAAACGCGGAATACCGGCACTACGTGCCACCGCTCCCTGACCTGCGTTGTAGGCGGCCAGGGTCAGCTTGACGTCGCCTCCATAGTTTTCCATCAGCTGCTTTAAATGACGAACCCCGGCGTCAACGTTTTGTTGCGGGTCAAAGGGATTCGCCACTTTGAGCTGCCTTGCCGTCTGCGGCATCAGTTGCATCAGCCCCATTGCGCCCTTGCGGGAAACGGCATTGGGATTGAAGTTCGACTCCACCTTGATGACGGCACGCACCAGGTTGGGATCGACGTTATGTCGCGAGGCCGCCTGGTCAATGGCAGCATTGATGTCCTGCGCTGAGAATGCCTTTCCGCGAACGAAGTTCGAGACGGGTGCGCTGCCGGGTTGCTCGCCAAGGTAGTGGTTCACTTCTTCTGCCGCAGAACGCGCCGCCCGAATGTTGGCGGAAGGAACCGGCTTCCAGCGTTTTTCGGTGGAACTCCAGAATGCCAGCGCACTGCGCCGGACCGGTGTCTCGGTAGGCTTGGTCGTCATCACCGGAAAGGATTCATTGACGTAGACTTTCCGGCCGCTGTCGTCGGTACTGCTAGTGATCACGGTATTGCTGCCGTCGAAACCGGCTTCTGCCTGCACGTATGGCGTCGTGAGAGAAAGGAGGGTCGCGATTACGGGACTAGCCATCAGGGCGAGTTGCAGGCGCTTTCGCATAGTTGGGTGCCAAGTCGTCACGAAGACGGTTAAGCGAGCGACCATCCACATGACGCATTCCGGCGCGGACGAGATACACCCGCGCCTACCCACCCGAAACCTGACGGAGAATCCTTGTACCAGAGTGCATCGATTATAGGTTGGCAGGAAGTGGTGAGCAACTTACGAAAGGGACACTGAACCACGATGGTAACCTTTGTAAGTGGTTGAAAAAATTAATGTTACTGGAAAGTAATAGACCGTATGGACGGCGCATTTGCGAACGTAAAGGTGGGCCAGTCCCCAACAAACAACTCCGCAAGCCTCAGTCGGCGGGCGTTCCCAAAACGCTGAACGCGGGCAATAGCGCACTGTTTTTCGTTATTTGCCAGGACCCATTACCAAACCGCTGCCCTACCGTGCCGAAAATGCTTCCGCTGTTCATGTTCCACGAGTCGGATGTGTCTTGCGTGGCTTTGTCGGTGCTCCCAACCAGCCAATACTGCACTCCCTTTTTCACCCTTACTGTTTTCTTCAGTCGAGCCAGATCAAGTTTGCAACAGCCTGGGAACGCAGGCACATTCACCAGGTTCCACGTCTTGATCGCTGTTCCAGGCCCGCCGCTACTGTCGTGATTGAGGCTCAACGTGACCCCATTCGTGCCTCCCGCCGTCAGGATTGCCACCTTGATCAGCACAAGGTTGAAGTTACGCTTGGGGGTGAACGGGGTCGCTGAATCGACCTTTCCACCTGCAACCTCAGGACCGGTCACCGACCACCCGATATTAGGGAGGTAGACATTTGTACCCGTGCCTAGATCGCTATAAATCGTGACCAGTGAGGCCGAGTTTTCGGCGGACCGCTCGATCTTCTGAGGATTCGGATGGAGGGCAACGGTCATGCTTCCGCCGTTGATTCTGACGATTCCCTGACCATCCTGAGCCGCAAGCGTCCCCGGCGCGACCATCAGCAAAGCGACACAGAACAGCAGCGATGAAATGGAAGAGCGTTTCATAAGATCCTCCTTGAAAGCCGTGCGTTGCATGGTACCTACCGGCTCGTCCCGCCGTCAAACACGGGATTTCCCTGGACGAATGGAAATTGGTGAACGTCCCGTCTGTCCCCGGTTTCCCCCCTCACTCTATTCTTCACCTGCAGAATGCTACCAGTGGCTGGCCGGGTGTTCGCTACGGACAAACGCGGGTGCCCTGCCCTTCTCGCGTTCTGTGCGAGAGGGCGGGGCTTTCATCCGTTACATAGGGAATGCACCGGGCTAGTAGGCCCTTGCGCGTTGACAGAGCCTGGCGCATTTGCGAACGTAAAGGTGGGCCAGCCCCCAAATCTACTCGCCCGCAAGGAGCCGACACGGTTATTTCACCCGCTCTGAAACTAATTTTTGTTTCTCCTATCGATCAAGGAAAGGATCGTTGCGATGTGCAGGCCAGTCAGACGCGAGATCGCCCGGACGCTGGTACCCTCTATCATCAATTCCAGCACACGGGCGGCTGTATCAATATCCATATACTCCCGACACATTCAGCTGGCGTAAAGGCGCAAAAAAGGCACCCGAAAGATCGGGCGCCTCGCACAGCTTAATTTCGAACTGTGTTTAGTGAATGTTCTTGTATACGTTCTCGCAAGTACCCGGGACAACGCCGGAACGGGTCTTCTCGTTCAATTCGAAACCCATCTGAGTGAGATACTCGTGTCCCTTGGTCAAGACGCTGTAGTAGTTGCCGTTTTTGTCAATCTTGTAGCTGAGGTTCAACCAGGCACAGAGGTCCATAGACTCATAACCGGCAGGACTGTACCAGGCACTGTTCAAATTGACCTCCGGATCACTGAGCGACTCAGAGGACTCGTGCCACATAATGTTGATGCTGCCATCGGCATCGATGTCGTTGTTCGGGCTGGCCTTGGTCCCGTAGAGGGCCTCGTAGGAGCAGCTATCGGGGCATTGTCCAGGATCACCGACGAAAGCGTACTTGATGGTCTCGCCGCTCACGATCGAGGTCGAGGGCCCATGGTATCCACAGTAGCTGGTGCACATGCCACCGTAGTTGACGTCCTTGTAGGTGAGGCCGATGTAGATTCCGTTGGTGTCATTGGGAAGGTGTTTGTTCTTGATCGCCGCGGCGATAACCGGCTGAATATCGCTGAGGGTCTTTCCCTCTGAGTAGTTGTCGTGATAGGTGTCCTTGCTGGGATCGAACTTGATCGTGCCGGGGTAGTACTTTCCGGTGCTGTCGCTATAGCGGGTGTTGATCTTCTCTTGCGCCGAGCCGCTCAGGTTCTTGAAATAGGTGTTGATGATGCTCTTGTCCTTCGACGTAAAGCTGCCGTAGTACACGATGTAGATGGTTGGCGCGTCGGTGAAAATCGGTCCGCCGTGATATTGGAGCTCGCAGGGTGTACCGCTATAGCACCCCGACAGCGGCGAAGGGTCCTCGCCATGGTATGGGCGCAGGAATTGGATATTGCTGTCAGTTTGAGCAAAAGCGCAGGAGACTAAAAGACTTGCCAGGACAAAGCCGAGCCACTTTTTCATGGATGTTTTCCTCGTTTTTAGATTTGGATGCTGTCGCGGTTCCGCCTCAGACCCCACGCCTGAAAGGCGATCGCGCTATTGTCTGCAGTTGGGGGGATCGAGTCAAGATGAAAATTTTTGCATGTACCACAATACCTTCGCGTCCCGTCCGGTCCTGCACAAACCTTCCCGGCTGTAGTACGCTGCCTGTGATTCCTCATGAGCGAACTCGAAACCCGCGAACTGGAAACCTCCCAACGTCAGACGCCGGACTCGCTGATGCTCTACGGCTTCTGGTATCGCGCCCTGCCCAGCGGACAAGTGAGCCGCAACCGTCTGCACAAAGCCACGCTGCTGGAAACGCCTCTGGTGATCGGCCGCGATCG
>DATNHO010000056.1:0-48537 GCA_035604895.1 Terriglobales bacterium | reverse complement strand
AGACTGTCAATTAGAGGAGTGGATTCCTTTGTGAACCTTCGTGTTCTCTGGGGTTGAAGCCCTTGTGTAAATCCGTGAGAATCCGCGCAAATCCGTGGCCGCGTTTTAAGCGCAGTTCCTCAACACCAAAGCCGAATTCTTCGACCCGAACGCTATGCAATTGCACACCGCATGTTCAACTGATTTCTTCCGCCCAACCTCCGGCACATAATCCAGATCGCACTCCGGATCAGGCGTTTCCAGATTTATCGTCGGCGGGATTTGCCCACTCTGCATGGCCACAATCGCAGCCGCCACTCCTGCCGCGCCGCACGCCCCCTGCGGATGCCCAATCTGCGACTTCAACGCCGACATCGGAACCTCCCGCGCCCGTTCACCCAGCGCCAGCTTCAGCGCCCGCGTCTCGATGCGATCATTCAACTGCGTCGAAGTTCCATGCAGGTTCACATAGTCCACGTCCTGAGGCGCGACGCCCGCCTCTTTCATCGCCAGGCCGATTGCGCGCGCCGGCTCTTCACCGCACTCCTGCAATCGCACCCGATGAAATGCCTCGCACGTGGACCCATACCCGCAGATTTCCGCCAGCATCTTCGCCCCACGCGCCCGTGCGTGTTCATATTCCTCCAGCACAAACATCCACGCGCCTTCAGCCAACACAAATCCGTCGCGATCGACGGAGAACGGACGCGATCCCCGCTCCGGCGCATGATTCCACGAGTCGGTCAAAATCTTCATCAAAATAAATCCCTTGATAATTCCCAGCGCGATCGGCGCATCCGCTCCGCCGCTCAACACCATGTCCAGCCGTCCCGATTGAATCTGCCGCAGCGAATAACCGAACGCATCCGTCGACGAAGTACATCCAGTCGTGATCACATGACTCGCCCCGCGCAGTCCAAAGCGCACATTCAGTTCACTCGAAAGTGCGCCCATCACGCCCGTCGGCACGCAGAACAAACTCATCTGCTTGTACTGCTGATGAAAGAACAAACGATATTGCTCCTCGGTAAATTCCTGCGATCCGCCGCCCGAACCGATGATGACTCCAAAGCGCCGCTTCTGCTCAAGGGGCAGGGAAGCGGAATCGAACCCAGCGTTACTCAAAGCCTCGGTAGCCGCGGCCAGAGCCAAGGGCAGCACGCGCGACACATGTTTCCGCTCGCGCTTCTCCACCCAGGCCAGTTCGTCGAAATCCGGCACTTCCCCGGCAATCTGCACCGGAATCTCCGCCGAATCAAACCGCGAAATCCGCCGCACCCCACTCCGGCCTAGCAGCACGCCCTCGGAGAAAGCAGCATTCCCCACGCCGTTCGGGCTGACCACGCCCATGCCCGTAATCACCACTCGTCGCTTCACGTCTTCACCCCGGTGCTGCTAGATCAAGATATCTTAATTGCAGGCCCATGCGCTCACCCACAAAAACTCCTTTGTGAACCTTAGTGTCTTTTGTGGTAAAAGCCCTTGTATTCTCGGCGCTGTTTTATAATCGCGTTTCCCGATCGGAGGGCTTTTGGCCTACGAAGATTTGCGTGATTGGATCGCCGCGCTCGATCGCGCCGGCGAATTGAAGAAAATCCGTACCGAAGTCGATCCCATTCTCGAGATCACCGAGATCACCGACCGCGTCAGCAAGATGCCCAGCAGAAATAGTGGAGGCCGGGCGTCCTCGCCCGGCGGCCCCGCTCTGCTCTTTCAAAACATCAAAGGCCATCCCGGCGCCCAACTCCTGATCAACCAATTCGGCTCAGCCCGCCGCATGAATCTCGCACTCGAAGTGCAAAAGCTGGACGAAGTAGCCGACCGCATCCGCCAATTCATCGACGTAAAATCCCCGCAAGGCTTTCTCGACAAAGTGAAAATGTTGCCCATGCTTGCGGAGATGGGAAAGTTCTTTCCGAAAACAGTCTCCACCGGCCCATGCAAGGAAGTCATTCGCCGAGACAACTTCTCGCTCGACGAGTTTCCCATCCTGCAATGCTGGCCAAAAGACGCCGGCCGCTTCATCACCCTTCCGTGCGTAGTCACGCGCGATCCAAAAACCGGCAAGCGCAACGTCGGCATGTACAGAATGCAAATTTACGACCAGCACACTACAGGAATGCACTGGCAACGCCAAAAAGTTGGAGCCGAGCATTACCGCGAGCAACTGCGAGCCGCCGCCGCAAAGGAAAGTGTAGGCGCGCGCGTCCCCGCGCGTGCAGCCGTGGACATAATGGCGCTCACATCGGGAGGTTCCGCGCTCGCCGACGCCAACCGCCCCACCGGCAAAATGGAAGTCGCCGTGGCCATCGGCACCGATCCCGCCATCACATTCTCCGCCATCGTCCCTGCCCCGCCCGACGTCGAAGAATATCTAATCGCCGGCTTCCTCCGGCAAAAGCCAGTCGAGCTGGTAAAGTGCGAGACGGTCGACCTGGAGGTCCCAGCCACGTCAGAAATCGTCTTAGAAGGCCACGTAAACCTGGAAGAACTAAAACCCGAGGGTCCATTTGGCGATCATACCGGCTACTACTCGCTGGAAGATCTTTATCCCGTCTTTCATCTCACGTGCGTCACGCATCGCAAGGACCCGATTTACTCCACCACGATTGTCGGCAAGCCTCCGATGGAAGATGGTTGGATGGGCAAAGCCGTCGAACGGATTTTTCTCCCGCTGATGCGGCTGACGATTCCTGAGATCGTCGACATCAATCTTCCCGTCGAAGGTGTATTTCATAACCTGATGATCGTTTCGATCAAGAAGTCGTATCCGGGGCAGGCGCGCAAAGTGATGAACGCGGTCTGGTCGCTCGGTCAAGCGATGTTCACTAAGTGCATTCTCGTGGTCGATGAAGACGTCAACGTGCGGGACATCGCCGAGGTCACGCTCAAGGTGCTCAACCACATCGACCCGGAGCGCGATATTCAATTCACGCTCGGTCCCGTCGATTCGCTCGACCACGCATCCCGCCTGCCCAACTACGGATCGAAAATGGGCATCGACGCCACCCGCAAATGGGCGAGCGAAGGATTCACGCGTCCCTGGCCGGATGAAATCCTGATGGACGAAAAGACCAAAGCCCAGGTCGACAAGAAATGGAAAGACTTGGGATTGGATTGATTGTCGGTTGGAACCCACATCGGATTTACCGCGTGGCGTTAACTTCAGCGTCATAGCCGACGCGCCTTGGCTTTATTCGTTCCCCGACGCCGTTGCCCTCAGCCAGCCTCAGATCGTAATCATTTTGAAGATTCAGCCAGAACTGTGCGGGCAAGCCGAAATACTTCCCCAATCGAATCGCGGTATCGGCACTGATGGCTCGATCTCCACGCACGACTTCATAAATACCGGGAAAGTTCAGCGCTTTGGCCAGCGCGTAGGCGCTCACGCCCATCGGCTCCATGAATTCGGTCTTGAGAATTTCTCCGGGGTGAACTGCAAACGCCTTTTTTGTTTTGCTCATCTTCTTGCCCTACTTTCCTTTCCCTCTAGTGATAGTCGATAATTTCTACGTCAAAAGCATTGCCGTCCCGCCAAACGAAACACACACGGTATTGATCGTTGATTCGAATGCTATGCTGCCCTTGGCGATCTCCACGAAGCGCCTCCAGTCGGTTTCCCGGCGGGATTCTCAAGTTATCGAGCGCGACCGCCGCATGTAAAATGGCGAGCTTCTTAAAAGCCCTGCGGTGAAGATCAAAAGGTAGGCGACGAGTCTTGCCCGACCGCCATAGTCTTTCTGTCTCCGCGTCCCGGAAACTCGCGAGCATGTTTATTAATACTAACGTAATACGGTACTACTGTAAAGCGTTAGTATTGAAACGGGACCCCGAACAAGCATCTTCCCCGACCTTCGTATTGCCTCGCAAGAGAGGCCGAGTGCAAACGCAATGATCTGGGTTTAGACAACTGACGGCCAAAGGATTTATCTTGCCAGAGGAGCCTTATGTACATTCCAAATCGAATAGCCGCGCTAACCATTCTGCTGGTTCTCTGTGCTACCAGCGCGCTCGCGCAACAGAAGACTTCCGACGCCGAGCGGGACCTGCTCAACGCCGTGAACCAGGCGCGCAAGGCCCAGGGATTACCATCCCTCAAGCTCGACGACGCCCTCGCCAATGCCGCCCGCCAACATGCCCAGCGCATGGCCGAACTGGGCACGATTTCGCATCAACTGTCCGGCGAACCCAATCTCGTCGCGCGGGCCAAAGCCGCTGGCGCCCGCTTCACCTGGATTTCCGAAAACGTGGACGAAGGATCGAACACAAAGGCCATCCACCAAAGCTTCATGAAATCTCCGCAGCACCGCGCCAACATCCTCGACACCGACATGGACTCCGCAGGCATCGGCATAGCCGAACACAACGGCCAGCTGTTCGCGGTAGAAGATTTCTGCAAGGCGAGATAGATAGCGAAGGGTCGTTTAGGCCGTTTCCGCCTTGCCGGCTAAAGGTTCGCTCGCAACGCGCGGGCGAATTCGCGCAGCGCAGTTTCATTGCGGCGGTACCACATCCACTGGCCGAGTTTCTTGGCCTCGACCAATCCCGCTTTTTTCAGGATGGACATGTGATGGGAGATTGTCGGCTGGGACAGGTGAATCCGCAGTTCGATGTCGGAGGCGCATAGGCCCTCGTTCTTGCCAATCGACGACCCTCCGCGCTCTTTGAGGGCTTGCAGAATTCGCCGCCGGGTGGGATCGGCGATGGCGTGCAAAAAACGATTCAGGGCTTGCTCTCGATCAGTCATCGTGAAAATAGCAATAAACTACGGATTGATGGTTGTCAATGTAAGAGCGAGAGGCGGCTGTATTTGCTGACTGTCACTTCTTCAGGATTGGGTTATAGCCATCGCTGACCAGCTTGCCGCGCATCAGTTCGGCATCTTTGATGTCAACGTACGGTCCAACTTGCACGTGGATGAGCTTGTCCGTGGCCGTGGTGGTCGAGAACGCGGGATATTGTTTTTTCTTGAGCGCATCGACTAGAGCCTCAGCGTCTTCGCTCTTGCTGACCGCTGCAACCTGCACATAGTAGCCGTTTGACGGTGGCGCAGCTCCGGGGTCGGGAGCGGTTCCTGGGTTTGCAGCCGTAGAAGCATCAGGAGGCGGGGTCGAAGCATCGCTGGGCGCGGCTTGGGTGTTTCCGCTCGTGCTCTGGACCGCTTTGTAGAACGTCATATCCGCTGGCGGAGTGGCGCTGGTGGTCTTCATGGCCGAAGGCCGAAGGCCGGCAGGGGTGGTACTGGTCGCGGTGGGGAGGTCAGTAGAAATTATTTTGACGGAAGTTCTCCCCAGCGAAAAGCCCATGCCGAAAAAAACCGCACAGATTGCGACCAGTCCGAAAAAAAGGGCAAGCATTTTGCCCGTGCCCAGCGTGATCTCTGTGTCTTCAGATGTAGCGGTTGCCATTTGCACCTCGCGTCGTCATTGCCGATGGAGGCCGCTCAGCTCTTAACAGCAGCCGGCGCAGCGCCCGCATCAGGTCTTGCGAACAGTTTCGGAATACTGGAAAAGAAGTCCACGGGAACCGGAAATACAACGGTGGTGTTCTTCTCCACGCCGATTTCGGTCAAAGTTTGCAGATAGCGCAATTGCACGCTCACGGGTTCGGTAGCCAGCAGACGGGCCGCATCCACTAAGCGTTGCGCGGCGGAGAATTCGCCTTCCGCGTGAATGATCTTGGAACGCTTTTCGCGTTCTGCCTCGGCCTGTTTGGCCATGGCACGCAGCATGGACTCAGGCATGTCCACTTGCTTGACTTCGACATTGGCAACTTTCACGCCCCAGGGAGCGGTGTGAGTGTCGAGAATGCTTTGCAAACGCAGATTGATTTTGTCGCGGTGGGCAAGGAGTTCATCCAGTTCCTGTTCGCCAAGGACGGAACGCAGCGTGGTCTGCGCGAACTGCGAAGTCTGATAGACGTAGTTGGAAACTTCCACCACCGCTTTGCGAGGCTCGATCACGCGCAGAAAGATGACGGCGTTTACTTTCAGCGTAACGTTGTCACGGGTGATGATGTCCTGCGGGGGCACTTCCAGGGCCTCCTGCCGCAACGAGATGCGCACCATGCGGTCGAGCGGGGCGAACACGAAGATCAGGCCCGGGCCCTTGGCTTCCGGAAGCAGACGGCCCAGACGAAAGATAACGCCGCGCTCGTATTCCGCCAGAATCTTGATTGAACTTAACAGGTATAAACCGGCAATGATAATTACGATGGTCGTGAAACCAAAGCCAAGCTCCATCATGGGCCTCCGCGCCTGATTGTCAGGACTGCCTCTGAGGCGGATTGTATCGCAATTGGAATGGCTGGGCTGTGATTTCAAACCCGAACGGGGTTATCGGGCGAGATGCGGCTTTGCGCGAACCGCTTGCGCAAGGAATGCGATCTGGTCGCAGCTCGACGGCGCAGACGCCTGTCCTCCATTCGTTAGGCCCGCGTCGTTGTGGTTGGGGCTGGGTCGACCGACAGTTGCAGTCCCTTTACTTGGCGCACTACTACGGGTTGTCCCGCGGGGAGGTTGGCCGACGAGGTTGCGTCCCAGAGTTCGCCGTGGATAAAGACTTTTCCTTGTGGCGACAGCGCGCTTTGGGTCAGTCCGATTTCTCCTATTAGGCCCTGCATGCCGGTTACAACCTTGTTGGCTCGCGCTTTCAGGGCGATGCTCATTAAGAAGACCGTAATAATCCCGAGCGGGATGCTGACTGCGAGAGCGGTCAGCAGATGGACTTGCATCTCGGGGATTGGCCCATCCACAAGCAGCAGCCCACCCAAAGTGAGCGTGACGATACCGCCGATGGCTAACACTCCGTGAGCGGCGAACTTGGCCTCCAGCGCGAACAGAACGAACGACGCGAAAATCAAAACCACCGCGGCGAAGCGAGTGGGCAGTAAGTTCAGCGCGAAGACGGCGAGCAGGATGAAAATCACTCCAACCGTTCCGGGCACAACCGCGCCGGGATGATTGAACTCGGCGTACAAGGCGAGTGCGCCGACGGCGAGCAGAATGAAGGCCACGTTCGGGTCCATCAAATAGGCAAGGATGTGCTGCTTCAAGGTCATGCCAAAGGGACGAATAGGCTGGCCAACCAGATTGAGCGTGATGGTCTGACCGCTGAAACGTTTGACGTCTTTGCCTTGCAATTGTTTGAAGAGGTCGTCTTCAGTCGGAGCCACATAGTCGATGAGTTTTTGTGAAAGCGCTTCCTGGTCGGTGAAAGACTTGGATTGGCGCACGGCCGTCTCTGCGATTTCAACATTTCGGCCGCGCTTGCCGACTACCGATCGCATCAGGGCCGCGGAATCGTTCTCGATTTTCTCCTTCATCGTGTCGTCCATCTTGCCGCCGCCGAGGCTGACCGGGTGAGCGGCGCCGGTATTGGTTCCGGGCGCCATGGCCGCGACATCGGCGCTTTCAAGGATGAAGAATCCGGCGGAAGCGGCGCGGCTGCCGCTCGGCGTGACGTAGATAATGACGGGAACGGGCGAGGCCAGGATTTTTTCGATGATGTCGCGAGTGGAATCGAGCAATCCCCCAGGAGTGTTGATCTCGATGAGCAGTGCCTGGTCTTTGTTGCGCTCGGCTTCGGCGATGGCGCGGCCAATGTATTCATCGGTGATGGGATGAATGGAATCGTCCACTACGATCTTTAAGATTTCCGCGGAAGAAGATGCGGAGAGAACGAGTAAAAGTGTTGCCGTCAGAAAGCTAGAAAACTTGCGCGAAGCGGAAAACAGTTTCATCAGTTGGGCAGCGGCTGCGCTTCCTGCGCGAGCTTGGCTGCGACGGCGCGCTTAAGCGCCAGCGCGGCCGCATTGGAGGGTTCCAAACGCAGAGCCCGATCGATGTTCTCTGCGGCCGCTTCAGCTCTATTGTCTCGCAAATCAAGCTTGGCCAACACTAAAAGCGGTTCGGGGAACTGGCGCAGGCGCAACGCCTCTTCAGCTTCGGATCGCGCGTTGGTCTGGTTGTTCTGGGCTTCGAGCGCACTGGCCAAACCTGCGTGCGCCTCGGCATTGGATGGGTTGAGCGCAATCGCCTCGCGGAATTCGCCTTCTGCTTCGGAAAGGAAGCCTTGGGCCAGCAGTTGATGTCCGCGATCGGCATGAAATTGAGCATGCGTAAACGGATCGGTTTTGGCCAGGCGCTGCTCGGCGACGGCTCCGATTTTCAGGGCAAGCTGGCGAAATGAACTCTCGTCATAGTTGGCGCGGATGCGTTCGAGCGGAGTCTTTTGGCTGGCTGGAACCATGCCGTGCTGGGCAGAAGCGCTTGAGTCCGTGATTGTGTCAAGTAAAGATTGGGCGGCGCTATCGCCTGGCCGCAATGACAGTGTTTCTCGCAGTTGACGGGATGCGCCGCTCAAATCGCTGGCGCGGTAAAGTTCTATGGCCAGATTGAAGTGATAATCGGGGTCGTTTGGATCGGCAGCGATCGCCTTCTCGAAATACTCAGCTGCATTTTTCCTGTCTATGCGAGAGCTGACGACGCCGAGATTGTTGTTAACCTCGGCCAGAGGCAGCCGGGCAGCGACGAATTGAAACGCCGATTGAGCGCGTTGGAAGTCTTCGTGGTCGTAGGCTGCGAGTCCAAGATAGAAATTCGCCTCGCGCGAGTGCGGATCGTCTTCAGGAACGCGCGCCAGCGTGGATACGGCCTGCTCGTACTGTCGTCCGCGGAAATAGGCTTTGCCCAGCTGCAGCAGGGCTTCAGGATAAGCGGGATTGATGCGAACCGCCTCGCGAAAATGTTGGATCTGTTCCTCTGCAGTCAGTGCGGTGACGCCGCGAATGTAATTCTCGAACGCGTCCAGCCGGATGGGGGCCGCGGCGGCAACGTATTCCTGGCGGTTGATGGATATCTCTGGACGAAGGGCGTGCAGAATGTCCCAGGCCAGCGCGGTCTGAACATCGATGAGCTGGATCAGCGGGCCGGACTCGCTCATTTCGGGCAGCAGATGCTCATGGCGCATGTCCAGCAGTTGCGCCGTCGTCGTGAAAGTGCGGCCGTCGAAGTTGTAAACCCCGAGGACCACGTAATCCACGTCCAACTGCTCGGCGATGCGATAGAGGGTAGCGCGTGAAGGGTGAAGTCCGGCCGGGATGCCGACGCGATCGTAGGCGCGGATGCGGTCTTCGCGCGGCAGGACAAACAACGTGGCCGAATTCAAGCGCTCTTGCAATAACTCGGGAAAGGAGCCGCTGATCCATTCGATACCGGGAGCTTTCGACTGATTTTCGAAGGGAACTACCAGTATGTTTTGACCCCCTGTGGCCGGTCCCTGGGCAAACGCGGCTAAGGACAGGAGCAACGGGAAGATGGCGCTGAACCGAAGAGATCTCAAGACATATAGATTATAGCTTGCGGGCGTCGCCGTTTTCCTGGCGTTGCAAGTCTGTCCAACTTGGCAAAGTTTGGTCGCCTGTAATCAGGCGGGCTCCGCGCTCGTAGGTAAAGTAGGACCACGCCCACTGAATCAGCACGATCAGCCGGTTGCGGAAGCCGATCAGGAAAAAGATGTGGACGAACAGCCAGGAGAGCCAGGCGACGAATCCGGAAATGTGAACGCTTCCAAATTGCGCGATAGCAGCGGCCCGGCCAATGGTCGCGAGGCTGCCCTTGTTGACGTAATGAAAATTCTGCCGGGGCTTTCCCTGCAAGTCGCGCGCAATGTTGCGGGCTGTCGCTTTGCCTTGTTGGATAGCGGCGGGTGCGACGCCTGGAACCATCTGACCGTTTTCATCTTTCAGAGCGGCTAGGTCTCCGATGACGAAAACTTCGGGATGTCGGGGGATGCTCAGATCAGGACTGACCTGAACGCGTCCGGCGCGGTCGATGGGCGCGCCGAGCTTCTTGCCCAGCGGCGACGCGGCTACTCCGGCGGCCCACAGAGTTACTACGGCAGGCAGGCGGGTTTTTCCCATCAGCACCGCGGCGGGCTCGACTCCTGTAACCATCGTAGAGGTGTGCACCTCGACGCCAAGTTCACGAAGCTGTTCTTCGGCGCTGCGTGACAGATCTTCAGGGTACGCGGGCAGAATTCTGGGGCCACCTTCAAGCAGGATGATTCGCGTGCGCTTCGGATCGATGGAGCTGAATTCGTGGGTCAAGGCGCGGCGGGCGATCTCCGACAGCGTTCCTGCCAATTCCACTCCCGTGGGACCACCGCCGACGATGACGAAGTTCAACTGTACCTGGCCGTCGCCGATGGCCGCCTGGCGCTCTGCGAGCTCGAAGGCCAGCAGCACCCGCCGCCGGATTTCCAGCGCGTCTTCGATGGTTTTCAGACCGGGGGCTAGCGGCTCCCACTCATCGTGTCCGAAATATGCGTGGCTTGCGCCTGCGGCCACGATCAAATAGTTGTAGGGAAGGTCGCGATCGGCAAGCTTTACGACGCGGCGCTCCAGATCGAAATCGTGAACCTCTTCGAGCAGGACCTCGACGTTGCGACGCCCTGCCATGATCCAGCGGATTGGCGCGGCGATCTCTCCCGGGGACAATCCGGCCGTCGCCACCTGATAGAGCAAGGGTTGGAAGGTGTGGTGATTCCTGCGGTCGATCAGGGTGATGCGAACCGGAGAGTGGGCCAGCTGAAGGGCGGCGTTCAGGCCGCCGAATCCGGCACCGATGATCACGATTTGCGGGACGTGATTGCTTTTCATCCGATTCCTTCATTGTCGGCCGCGCTTACAATCATCTCTGTGGATAATTACGCAGCACCTCACTTTAATAGATGTTTCCTGTGGCTGCCGGGTCGAAGAGTTTGATTCCTCAGATTGCGCCCGATCGTCAGTCTATCTCCTCGGTTGATCGATCGGGGGTTGATCGATCGGGCTGGTTTCAGGTTGGACTGGTGTTTGCGCTGATCATGGTCGCGGTGTGGACGCCGCCCGGCGGCGTCAACACGATCAGCAATCTTCTGGCGGCACTTTGCATTCCGTGGTTCACGGCGCGCGGTCGTTATTCAGTTCGCGAATTGGGGCTTACGCGGCCCGGCTCCGGAGCAGTCGTGATACTCGTTTTGGGATTGTTTGCTGTGGCCACAATTGTTGTGGCCGGCTCTTTACTCCATGGCCTCGGGCGAGCCCAACCCGTGCCTTGGCAGCGGGCTTGGAAATACGCGATCTGGGCGCTGGAGCAGGAGTTCATCTTGCAGTCATTCTTCTATGTGCGGCTGGAATCGCTTCTGGGAAGCCGACGCGCGGTTTGGGGCGCAGCCTTTCTTTTTTGCGCGGCACACCTGCCCAGCACCGTGCTGACTTTGATGAGCCTGGCCGGCGGTTTGCTTTTCTGCGAAATGTTTCGCCGCTATCGCAATATTTTTCCTTTGGGGTTGGTACACGCGACGCTCGGGCTCACGATTGCCGCGAGCTTTCCGGATAGCCTGCTTCATCACATGCGGGTCGGGCTCGGCTATCTAACTTATCGCCCTTGATGAGGCCGGCAGTCATTGCCGGTACTCGGCTGGTACTCGCGGAAATAACAGCCGAGCAGCGCGCTGCTTCGTTCAATCGGGTAACATGAGCGGTTGGGTGCGAGCATACGCTTTGCATTTGAAATCTCCCCAAACAGAGCCTCAATCTAGCACGGCGCAGTCCGACGGCGTCTCACGCTGGCTTCGGTTTCTGATGCCGTCGGTTTCCGATTTGCTTTTTGCCGCTCTGCTTCTGGGCTTGAGTTGCGGGGCGCTGGGACGCGTCCTGCTGCGTGATGCGGGGACGGGATGGCACATCCGCAACGGGCAGTTGATGCTGCAGACGCACGCGATCACCCGCGTCGATCCGTTCTCGGCGAGCACTAGCGGGCAGCCGTGGTATGCCTGGGAATGGCTGTACGACGTCCTGATCGGAGCGATTCATAGCGTGCTTGGCCTGAACGGCGTGGTGTTCTACACGGCGGCGATCATGGCGGCCACATTTGTTTTGGTATTTCATCTGGCCATGCGTCGAGGTGGCGGCCTTCTGATTACGCTTTTTCTGCTGGTGCTGTCGCTTGGTGCCTCGGCGGTGCATTTTCTGGCTCGTCCGCATGTTTTGAGTTGGTTGTTCACGGTGTTCTGGTTCGAGTTGCTCGACTCGGCCTCGATCGCAACCGAACCCAACAAGAACCGGCGTTTTTTTTTCCTGCCTGTGATCATGCTGTTCTGGGTCAATGTGCATGGCGGATTTCTGCTCGGCTTCGCTTTATTAGCGGTGTATCTCCTTGGCGGAGCGATTGAGTACTTTAGCTGGCCAGAGCGGCGGGAAGCCGTTGGGATTTGGTTGAAGCGGCTGGGGCTGGTCAGCGGGCTTTCGGTGCTAGCGAGTTTCGTCAATCCGTATGGCTACAAGTTGCACATTCACATCTATCGATATCTCTCCGACCGGTTTCTGATGAACCACGTCAGCGAGTTCCGGTCGCCGGATTTTCATGGCGCGGCGCAGCAGTGTTTCGCGGTGCTCTTGCTGGTGGCCATTGCGGCGCTGGCGAGTGCGCGGCGAAAGCCTGGGGCCACCCATTTGCTTGTGATTCTTTTGGCCGCTTGCAGCGGTCTCTTCGCGGCACGCAATCTTCCGGCTTCATCCATGCTGCTGACGCTGATCGTTGCTCCACTACTGTCCGAGACCGTCACGAATGCGGGCGAGAATGCGAGGGTTGCACCATCGATTCGCGCTGTACTTTCACGCATGCGCAGTTTCAGCGTGCGAATGGAGAAGCTGGAATTACGCTTTCAAGGCCATCTTTGGATGGTGTTGATCTTCGTGGTCGGTTTGTGGGCCTGCATGCATGGTGGCAGGCTTGGGTCAGCTCAGTTGATTAATGCGTATTTCGATGACAAGCGCTTTCCGGTGGAGGCCGCGGAGACAATCGCCAAGCGTGAAATCCGGGAGCCAATCTTTTGCCCGGATCAGTGGGGAGGGTATCTGATTTACCGGCTCTATCCGCAGACCAAAGTCTTGGTGGACGATCGCCATGATTTGTATGGGGATGAATTCTTCAAGGATTACTTGAAGGTTGTTTTCGTCCAGCCTGATTGGAGCAAAGTGCTGGATGAAAGGAATGTGAACTGGGTGTTGATGCCGAAGAATTCATCGTTAGGGACGATTCTTGAGCAGACGCCGGGGTGGAAGCTGATCCATGAGGATGGGACCGCGGTGTTGTTTCAGCGGGAGGGAGCATGAGAACGCTCAGCGAATTCGATCACCGCTACAACTTGTTCGCGCGACAAATGGAACCAATCCATAATCTCGCCGATCGAAGCGCCCACTTCTAGGTTGTCAAACACAACGGAAACCGGCGTCCGCGTATCCCGAAACACCCACGCGCCACTGCGCTTGCCAGGAATGCTTTCCACGGCCGGGCATTGGGACCAATCGAGAATTGCCATGTTTTTACCCTCGCTTATCGTAGCTTGTTACGGAGTTTTTTCCCACGGTTCGGTCGCGAGTGGAACCAAGGTTTGTGCGGGAGGGGACTGCGGAGCTTTTCACCGTGAGAGAGCACAGAATCAGTTGCTTTTCAGGACTGGCCGGTGATAACTTCCGCGTCACATGGAAGAGCCCTTCATTCCCGTCCCGGAATCCAAAACTCCGTGGTTCGGCGCTGTTCCCGCGTTCGCACTGCACACGGCCATTGTCTACACCTGCGCTCTACATAATATCTCCGGATTCTTGATAGGTCGATGGTTTGCCTGGGTCACACCGTTGCTGCAGATTTCAAGTAGCGTGCCGCCTCAGGATTGGTACTTGCAGCATTTGGAGATCGTGACCATTGTTCCTGCCCTCATCGCTGGCTACGTAAATGTAATGCGTCTTATTCCGGCTATGGTCGGCAGACCCATCTGGGACGCTGATTTTGATTCTTCGGTTACGTGGGCGTGGAGCATCCCGACATTGGTTCTGGTCTACAGGATGCTGCAATACCACGCTCCTGGATCCGTGTTTTCCGGAACTCCAATGACGGCAATGAAGTACTTCTTCGATATACAGAAAGTCGTGCCAACATGGGCGAACCCTTTCGCCAGTGACCCTGTTCGTGTCGCGGCACAGATCTTCGTTACCGCGCCCTTCTATGCCGGAGTGGCATACAGTGTGGGTGCATTGTTGTCGAAGCATGGGTTCCTGACCAAACTGGTTACGTTTGAAAAACATGAGGAGTGATGCTGTGCCGAGATACGAGCTAAGACCGCCCGGACGAGGCGTCCGGGGCCACGTGGTTTCATCTGGTGTCGATGTCGAAGCCGAGGATTGCGGTTACTTCTATGGGTTCGTCGCCGCGAAATGCTGGGCGGAATTTCCAATTGGTAAGAGCCGCCAAAACTTTGGCAGTCATCACGCCGCTGGCGCTGTCCATGACCAGCAGGTTTCGCAGCGTTCCCGAACGGTCGAGGGTGCAAGAAATCATCAGTCGCGAGGGCTTTAGATTGGCTGGCAGATCGGCACGCATGGGTTGCGGAGCGACCAGGTCCTCGGCATAAGGATGCGCGGCGGAGGAAGGATCCGTGTACTCCATCTCAGCCGTGCCCAACGCGGTGTCAATGTAGATGGTGTAAACCTTGTCACCCTTGAGCGCGCCATAGGAATTGAACGCGCCTCCAGAACGCGAACTTCCAACCACCGTGATGCCGGGCCCAACAGGGTCCTTCCCAACGGATGAGCGTCCGACGGCATTCGGCCCGGCTCCATCGGCGCCGAAACTTGGGAGCGTGACGATATTACTGCCGCCGCTGACGGACACTCCGGGCATCGGCGGTTTACCCGTGGTTCCGTTGCCCGCGCCGCCGGGGCCGGGATACGGAGAGATCCCGCCACGCGCCATGGTTTCAGCTCCGAGGCCGGAGCCATTCTTGGTTGCGTCGGCTTTGGCCGCGCCTGAGCCTTCGCCGGATAAGCCGCTGCCTGGACCTGCCCCGCGGCCGATACTTGCTCCGCCGCCCGATCCGCCCAAGCCGGGTTTGTCTCCGCCCGATGGAGACATGGCGAGAGAGCCTGTGCCAGCGTTGCCTGGCACGCCGATCTTGGATCCGGGTTGGCTTGAAACAACGACGCCGGTTCCTCGGCCGCTACCGCCGTTGTTACTCGGCGGCGCGGAGACCGAGCCGGCATCCATGGGACCACCCAGGCCCGCGCCGCGATTCCCGCGACCCATGCCGGAGAGCGAGCCTCCGCTTGTAGCGGATGGAGGAGGTGGCACCACGGTTGTTCCTCCGCCCAAACCTGTCATCGTCGGACGCGAAAGCGAACCGCCGCCCACCTGGACCGGAGGTGGCACGACGTTCGCGTTCCCCAAACCTGCGACGGCACGATTGCCCGTCACAGCGCCGTTCAACTGAACTGGAGGGGGAACGACGGCTGCGTTGCCTACGCCGTTGAATGAGCGATGCGCGTTGGCAGCGTCTGCCACCGAGGCCGGAGGCGGCACGACCTGGCTTTGCATTACGCCTGCGCCAAATCCTGGTCCGTTGGGCTTAATGTCGCGGGCAACCTGTGTAGGCGGTGGCGCGATTACCGAGGGCGCTGGCAACGTGAGTTGGGAATGCAGATTCGTGGCCTGCTCGGGCGCGGAGACCGGTGGCGGAATCACGGCCACGGCTTGCGAACCGGGTACGGGCACGAAAATATCTCGATGAGGAGCGCTGGGACTGGGAGGAACGATGGCCGCGTTCAATGGCGGTGCAATGCGCATCTTTTCGCGCTGGGCCTCGGGTGTCGGCGGCACGACGTTTGCATTTAACATCGGCGTGCGCTGTTTGCTGTTTCGAACGTCGGGAGCGGGAGCAACCACGGATTCGTCGAGCGTTGGAGCCCGCAGCGAAGATCTCAGACCTTCCGCAGGCGCAGGCCCAGGAATTGGTTTAAACGCCAGCAGGTTGGCGACCGCGGAATCCGAGTGAGGCAACTTCAGCTTGGGAGCGTCCACTACCTTTTCTCGAAGAGACTCACCGCGTGCCACGCGGATGGTCTGCGTTCGGTGATGAGCCTGGTGGCCGCCGGCGCGTCCCGACCGGCCAGCTTGCGCTCCGCCCGCGTCCTCGGTCCGTGGCAGCTCTTCGCCGGAGAAATAGATGACGTCGTACTTGGGCATGGAAGGCGGTTCGTAAGGCCGCAGGCTGGCGAGCTTCTGCGACAGCAGGATTCCTAGAGCAAGGACTGTGGCCTCGATGATCCAGGAGGCGAACATTCCGCGGTAGGGAACCAGTCCGGTTCTAGCTTCTCCGGCGAGACGTTGGGGAGAACGTTGCAGAGCAGGTCCAATGGCAGTGCGGAATTCCTGCCACGGCGACGACCACTCGATCAAAAGTTTGAGATCGTCGTTCA
Organism: Terriglobales bacterium; assembly: GCA_035604895.1. Lineage (GTDB taxonomy): Bacteria > Acidobacteriota > Terriglobia > Terriglobales > Acidobacteriaceae > JABDBE01. The sequence continues at coordinate 32,265 of DATNHO010000056.1, read as the reverse complement.
CGCCGTGCCGGCCTCCCGTGCCGCGCCCACGGCGATCTCGATTTCGTCGCCGATCGCAGTGCCGCTGGAAGTGAGTGTGTTGCCCGGCAACTCAAGAACCGAGGCGGTGCGCATGCTTACTCGCGCCACCCGCCACGGCTTGAGGTTCTGCTCCACATGGACCACAAACTTGTTTGTGTCGAGGTAAAGAACGTCGATCGGGAACTTCATGGCGAGTGTGTGGACGCCGCGGGAAGGAATGATCCAGAGGCCATCGCCCGCCGGGAAACTTGCGGCGTCCTTACCCATGAGCCCGCGCAGGCGCGACCAATGGGTTCCAGCCACAGATAAATGGGTCGCCAAATAGGCCTTGCGCGTCCGATTGAACGCATATCCTGTGGCGGCGGGTGACGACATCACAACTCCTGAATTCAACTCACGATCTTTCAGCCTCAGATCGTTAAGCTGCGGATCGTTAAACTGCGGATCGTTAAACTTCTGATCTGATGCTAGTTCATCGATTTTAAATCGACGGCTTGATCAGTGTCCCGCCACCGGCGCCAGGGTCCGAATCAACTCGATAATTGCCGGGCCGAGCGTGACAAAGATAATTGAGGGGAGAACAAATAAAACCAGGGGAATTACCATTTTAATGGTTGTTTTGGCAGCTTGTTCTTCCGCCCGTTGGCGGCGCTCCGTGCGCAGCGAATCCGAGTGTACCCGCAGCGCCTGAGCGATGCTGGTGCCGAATCTGTCGGTTTGTATCAAGGTGCCCACGAGTGAACGAAGATCGTCCACGCCGGTGCGCTCCACCAGGTTGCGCAGAGCTTCAGCTCGGGGCTTGCCGGCTCGCATCTCCAGATTCACCATGTGAAATTCGTCGCTCAGTTCAGGATGGGCGTGATGCAGATCCTGCCCGACACGCATCAGCGCCTGATCGAGGGCTAATCCGGCTTCCACGCAGATTACGGTGAGGTCCAAGGCATCCGGCAAACCCAGCTTGATCCGCTGCTGGCGGGCTTTGATCAGTCGCTTGAGGACAAACCGAGGCAAAAAGAAGCCGAATGCGCCCACGCTAACCATCAAGACCGGGGAGTTGAAACCGCTGGTCGCAATCACCAGCGCGAATCCAAAAATCGCGGCTGCCAGACGGCTGCCAACATAAACCGTCATGTGACGGGTTTCCCGATAGCCCGCTTGGATCAACCACCGCCGGGCTCGCGAGACTTCGCTCGGTGAAAGCGGTATGGCCTTGCTGAAGGGATCGAGTGCCTGTTCAATGCGCTCTTTGAGTGCGGGCTTCTCCGGAGCCTTGGTCCGCTGCCATCCCAGGGCCCGCAAGCGGGAGCCGAGCAGGGAAGAGGGTGCGTAAGCCGCCGCCCCGAACGAAAACACGACCAGGGCGATGGTCAGAAACACCACGATGGTGAGCACGAGTGCCATGGATTCAAACCTGAATCTGAATGATCTTCCGTATCACAAAATAGCCCAGCGTCTGCAGCACAATACCCGCGACTACCAGAAAGTGTCCGATCGGGTCGGCGAACAGCGGGTGGATAAACGCCGGGCTCGTCAACAGCATGGTGACCACAATCACCGGCGGTAATCCCATGAGGAGCATCATGGTGAGACGTCCTTGCGCCGTGTATACGCGCACCTGGCGCATGATTTTGAAGCGTTCCCGAATTACATAAGAAAGATTATCGAGGATTTCGGCAAGATTGCCACCGGTTTCGCGCTGCAGCATTACCGCCGTAACGAAGAATTTCACGTCCACCAGCGGCATGCGTTCCGTGAGGTTCATCAAAGCATCGCGGACTGGCAGGCCGAACTTCTGCTCTTCAAAGAGTTTGCGGAACTCAGATGCCACCGGCTCGGAAAGTTCGTTTGCGATCAACTCCAGCGCGGTCGTGAAAGCGTGGCCGGCACGTACTGCCCTGGCCAGAGTGTCGATGGCTTCCGGAAACAACTCCTCGAATTTCTGGAAGCGTTTTGTACGTCGATAGGAGGCGTAAGAGTAGGGAGCGAATCCGCCGAGAATCAAACCAACGATTCCGAACAGCAAAGCCTGATTCTGTGGCAAAGATCCGGCCATCACGAACGCCACTATTCCCAATACCACGCCACTAATCAGGCAAAGGACCAGTATGTTGCCCGCGCGTATTTTCAGGTTTGCCTGTTCGAGAAACGGCTGCAGGTCGGAAATTTTAGAAGAGCGGCGAAGCAGGCTGTCGAGCGCTGGAATCTTGCTCAACATTTCGTCGCGTAGCAAGGCGAGTTCTTCGCTGGGCTGCCGCGTGGCTGCCTCCTGGACAGTCGCCAATCGTTCGCGCAGGAGGCGAGCCTGGGCGCTGCGCTGATCCAGTAAAGAAGCCACAGCGAATACGCCCAGCGCGACAACGAAGAAAACCAATATGGCGATGATTGCCAGCATATTTTTCTACTATGAGCCTGATGCGAGTGCTCTAGACCTCCAGCCGTGAATCAAATAGCGCTGCACGCAAGCGGCAACCGCCGGTGGCCAGGCGATCGGCGAATCGGGGCCGGATGCCAGTCGCGCGGAAAGTGCCCCGCACCTTGCCACTTTCATCGATCCCGGTCCGGTCGAAAACAAAAATGTCCTGCATGGCAATGACCTCGCCTTCCATGCCGGTAACCTCGGAAACCGAAATCACCTTACGAGTACCGTCGGACAAACGCGCGATTTGGACAACCGCGTGAATCGCGGATGCGATCTGCTGCCGCATGGCGCGCTCGGGAAGGTTGAGATTGGCCATCGAAACCATGCTTTCCAATCGGGCCAAGGCATCGCGTTGCGCGTTGGCGTGTACCGTCGTCAGCGAACCTTCGTGACCGGTGTTCATGGCCTGCAGCATGTCGAACGCTTCCTCACCACGCACCTCGCCCACTACGATACGGTCCGGGCGCATACGCAGACTGTTGATCACTAATTGTCGCTGTCGCACCGCGCCCTTGCCTTCGATGTTGGGTGGACGGGTTTCCAGGCGTACGACGTGTTCCTGCTTCATTTGCAATTCGGCTGCATCTTCGATGGTGACCACGCGCTCCGAATTCGGAATGTAGCCTGAAAGTACGTTCAGCAGAGTCGTCTTCCCGGCGCCGGTTCCGCCGGAGATCAGCAGGTTGAGGCGGCCTTTGACCATAGCGGAGAGCAACTCCAGCATGGGCTCGGTCAGGGTTTTGTTTTCGATCATATTGCGCGCGGTGACCGGATCGCGCCCAAAACGCCGGATGGAAAGGCATGGTCCGTCGATCGCGAGCGGAGGGATAATGGCGTTTACACGCGATCCGTCAGGCAGACGCGCGTCCACCATCGGAGAGGATTCATCCACGCGCCGCCCGACTCGCGACACAATTCGATCGATGATTTGCATCAGGTGGGAATCGTCCTTGAAGCTCAAGCCGGTAGGTTCGAGTTTGCCGGCGCGTTCCACATAAACCCGGTCGTAGCGATTCACCAGAATGTCGGAGACGGTCGGATCCTTCAGCAAAGGTTCCAGCGGGCCGAGGCCGAAGATTTCGTCGAGAATCTCGCGCGAAAGCCGTTCTCGCTCCGCGAAGCTGAGCGGCACAGCTTCACTATTCACCGTATTGCGGATTAGAAGAAGGACTTCGTCGCGCGCAGCATCGCTCGGAGTTCTCCCCAGTTTCTCCAGGTCAAGCCGATCAAGAATCTTGCGGTGCAGGTCCGCTTTTACCTGCTGGTACTCAGTTCTTTCGAAGGTTTGCAAATTCGCCATGAAGTGTGCCTGCTGCTCTAAATTATGATGACTGCCAGAAAATCTAAACCGTCTTGAATAAAGACCAAGCCTTGCGTTTCACATCCAGATCGTTTTCGGTCAGACGAGCCGCCAGGCCCGCGAAGGCCCGCGCGATTTCCGTGTGATTCTGCGTTACCACGGGCACCCCGCGATCAATGGCGGTCGATACCGCGAAGTATTGATTGGGGATCTTCCACAGTAACTTTATCCCAGCCGCCGCTTCGGCGTCGGCCTCGGTGAAGCCGGGTATTTTGCGAAAGCGATTCAGGACGAGACTGACTTTTTCGCGGCCACCAGCTTCTCCGAGATACTGCTGGACCCGCGATGCGCTCCACAAAGAAGCGACATCGGCGTTGACCACCATCAATACCGTCTGGGACAAGTTACAGATCAGTCGCGTGGTCGGATCGATGCGCGTGGAAGCATCCACCACAACATAACGGAACTGTCCGATCAACATATCGAACAATCTGGCGAACTCCGCGGTCGAGGGTTCCACCGCAACCGGAATATTGGGGCCAGCCAGCAGTTGCAAGCCACCACTGTGCCGCGTCATGAAACTTTCGAGCAGGGAACTGTCGAGACGATGCAAGTTGCGGAGCGCGTCCGTCACATTGAACAGCGGCTTCAAGTTCATGTGCAATGCTGCGTGTCCCAACGGGGCCAGGTCCACCAGCGCCGTGTTGCCATGGGCGGAGTGGAGAGACAGAGCGAGATTCACCGCCACGGTAGTGGCTCCGCCGCCGCCTTTCGCATTGACCACGCAAAAAACTTTGCCACTGGTCCCTTCGCGATTTACCTTTCGCTGAGCGGCCGTCAAGCGAACAAATGCTTCCAGGAGATCAGTCGTGGTCGTGGGTCGTTCGATGAACTCGCGCGCTCCGGCCCGCATCGCGCCAACAATCACCTGGGGTTGCGAAATGCTGCCGATGGCAAATATCGCCAAACCGGGAAGTTCCTGGTGCAGCAGTTCGATCGCCCGCAGAGCCAGGATGGCATTATCCGCGGGAATATCCACCAGAACAACATCGGCCTTTGTGGTTTGAATCCGACGCGCGACAGGATCGCCTGCCGCGACCGGAAAACTGACATGAGTGTGCACGGTCCGGGCCACGCTCGTACCGTCCACCAAAACCTGCAACACGGCGCGCTGCTCGTTATCTGCTGCGACAATTACGACCGAAACTTCAGGCATGACGCTGCCACTTCTCCTACAGATTCCGTACTATCAAGAACACCCGCGCGAGCTTCCGTCACAACTACGCGATTCCCCCAGTCTACTTGCTGCCACCCGATGGCTTCTTTCCATCAAACTTTTCCGGGTCGAGGAACGGTTGCGGATCGTGAGGCCCAGGCGGTGCCTGAGTGCTGGGTGAGATGCGGTGCACGGTGCACAACACCATCAATTCCGTCTTGCTCTTTTGCAAATTCTTGCTCTTGAATAAATTACCCAGAATCGGGATGTCGCCGAGCCCTGGAATCTTGTTGCCGATCTGGGTTAAGCGATTGTCGATTAGTCCGGCGATCACGAAGCTCTGCCCGTCCTGCAACTCGAATTCCGTGTCCGCGCGGCGTGTGCTCAATGCCGGGATGTTAAAGCCAGATATCGTAAGCCCGTTGGTGAAGTCCAATTGACTTACTTCCGGCACCACGCGCAGGTGAATGTTTCCGTTTGGCATGATCACCGGAGTGAATCTCAACCGAACCCCAAATTCCTTGAATGAAATGCTGACCGCGGCGAAACCCTGTCCGGGTTGGACGATTGGAAAGGGAAATTCTCCTCCGGCCAGAAAACTGGCTTCCTTCCCGTTCACCGCTATCAGGTTCGGTTCTGCAAGGATCTGCAACAGGTTCTTCTGCTGCAGCGCCTGGATTACAACCCCAAAGTTGATGTCACTGCGAAACAGAAAAAGGTTCAAGGGATTAGTGAGGTTGATGGTAGGAGCTGTGGCTGAAGTGGAGGTCGTGGTCGTGGCTCCGACCGTGGTCGTAGTGGCAGAACTCGTAGAGACGGTGGTGCCACCAAATTGTCCAGTGGACAGGGTCCCGGTCGTATGACCGGTACCGGGAGAAAGGTAATTAATTCCCAGTTGCAACGCCGCGCTGCGATCCACCTCGGCGAACTTTACCTCCAGCAGAACTTCCTGCGCACCCACGGGACCGAAGGTGAGAACGTTCACCACATTCTTGGAGTAGGCACCGGCAATCATCTCGGCGCGCTTGGCGATATCCTCAGTCGTCACATGACCGGAAAGCACGATCGCCGAACGGGAAGGTGTGACGGTAATCTGCTCATCCGGAAAAACTCGCCGCTCTTCTTCGGCAGCGGAAGTGACATCCACATCCACGCGCAGATCAAAGCTGCGCGAACGCTCCAGTTCGTCCCAGATCAGCAGCGAAACTTCGCCAGCGGAACGCCCGTGTACCAGAATTTGCGTGGGTGTGACCACGATGGCATCGGCCACGTTGGGATCGGTCACGGAGACTCGCTTCAGCCGTTCGGTGGTATTGATGAGCAGCGACTTGCCCACCATTACCCGCAAAGGAGCGGCGCCCCGCGACTCAGATTCCGATGGAGTCTGGGCGCTGGCCGCCGGACCCTGAGAAGCGTTTTGCGACGGCGCAGCCTGAGGCGCGGGTTGTTCTGGCGTAGCCTGAGAGGTTGGCTGCTGGGCCGCCGCTTGCGACGACGCAGGTTGTGGCGTTGGTTGTTCCTGAGACTGCCCTGCTGCAATCGCGCTAAGCAGCAACAGAATCCCAAGCGTCATTCGCACCAGATTGCCAGCGTGGACTTCACGTTTCTCCCACACACGGGAGCAGATCGACATGTTTTGTAACCTCGCACTCGGACTTGTGCTCAGAACTTGTCCTCTTCCTTCTTGTCTCCCTTGTAAACTTCGATCGTGTAAGCGGTCGGAATCGGGGGAGGGGCTTGTACCACTGCGTGTCTGGATTTGTTGCTTCGGGGCGCAGCCGCCGGAGCCGGCTCTGGACCACCCTTATATAGAGAGTTCGATCTCACAGCAGCCACGTCTTCCTGCCTGGTGTCGAGCGGATTGCGCAGCGCCAACTGAATATGACCTTGAGAACTGGCCAGCGTAAGTCTCTCGGCATCATCCGGAGAAACCAGCAGGGTGACTACCGGAGCACTTTGCGCTTCGCCCGCAGAATTGCGTTCCAACCGCTGCCCGGTCGCAATCACCGCAACATTTTCCAGCACGGTGGTAGTTTGCTGCTCATTAGAGCCTTGCGGATTACCTGTCAGCAGAATATCCACGCGCGTGCCGGGCTGCACAAAACCGGAAACTGAGGTGGTGTCGTTCACGCGGACCGAGACTGCCCGCATGCCCGGTGGGATCAGCGAGGGCAAGCCGGAGCCTGCATTTTCGCCTGCCAGTTTGAGGGGTAGAACGAACTCCCCTTTGGCGATGGGCAGAATTACGCCCCGGCCCACTACTTTCTTCACCTGGTGGAAGCAACCGGCCGGCAGGTCGGCGCCAGGGAAACGGACCAGCCGAACGTCCCTGTCGTCTATTTTCGTTCCCACTTGCAGATCATCCGCCGCGACCACTACTTCTTCGCCTGGTGGGACTTTGGAACTTGTCCGGGACTGCAGATTACGGTAGACAACAAGGCTCACAAATGCGCCCAGTGCCAGGGCGATGAACCCGATTAACAAGAGCCGGTTGCGATTCATCACTGCTCCTCAAAAGGCGAAATCTCGTGCTGACGCCCGGTTAGCCAAAGGCAACAGACCGCAAGGCTGCCCCTACGCCGGAAGAACTGTCAACTATTCGCTTCAAACGCCGCTGTTCCGAAATCTCCTATTGCCCGATCGAACTGGCGACGGATGAGAATACATTGTTTGCGTTCCCGCCAATCAGACGGATCGTCCCTACAACGATAACCAGGATTACCGCCAGCATTACCGCATATTCGGCGATATCTTGTGCACTATCCTCCGACCAAAGTCTGCAGAAAATGTTCTTCATTTATACCTCCTTAGCGCCAAACCTAAAGCAGATGCTCGCAGTCGACGCTGTGCAATTCTATGCGCACTCAGCTTCCAGCGCACAGGTGGCTTGCTTTTTTCGAATCAAAGGTTTACGAGGAGAAAAGGAATTACCTCGAAGTCCTCCGGAAACATCATACCCTGAGGCATCTCGCCAGAGCGACAATTTGTTGCATGCCTTGTCTTTCGGTAGTGACCATAGTTTCGCCGGGTAATGGCCAGTTCCGACCCGTGAGGTGAGGATGTTGGCCAGCCGGCTCCGCGATTTATAGGCCAGTTCACTGAGAAGCCAGCCATATTGCGTGTTTGCCCAGTGTTTCGTTGGCTAGGTTCAGAGGGAGAATCTAGATTAGAACTCCTTATTCAGTTCCTCTGGTCAACACCACAGCTTGGCTATCGGCATAGATTGTTTTCCAGTTCGACCGGGCACGTAGAGCTACTACCAGCGGAGCGTCTGGCGGGAGAACCACAGTTTGGATCCCCCACTTCTCAAATTGGCTTCGCCACGAATCGCCCCTGAGGTAGTAAGTGGCAGCTAAGTCGTCCATGAAAGTGTCGCCATAAAGATCTGCGCGGCCGTCGATGAAGACCCGATACTCCGGATAGAGTCTCCAGATGAAATACCCGCCCCAGTTATAGTGATTCAATATCGGCGCAGGAGGCTGGTGTGCAGCAATGAAGGAAACCGCCGCAACTGGAAGTTCCTTTACTTCCGCTTCAGATTGGCGATGCGTGACAAAGCGCACTCGGGCAACCGTAAAAGTGAGAAAAGCGGCCAGCAAGATCGCATTGAACGATGCCTTGGCCAGAGTCACGGACGAATGCTCCAGCTCGATCAGCTTCGTAATCCTGCGCTCTCGCAGGCAGGCCAGCACCGTGGCGCTCAGAATCGGAATCGCGACCAACGCATAAATCGGGATGTGCCGCACCGAACGCAACGCGGCAAACGTCGTCACCAGCAACAGTAGAATCTCTCGTGGACGTAAACGCCGAGGCGAGAGCGCGGGCAGCGCGATGGTCGTGACGATCATGACCATCGTTGGCCAGTACTGAGGCTGGTGAAAATCCGGCGATAACCACTCGCCAATGTAGCTCTGCATAGCAGGCGACCGCAGCGTTTCCAGCGGATAGGCATACATGGCCATACCATAAGGGTTCACCGGGACCACTGCCAGGCAAGCCACGATAGCCAAGGCCAGAACTCGAACGCGTGCAGTGAGCGATCCCTCTTCGGACGCGAGACCAAAGCCGGCATCCAACGCATCGCCAACCAGGAACAATGCCATCAGGCCTATGCCCAGTGCATATCCCGCATGAAGATTCACCCAGAGCAACATCAGCGCAGGCGTCCACCACAGAAGGTTGGGACGCTGATAAGACCGTTCCAAAATTAAAAGAAAGATGCTGGCCAGGAGCAAAGTGAGCATCTGAGGGCGAACGCCCCAACAGGGCGCCGATGCGAAAGCGCCCAACAACGTGATCACTCCGGCCACATAGGGACGTCCAGGGCATCGCAGAAAAACCATCACAAACGCCGCCGCGATAGCCGCGCCGAAACCGGCAATCAGTCCTCCCCAACCCGCCAGTCGATACACACCAAAGATCAGAATCTGGGATAACCATTCATGATCAACCCAGGATTGGCCGAACCGGGTGAAGGAGTAAGGATCTGCGTGGAAGACCGCATGATTGTGAACGATAAGCTGCCCCGTGCGCAGATGCCACCACACATCCGGATCGGTCACGTTGCGCGCCGCCATGGCGAAAAGGCCGAGAGCCAGAATCGTCACGAAAATTCGACGGGTCTGAAGCAGCCAAGGTGCAACCTCGCGGATGCCACCCGCTCGCGCTCCTCCAGTACTCATTGAAATCTCCGGCGGCCCCACGTTGTTCGGCGATTGAGGCTTGTATCTGATTCTCATGGCGCGGGAGAGCGGATCATAGCCGGAAGGCTGATACTAAATAAAATGAGCAGGGAAAAGGGAACCAGTACCAGCGTGCTCAGGGGAACGAGCCAGAACTGCTTCAGCCTCTCCATCGGTATTGCGAGACCACCCAGGACAACGATCCAGGCGGCGAGCCAAGGCCACCCGATCAGCGAAAAGGCGCCCACGTATGCCAGACGAGAAGCGCGCCCGTTGTCCCAGATCGTGCGAAACTCCTTCAACAGAAAAAAAATCGCGGGCCACAAGGCAACTTGACCGGTGGGATAAACGGTCGGTATGAGCACGACCGTAATGACCAGAGAAGCGCACACGGTGAAGCTGAAAGCTCTCGATCGCGCAGGCAATTTGCGCATTTGCCAGGCCAAGACTGCCCATGCGGCGACTAGACCGGAGGACACAACGGTTGAACCAATCTTGGTAAAGTAAACCGTCAGAATCGACACGTTGCCGGTGTAACGCTGGTAAGCGACCAAGCCCGCAATGAACTCATTGATCCACCCTGGTACCAGGTACTGTGAGAAACCCACTAGCAAAAGCATGGTAGAGCCAAACCCCCAAACCAATTTCTTTCGCGATGGCCAGTCGGAACAGGCCCACAGCAGCAACCACGGTACCAGCAATGCCGTGAGCTGAGGTTTGATGGTAGCCAACGCGAATAGCGCGCCTGCCAAGCCCAGTCGCCCCGATGTCAAGCAGGCTCCCGCCGCTGCCAGGAAGGTGACTGCCAACAGAAGTGGTTGTTGCAAATAGATGCATTCCAGGGCTGGAAAACTGCCTAGACTCAGCAATATCAGCGAGCCCAGAGTCCGACGGCTGCAACGCCAGCGCAGCATATAAAGCCAGAGAGGTACGCTTACACAAACCAGCAAAGGAAACAGGAAACGAAACAAGTTCACTACTTGCGGAAACTGAAGTCTCACGGTGGGGGCGAGCACGAACGCCATATACACCGGGTAGGCAAACCGGTCACCGTCTTTGGCCGCGTTCTCGGGGTCGGATTCCAACGAGTGTCCGTGCGCCCAAATCTGAATCTCGCGCGTGACGGATGCGTTGTACGGATCTCTACGGTGCAAGAGCAGCTCTCGGGATCCATACCATCGAGGGTAGAGATCAGAAAAATTCATCTCGGTTTGAGGCGCCCAAACTCGATCAACGAAGAACCACATTCCAAAGGTCAGCAGCGCGGAAATCAGCAACAATGCGGGCGTCTGTCGAATTGAAGTGAAAAACGACCGGCCTTCAGTGGGTGAGTTCATAACGGTGTGAGCTTGGCGAGCGGAAGCCCTCTTGGGGATCAAAATTCATTCTGCTCCTTCGTATCCTGCCCTGATTCCGTGGCCGTCAACCATGGCAATCGCAACACCCGCGACCAGGATGCCAGCAAAGATATCGACGATGTAGTGCCACTCCAATAGCACAATTGCGACTAACAAGAGAACATCGTATGCCGCAAGCGCGATCACCATGCGTCTCCATCGTCGTAGAAACCACATCGCAATCAGAGGCTGCGCAATGTGCATACATGGAAACGCGATGAAATAGTCGAACGAGATGCGTGCACGGAGAAGATGATTCCATAAAGCCTTCGACGACTCCAACGATCCTGACTGTGAGCCATAGCTACGCAGGGTCGAAGGAAATTGCGAAAAGTGGTTTGGACAAAGGTAGTACGGCCCTTGACTCGGCCACATGTAGAACAGAAGCAATGATATGTAATATGCAGTCAGGATAGTGCCAACGAACTGCAATCCCCGTTTTCTCCCGTAATAAAGTGTGCTCAGGATTAAGGCGGCCCCGATTTGGGGGAACATTCCAAAGTAAATGAACTCAAGAAAATTGAAGAACGAAACGGGCAGAGATCGTACGGCCCAGTGGCAAAGGTCGCGCACGGACGTTCCGCGAAGCAGCCACTTGTCCATCGCATCGAATGCCGCATCGGTGGCCCCGTAGAAGCGTACCGATAAAATGATGTCGTTGTAGGCAAAGATGAGCAGGAATCCGGCAAAGAGATAAATCGCCGGAATCAAGACGGAACGTGTGGCTTCTCGACGAAACGCCGGCGTCGATCGCTCGCGAAACTCCAGCACAGCGATTGCATCCACCGTCAGAATAATGGCTTTGAGCCACGTGAATGCCCAAAAGAGAATGAGGAAAAACGCCAATCCGAGCACAATGCGCAGCTTGTCGCGTTGGATACGCTCCAGAAGCGGCCGAAGTCGGACAACCCCGATCAGATATAAGAGAGCGGCAACGAAGATTGACTGCGCAGTGAGCACGAGCCAATAAGCCGAACCCAGGCCCAGCCAGTCGAATCTGACTGGAAGATTCAGTGCACGCAGGAGTGGTACGACGGCAAGGGCTAAAAGAATGCTCACCCAGAAGTGAAAATATCTTGGCCATCGTTTGCCGTTCGAGAGGATAGTCATTGCACGAGAGATACACCTGCATAAGTTGTAACATGAGACGATTTCGTCTTCGTCAGACGGTTGAGAAGAAATTCCACATCTCGCGCCCTGCCATGGCTCGGGTTAGCCGCGTCGTTGCTGATTTCGTTTGGAGTGTGGCATTGGGCGGAAAACGTTCTAGCCCCCACGAGTACGAAGCAGGCCCTGGCCAGGGGAAGACCGATCGGCAACAACTCCGACCTCTATCCAAGATGGTTGGGTGCGCGAGAAGTGCTACTGCACCATCGCGATCCTTACGGAGCCGACATTACTCGCGAAATCCAAATCGGCTTCTACGGTCGGCCCCTCGATCCATCGAGGCCCTCAGACCCTATCTTTCAGGAAAGTTTTGTTTACCCCTTGTATGTCGTTTTCTTGCTTACGCCAAGCCTGACGCTGCCCTTTCGGACCGCGCAGGAAATATTTCGCTGGCTTCTACTCTTCGCAAGTGGATGCAGCGTTCCCCTCTGGATGTACGCCACGGGATTCCGTGCGAGGGCGCTGCTGACTATCACAGGAATAGTGCTGGCGCTGAGTAGTTATCCCGCTGTGCTGGAGTTTCATCAGCAAAACCTCGCAGCGCTAGCTCTTTTCTTCCTAGCAGCGGGAGCGGCGACTGCGGTTCGCAATTGGCTGGCGCTCAGCGGGTTTCTCTTGGCGCTCGCGACGTTCAGGCCAGATATTTCCGGATTGATGATCGCCTGGTTCCTGCTTTGGTCACTGGGTAATTGGGGGGAACGGAAGCGTCTGACCTATAGCTTCGTGGCGACTATGACTGCATTGGTCTTTGCTGCCCAAGCGGTCTCACCGCACTGGATCGTGGAGTTCTTTACTGCCGTTCGGGAATATCCGGCTTACGGCGCGGATCCGTCGGTGTTGCAGTTGTTCTTGCCATCGTTCGTGGCGAAGCCTTTGACCGCCGCGCTCGTATGCGTTCTCTTCGCACTTTGCTGGCATTGGCGGAAAGCTTCACCAGGATCTGAGGATTTCGCGTGGGCATTGGCTTGGATCAGCACCATAACCATTGCCGTTCTGCCGAAACAAGCCGGGTACAATCAACCTTTGCTCATCCCGGCTTTGCTCGTCCTCCTGGCTCACCGACACAAGATCTGGAGGGCAGGTTTTGTCCCACGCTGTTTGCTCAACCTAACTTTCGGGTGCCAATTGTGGCAGTGGATTGCAGCACTCGTCATCTCCCTCTGCTCACTTCTCATGCCTCCAGTGCGACTCAGTGCAGCAGCCTTGGTGCCGGAGTATACGTTATTTGGTTTGTCGGTGCTTACCGTCGCAGCAGTTATTGCGGCTACCTTTTCTCGGTCGCGAGGTAGCGACCGATCTGGACTCTCGCCGGCAGGCATCGCGGGAGATTTGTCCTCATAAGTTGTAACATGAGGCGATTTCGCGTCCGCCACTGATTTGCAGAGAAATCCGAAACTCGGCTTTGCCGTCGCTCTGCTTCTAGCGGGGAGCATGTGGTTTTACGTGCAACACATTTTGATTCCCCATCAGCAAGCTGAGGCTGCTCTTCATGGCACTCCGCGTGGGAATCTTTCTGACCTTTATCCTCGCTGGCTGGGCGCGCGAGAGCTGCTGTTGCATGGCCGTGATCCTTACAGCCCTGAGATTACCCGCGAAATTCAGATCGGCTATTACGGACGCCCGTTAGATCCCGCGAGCCCATCGGACCCGAAAGATCAGCAGGGTTTTGCTTATCCTGCGTACGTCGTTTTTCTTCTTGCGCCTACCATCGGTATTGCTTTTCCCATCGTGCAGACCGGATTTCGATGGTTCCTCGTGGCCTTGACCGCCGCTGCCGTGTTGCTTTGGTTGCGCACGTTGCGCTGGCGTCCTTCATTCACGGTGACGGCAATCCTGATTGCGCTTACCCTCGGCAGTTTCCAGGTCCTGCAAGGGATCAAGCTGCAACAGTTGAGCTTGCTGGTCGGCGGGCTGATCGCGGGATGCGCTCTGCTGCTCGCCGAAGGATATTTCGCGCTCGCGGGGATTTTGCTGGCGCTTGCGACCATCAAGCCTCAGCTCTTGTTGCCACTGGTGGCCTGGCTTCTTGTGTGGGCGTTCAGTGATTGGCGTCACCGCCAGAATCTTATATGGGGATTCGCCGCGACTATGGGCGTTCTCTTTGCGAGCGCCGAATACGTGCTGCCGGACTGGATCGGGCGTTTTCGCAGCGCCGTCGCCGCCTACCGGCAATACAACGACGGCGCCGGATCTGTGCTGGACGTGCTGATCACGCCCGAGTGGGGAAGAGTGCTCGCCGCGCTGATCGTGGTCGCGTTTGCAGTCACGGCCTGGAAATTCCGCCGAGCTTCGAATGATTCATCCACTTTCAGCTTGATGTTCGGACTCGTCCTCGCGATAACCGTCGTGATCGTCCCCAAAGCAGCTCCCTACAATCAAATCCTCTTGCTGCCAGCAATCTTGCTCTTGGCGAGGCACTGGCAAATTCTCTGGCGTAAGAACCGCATGTCGCGCACCCTCCTCATGGTTTGCGGGCTGCTGATTTTCTGGCCCTGGCTCGCCGCAACGGCGCTCACCATCGCTTCGTTGGGCTTACCGGCGAACACCGTGCAGAAAGCCTGGGCTTGGCCAGTGTGGACCAGCCTTGCGATTCCTCTTGCCGTGGTTGTGTTGCTCGCGTCCGGCTTCCGCGACTTCACAAGGGCCGAGAATTAACAGCTGCAACGCTCACACGAGCCGGGCGCCCAGAGTACCTGAACTTGCATTCCTCCCGCTGCCCGCGTTAGGCTTCTCGGACACCGCTGGTGTGTGGAGGATTGCCATGACCCTGAAGATTGAGACGCGGCTGGTCGACGGAGTTACAGTCGTCTCGTGTCATGGCCGTATCGTGTTTGGGGAAGAGGCGGCGGCGCTTCGCGAGGACCTCAAGCGCATATTGAGTTCCACGCGGCAGATCGTGTTGAACCTTGCGGGCGTGAGCTATATCGATAGCAGCGGCCTCGGCACCCTGGTGGGCGTTTACTCCTCCGCGCGCGCGTCGGGCGCCGATATTAAGTTGACCGGACTGGGGCAACGTTTGCGCGATGTCCTGCAAATCACCAAATTGGTCACCGTGTTCGAGGTTTACGATACCGAGCAGCAGGCGATTGCCGCGTTCCAGCGCGGGGCCGCGTGAAAAACGGTCAGCTGGTGATATCTTCTTAGCCTCTTCCCACCGGCGTTCGATGCTGTCATTATTCCTAAAGCGACGTTAAGGAGTTGCCACTTTACATGGATTTCCAAACCATCGTCGGCCCGTCCTCCGGAACCGGCTCGGGAGTCTTCCCGACGCTGGTATTCGTCCAGGGGAACGAGCAACGCATCATCAATCTCGATCACAGTCCTTTCGGTGTGGGAAGGAAAGTCGACAAAGATCTGGTGATTGCCGACCCTCGCGTCTCCCGGGACCACGCTCTGATCGTTTCAGAAAATGGAGTGTTCAGCGTCGTCGATCAGGGCAGCAAACATGGAACCTTCGTCAATGGTGAGAGGGTGGAACGCAAGACTCTGGAGCGCAATGACCGCCTGGAGTTCGGAGTTCGTGAAGTCGCGTACGTGATTTTTAATCCGCAGCACGGGACCACCAACTCTGCCCGCGAGTTCCTCAGCCAGATTTCCGGGATGCACATCTCGGACGAGACCACAGATCTTGAAAAGCTGGTTCTGTTTCTCGAAGCCGCCCGCAAGCTGAATACGATTGGCGTGCTCGATGAAATCCTGATGACCCTGCTCGACGTAACTCTGAAGCTCACGCGGGCTGAGCGTGCATACGTCTACATGAAGAACGCCCGCGGAGAACTGCGGCTGGCTGCTGGACGCAACTCGAAGGGTGAGCCACTGCTGGACGACAAGACGATTTCACACTCAATTCTGGACGATGCGCTAAAGTCGAACTCCGAATTCGTTCTGACCGACACCAGCCGGTCGGCTGACCTTACCGGACGCAAGAGCATCGTGGCTTACGATCTTCGAACCGTGATCTGTGTGCCTCTGCGCAAGCCGCAGGTGCAGGCCACTCGCGACGCCGAAGCGCCCGCAGGCGCGATTTCGGCGGAAGTCATGGGAGCGCTATACGTCGATTCGCGTTTTGCTTCTCGCGATATTTCCGGCGTGAGCAACGACATTCTGCATGCGATCGCGACTGAGGCCGCATCCCTCATCGAGAATGCGCGCCTCGTGCAAGCTGAAGAAGCTGGCCGGCGATACCAGCAAGAGTTGTCCATTGCGGCATCCATTCAACAACGGCTGATGGCCGTGACCATCCCCGAGGTTCCATTCGCCAAATTGGCGGGAAGAAATCTTTCCTGCAAGGAGATTGGCGGCGATTTTTTCGATGCGGTCAATACCAGCCAAGGTTTGACGATTGTGCTGGCCGATGTCAGTGGCAAGGGGGTCTCGGCCGCGCTGCTCGCGTCCACGTTGCAGGGGATGATCTACTCGCAGCTCACCGCGGGCATGCCCCTGACTGAAATCGTGACCGCCGTCAATCGCTTCTTCACCGACAAGAATATTGGCGAGAAGTACGCTACCGTAATCATCGCGCGTATTCGGGACGACGGGGACGTGGAGTACGTGAATTGCGGTCACATTCTGCCGCTGGTAGTCTCCGGCGGTGAGGTTCAGCGCCCGGCGCATGGCAATCTTCCCGTGGGATTGCTGCCCGATGCCAAGTACGAAAGCGATCACTACCAGTTGAAGCCCGGCGACCGCCTGGTGCTGGTGACCGATGGCGTGACCGAAGCCGAAAATGCGCGCGGAGATTTCTTCGAGGATTCGCGCCTGGAACTCGCGGCGAAAAGCGGAACTCTAGAACAGATCTTCACTTCGATTTCTAGTTTCTGCGGTGGCACGCCCTTGAACGACGACTGCACCGTAGTGGAATTGCTCTATACGGGCGGGTGATCGCCTGCGCACGCTGAATTACTTTTCCACGACCACGGAAAAATTCTCGCCTTGCCACGTTTTCTCCCACAGCCAATAGAATGTGAAGACGATTTCACTTCCGACCGGCAACAGGTCGGTTGGCAAATCTGCTACGTACGTGCCTAAGCTGGTGTCCCTGGTGTCAAGGTCTTGCTGAGTGCGCCAATTGTCGAAGCTCCAGTGCACCAGCGCCGGCGCAGTCAGGACGAACCGCAACTTCTTACCTTGTGGCATGGTTCGGCATCTGTTATTCGTACGCCACGCAAAGTGCGTTGACTTCCTGTTTTCCACCACGTATCGCCGCACGGCCTGAGGCGGCTGGTCGAAGATCTTGCCGTCTCGCAGTGAGCGCCTCAGCTTGATGTATTCCGAGTGCGCCCACACCAGCGGACACGCTGAACCAGTAGGCTTACCGACAAATAATTCTCGCCCAGGAATGTCGGTTGCATCCCAGACCTGCTCGGGAATCAGGCGTCCTCCCTCGGTGGAGAACTCCATCACCTGCAAAAGCTCCTCCGCAGACTGCGGACGTCCCGCTGCGATTTCGTAGTGCGCCCGCTCGCCCGCCAGCAACGGCCACGGCCTCCCAATCCCCGTCCCATCGAACGGCGATCCATCCTCGTGTTCTCCGTAGCCATCGCCGTTGTAGCGATACCAGCAGGGACCCTGCGGCAATTTCACGCGCAACAAAGCGTCGATAACTTTGATAGTGTTCAGAATTCGCGGATCATCCGCTGCCCGCAATCCGAATCGCACCAGCGCCAGAGCATCCGGGCTGATGAGATGAGTCGCCGGCTCCGTGCTTTGCCCCGGCGGCCGGTTCTTGATGGGCACAAATCCTTCGGCGGGAGAACCTGCGCAGTCCGTCTCCGGCGGCGCAATTCGGACGTAATAACCTTCCACTCCGATTTGCCTCGCGAGGTCGCTGCCCGTGGCGTAGGTCCAGCGTTCAATGTTGTCATTCCAATTATCCGCCGTCTCGCGCAGATATTCGGCAATCGACTTTTCTCCCACTGCGTCCGCGATGTCTGCGGCGCAAAGCAGCCCGGAGATTTCTACCGCCAGCGTGAACGGCGAATAGCCCGCGTCCTCTTCCCAGCGATCTTGCTGCGTTACCGGGCCATTGCGGACCAGGAACCCAGCCGCGCGACGAACCAGCGTCCACCAGCGCTTGATGTCCCCTAGCACGGACGGGCAGTCCCGGCGCATGCAGTCCACAAGAAGAATAGGAAATGCCGCCTCGTCCATCTGCAACCCATTCCAGTACGGACGCCCATCCAGCCACATGTTCTGGGCCCAATGTCCGTCGGCCTCTTGAGTGGATTCGAGGTATCGCAGCACGCGCACAGCGTCAGTTTGCGCACCCGCGGCGAGGAATCCGAACGCTGTCTCCACCAGATCCCGCGGCCAGACCAGGTGATATCCGCCAAGGTCCTCGTCTCCCTTATTGAAGCCCCACGGAATCGAAAGACTAGCGATCACGCCCCCCAGAAAATCTTTCGATTCATGGGTGCGCAACATCGCGACACTGGTGCGATAAAGGTCGCGCTTACGCGGCGATTCGGTTTTGTCCAAACCCATCAGGCTCTCGTGCCAGGTTTCCCACTGCGCCACATAGTGGTGGCGAAGCTCTTCATAGGGTTCGAGCAAACTTGAACGCACCTGCTGCCCGGCCTCTGACCAGATACCGCCGAACCCCAACACAAGCACGAATTCGCCACTGCACGCCTCCAGGTCAATCTCACCGGTCAGCGCGATGTTTCCGTTCTCGGCGCGCGTGTAATCCCAGGTCATGTGGAAATTCTTCGAAAGATCCTGCCAGCCATCGGAAGAACCTACGAAGCCCACGGACATCTTCCTCCATGGAGTCGAACAGCCAAATGCCAGCGCGCAGTCGTCGCGCTGCGCAAACAGCATGGGTACGCTTTTGTAATCGCCCACCCAGCCTGTGTTGCTGTTGCCCCAATTGGCAAGGTGCGGCGAGAGCAGGGCATAAAGATGGTAGTCAGTGAACTTGCCCTGCAGCGGGAGAAATCGAATTTTCTGCAGCACGACGTTGCGATAGGGATCAGTCAATACTTCTTTTTCGATCCGATATCGTCCCTGCGTGTCTGTATTGGTAAGTTCAAACGCGGGGATACCGGGCGCGACCGGAATATTTTCAAAAGTGCAGTGACGTTTCTCCTCCGAGAAAAAACTCTGGCCGTCGGTGATGATCAGTCCCATGTCGCGGGTGCAAGCCTGATCCACGCGAGGGTAGTAAACCTCATTGAGAATACCGTGGCTGGTGGTAAACCATACCCGGCTATGCTGATTCAGGGCTGTGCCTACACCGCTCTTCGCGCTCGAAGTCCAGCGTGGCGGAATCCCCGGCCAGCCCGGGGCATATCGTTCTGTGTCACTCACTGGTCGATCACCTCACGTTTCGGTTCATGGTACTAGAAACGTAATGTAGATTGATTCACCAGTCGGCACGAAGATTCGCGTTATCCTGAGGCTGCGCGACTATGGCTGCAGAGACCCAAACCGATTCTTACCTCGCCCAACGCCGGAGCATGGTCGAATCGCAGCTGCGCGCCCGCGGAATCCGAGACAATCGAGTGCTTGCTGCGATGTTTCATGTTCCGCGCCACGAATTCGTTTCCGAAGAGGATCGCGCTCAGGTCTACGAAGACCACCCGATTCCCATCGGAGAGGGCCAGACACTTTCTCAGCCCTACATCGTCGCCGTCATGTTGGAAAGGTTGGCACTCGATCCCTCGGACGCAGTTCTCGAGGTCGGAACGGGTTCGGGCTATCAAACTGCGCTGCTCTCGGAACTCACACGCCAAGTTTATTCGGTGGAGCGGCACGCGTCGCTCGCCCGCACCGCACAAGCCACGCTCGCCCGTCTTGGCTATACCAACGTGGAGGTGTTGTTAGGCGACGGCAGCCACGGCCTACCCGAACGCGCGCCCTTTGACGCCATCGTCGTTTCCGCCGCTTCGCCGCAGATTCCTCCACCGTTATTCGAACAACTGGGCGAGGGCGGACGCATGATAATTCCGGTAGGCCCTCCGCATGCCCAGGAATTGCAGTTGGTCCGCAAACAGGCGGACCAGCTGGTGGTCACCAACTTGGAAGGCTGCCGATTCGTCCCCCTAATTGGCGATGAGGGATATCGTTCAGGATGGTAAAGATTTCTCTGAGGACTGACAACTGAGAACCGGGAACTGCCGTTACAATTTACTGGTGCCACTTCTTCATAACCTCCGTGTCACGCTAGAAATGATCAAATGGGAGCACTCCATCTTCGTGCTTCCATTTGCGCTCTGCGGCGCCATGCTGGCCGCAAATGGCGTCCCAAGCGGGCACGCGCTGGCTTGGATTATCGTCGCAATGGTGACCGCCCGATCGGCAGCCATGGCTTTCAATCGTCTGGCGGATGCTTCCATTGACGCTGCCAACCCTCGAACCCAGACCCGCGCTCTTCCCGCCGGCACACTCACTCCCAGTTTCGTGATCACATTTGTGCTGGTCTCCTGCGCCATCTTTGTTTTCGCAGCCTCCCAGCTCAATCGGCTTTCGTTCATTCTCTCCCCGTTCGCGCTGGCCGTGGTTCTGCTCTACTCCTACACTAAAAGGTTTACTCGCTGGTCGCATCTGGTTTTGGGTTTCGCCATGGGGATCGCGCCTTCGGCTGCCTGGATCGCCGTCCGCGGCTCGCTCGACCCGCGAATCCTTTTGCTGACCGCCGCCGTTACGTTTTGGGGCGCCGGCTTCGACGTCCTTTACGCCTGCCAAGACTACGACTTCGATCAACAGGCCGGCCTGCACTCGATCCCTCGCTATTTCGGCGTCGGCAATTCCCTGTGGATCTCACGAAGTTTTCATCTGATCATGATTCTGTTGCTGATCAGCCTGGTTGCTGTTTTCGGATTGGGGAAGCTCGCAATCGCGGGAGTCGTCACCGTAGCGTTACTTCTCAGCTATGAACATTCGATGGTCACACCCGGCGATCTGTCAAAACTTAACGCCGCATTCTTCACCATGAATGGCGTGATCTCGGTAGTGTTCTTCTTTTTTGTCGCGGGAGATTTATTGCTGCGGCGATGAGGCGCTTGGCCGGGAACAACTTCGAAAAACCTCACGTCTCCAAGGGCAGTCAGCGCTTATTTAACTGCACCGCTACTTCATTGGCATAGTCCAGCGCTACCGCCAGGTCGGGCGCTCCGTCGCCATTGAAATCGGCTGCCGCTACGTCGATCGGAAGTGAGTTGGCGGCAAAATTCAGATTCGGCGCCGGCTTGAAGGTTCCGTTTCTTTTGCCGTACAGAATGCTCACCGTAGCGCTTGCAGTGTTGGCAACAGCGATGTCTGCATTACCGTCGCCATTGAAGTCGGCAATTGCCACGCCCGCTGGCCCTGCGCCCACGGGGTAATTGACGCTCGTCTTGAATGTGCCGTCCCCTTTGCCGATGAGCACCGACACGGTGCTCGCCCCTTGGAAGTTATTGTTCGCCACCACGAGATCTGCGTTGCCGTCTTTATTCAAATCAGCCGCTGCGATGCCGTCCGGCCCTACCCCTTTCACGCTGAAATAATGCGGCTTTCCGAAAATACCGTGACCGTTGTTCAGCAAAACCTCCACTGCGCCGGAAGTACAGCTCTTGGGGTCGCGTCCGCAATACGCTAGAACCGCAAGATCGGGATGACCGTCTTTGTTCAGATCAACCGCCAGCACCCTCAAGGGGAGCGGCGCATGATAAGTCTTCGGCTTTTGAAACGTGCCATCCCCGTTGCCCAGAAACACGGCGGCTGTGTTAGTGCCGTTGTTCGCAACTGCGAGATCAAGATGGCCATCCCCATTGAAATCCGCAACCGTAATGCCATAGGGCAGGGAAACCGAAGTGTAGACCGGTCCGGCAATGAAAGTTCCGTCGCCCTTTCCCAGAAAAATCGCCAGCGCTGAACTCGACAAGCCATATTCGGTGACAGCAAGGTCAAGGTTGCCGTCCCCGTTAAAGTCCCCGACCCCCAAAGCCGATGGACCCAGCGTGGTGGAGAACTGCTGTGCTTTCTGGAACGTACCGTCGCCTTTTCCTAACAGAATGCTGACATCCTCAGAAGTAAAATCAGCGGTAGCCAGGTCGAGCTTGCCATCATTGTTGAAGTCAGCCGCAACGACGACTTGAGGCTCCATTCCTACCGCGTAAAGCCTCGGCTTCTTGAATTGCGACGCCGCCAGCACGGGTAAAATGCAGAACACACAAAGAACAACCAAAAGTATTGCGCCGACATATTTCATTTCCAACTCCCTTAAGCTCAGTCCCTGGCTCATTCGAACGATCGCTCTACCCCCGATCCCCGACGGTTCGCGCCCGAGATCATCTCATTGTCCGGCCGCAGGTTCAAGAGCATTTATGCCATTCTTGCGTGCGAGAAGCGCCCGGAACCCAGTGGCTTGACAGACTTCGAAGCTCGAGCAATAATAATTAGGTATCTATCTAATTATACATGTATCTAATTACAACGTGAGCAGCAATAAAGCATTCAAGGCGCTGGCCGATCCCACTCGCCGCGAAATCCTCGGCCTGCTTCGCAAAGGCGAAATGACGGCTGGCGATCTCGCCGAACGCTTTGCCATGACCAAGCCGTCCATGTCGCATCACTTTGCGGTGCTAAAGGACGCGGATCTCGTCACCAGCCGCCGCGACGGCCAGCAGATCTGGTACGGCCTGAACACAACGGTTGTGCAAGACCTGATGGCGTGGGCCATGGATTTGATCGGCGACAATGGTTTAGGCGCGGCGAAGAAACGCGGAGGTAAAGAACGCGGGGGTAAGGAACAATGACAACGAAATACTATTTGATTGGGATATTGCTGACCGTGGCCGTGTTGGTGGCAATTCTGATTGCCTATCCCCAACTGCCGAGCCGTGTGCCTACGCACTGGAACATTGAAGGTCATGTCGACGGCTACAGCGGGAAGTGGACACTTTTTCTGTTCGGTCCCGGCTTCATGGCTGCCACCATGTTGCTGTTCTATTTTCTGCCGTGGCTCTCCCCGAAATATTGGGACGTGGATACCTTCCGCTCTACCTACCTTTACATCATGCTGATTCTGGTCAGCATGCTCGCCTATTTTGCCGGCATCACTCTTTGGGCTGGTCTCGGCCGCGCAAATGTCGATCGCGCCATCACCGGCGGAGTCTGCCTGCTGTTTGCCCTGCTCGGCAACGTTCTGGGGAAAGTGCGCAGGAACTTCTACATCGGAGTCAGGACCCCGTGGGCGTTAGCCAACGAGCGCGTCTGGAATGCCACGCATCGTTTTGCCGCCAAGACATTCGTTCTGGGCGGCGTGATCGGTCTGGTTGTCACCGCATTTGGAGTGAAAGGCTGGTTGCCATTTGCCGTTCTGATGGTTGGAGCACTGGTCCCGGCAATCTATTCGCTGGTGTTTTACAAGCAGCTCGAACGTCGCGGAGAATTGTGAGAACGCTAGGCTGAATGCATCCGGACTGCCCGCCCGATCAGCAGCAATCCCGCCGCGCGTTCGCATCGAAGCCCAGGTTCAGATCAGAGCGTGTTCCGTTGAGACGAAATTCCCGCTCTCGTCCCTTGCTCCAACCCGGCTGCGCTGTTGAGTATGGTTTCCACCGCCGCTTCCTCGCCCATCATGGAGTTGAGCATGAGATGGAAGCGGTGCCGATCCGGCCATTCGACGCCGAAATATTCCTTAATAAACGCTGCCCGGTCGCGGTCCACGGTTTCCGCAAGATGGACCGCTTCATTCTCGCTTTTCCCCCCAGCCTGCAGCCGCCGGACCTTGGCTGCAAACGGAGCGTAAACGAAGATGTGAAAGGCATCGCCACGATTTTGCAGATAGTAGGCGGAGCCACGCCCCACAATGACGCACTCGCCCCCGTCGGCAGCGCCCTTCACCACCCGCTCCGTGACCTCCCGAATGCAATCCGTATCCGCCAACTTCAGTCGTGGAGCGTGCAAACTTCCTTCGTGGCTGCCTCGCATGAAAGCCATGAAGAGCCGGTGGAACAAGGGATCCCTCTTCTCTGCGTGTTCCTCCACTACGCGGCAATCGCACTCCATCAGGCGTGCGATTTCGTTGGTCAGCAACTGGTCCCACAGCTTCCAGCCCAGGCGGCTGGCAACTTTCTTTGCGATCTCCGCGCCACCGCTCCCGTATTCGCGCTCGATCGTAATCACTCGCACCATGGATATTTCTCCCCGAACCGGTCACACTATCGTCCAAGCCACTCCCCATCCATATCGCCGCTACTCCACGACAACACGGCGCCCCGGGTCATTTTTCTTTAAGGCAAAGGACACCACGAACATGATCGCCGCTCCTACAGCCAGAACTCGGAACGTGTCGATGTACGCCAAGGTATTCGCCTGGGCGATGACCGTCTGATAAAGCAGAGCGTAAGCCTGCTTCGCCGCCCGATCGGCGTCCACGCCCGATGCGACCAGGTGCGCGGCCAAAGCCGCAGCCGCTCCAGTCACGGTAGGTCGTCCCGCCGTGACATGTGCCACCAGGTACACCTGATTGACTTGAGCCCGGCGTGCAATCAGCGTTGTGACCATCGAGGTTCCGACGCTGCTGCCGATATTGCGCATAAAGTTGACCAGGCCGGCGACGCTACTGCTTTTCTCGATCGGCATTCCCACGTACGAGCTCAGATTGATGGGGACGAAAAGAAAGCCCAGCCCAAACACCTGAGTGAGGCGCAACAGGCTGGCGCTTCGGAAACTGATTTGAAGGTCGAGTTGTTGGGTGGAATAGAACAGGCCAAGGGAAAGAGTCAGCCAGCCAAAGGCCACCAGATAGCGGGCCTGGACCTTTGACGACAGAACGCCGACAACGGGCATCAGAAACAGCAGCAGAAGACCACCTCCCGAAAGGACCAAGCCGGCCGACTCTGCCGTGTATCCGAGAAGAGACTGTAGGAACAGCGGCATCATCACTAGACTCGAGAACAACATGATGCCCAGCACAAACATCATTCCGTTCGCGCTCAGGAAGTTCAAATTCTTGAACATGCGAACGTCAATGATAGGATTCTTGTAAAACCACTCCCAAATCACCACAGACACCAGGCCAACTGCTGAAAGGATAGCGAGCGTTAGGATGAAACGCGATCCGAACCAATCGTCCTCCTGGCCCTTGTCCAGCATGATTTGCAAAGCGCCCACCCCCAGGACAAGCAAGGACACACCAACGTAGTCGAATTTCGCCAGCGCGCCCTTGACTCGCTTCGCCCAGGGAGGGTCTTCGATCAAACGATAAACCAGGAGCAGCGTCACAATCCCGACCGGTACGTTAATGAAGAAGATCCAGCGCCAGGTGTAATTGTCCGTGATCCAGCCACCCAGAGTAGGCCCAACCGTCGGCGCGACGATGACAGTAATGCCGTAAAGCGCGAAGGCCAGACCGCGCTTTTCGGGAGGGAATGTGTCTGCCAGGATTGCCTGCGCTATGGGTTGAAGACCGCCCCCGCCAGTCCCTTGCAGGATACGAAACACAATGATCGCGCCCAGGCTCGGCGCGAACCCGCACAAAAAGGAACTGACGGTGAAGATTGCCAGACAGGTCATGAAAAACCGTTTACGCCCGAGCACGCTGGCACACCATCCGCTGATTGGCAGAACCACGGCGTTCGAGACGAGGTAAGAAGTGAGTACCCAGGTGCTCTGATCGTTGCTCGCTCCAAGATTGCCCGCAATGTAGGGCAGCGCGACGTTGGCAATGCTGGTGTCAAGCACCTCCATGAACGCCGCCAACGCAACCACAACCGCAATCAACCAGGGATTGAACTTGGGCCGCCACGCTTCGGAAGCCGGCGGCGATGACTCGCCTGCCTCGGGTCGCGTGTCGTCGAGATTTTCAGAGCTGCCTGTCATACGCTGGGAATGTTAGATTGCGATGGACTGTTCCAGGGTGCGCAACGCCTGCTTTTTTTGGACAAAACATTCCGAGACCCCGGGAAAATCTTCTCGAGGATGCTAAACGAAAACTCGATGGCTGTCTCTGGGTGCCAGCAGAATCGCAAGACTTCGTGGGATCACTTGTCGGATCGACGCCCTTGGCCGCATGGCTTTCGAATGGAAGGAACTGAACACTGTGACTTCCGCCGCTTCAGTGCGGTATGATCGGAGCAATGCCCAGCACCCATCCATTTCGGAGCGATGTTTCTCAGAGGCACGACTTTCAGACTCATGCTTTTCAGAGTGACGACCCTCGGCTTTACGCCATAAAGGACAAGGTCGTTGCCCATGAGCGCCTGAGTCCCGAAGACGCGCTAACGCTCTATTGTTCCGGAGACATCCTCGCCGTCGGTTGGCTGGCGAATTCCGTGCGGGAGCGAATGCACGGCGACAAGACCTACTTCAATGTCAATCGCCATATCAATCCGACGAATGTTTGCATCGCCGCCTGCCGCCTCTGCGCCTTTGGCCGAAAAAAAGACACGCCCGGCGCCTATACGATGGCACTCGACGAAGCATTCCAGACCGCAGCCTCGGGCTACAGCGAAGCTGTCACAGAGTTCCACATCGTCGGCGGCTTGCATCCCGATCTGCCGTTCCAATACTTCCTCGACCTGATTTCCGGCTTGAAAGAACGCTTTCCGCAAGTGCATTTGAAAGCTTTCACCATGGTCGAGGTCGCCTATCTGGCAAAGCGCGCCAAGCTTTCGATTTTGGAGACGCTGGAACAGTTAAAGGCTGCGGGCGTCGATTCGCTGCCCGGCGGCGGAGCTGAAATTTTCGCCGACCGTGTCCGCCACATCATCTGCGATCACAAAATCGACGGCGACCAGTGGCTCGAGACCGCGAAACTCGCTCACCAGATCGGACTGAAGTCCAACGCCACCATGCTCTACGGCCACGTCGAGAACGACGAAGACCGCGTCGATCACCTGCTGAAGTTGCGTAATCTTCAGGATGAAACCGGCGGATTCCAAACCTACATCCCGCTGGCCTTTCATCCCGACAACACGCCGTTGCAGCATCTGCCGAAGACGACAGGAATCCTCGACATCAAGCAAATTGCGATTGGCCGGCTGGTGCTCGACAATTTCCCGCACATTAAATCGTATTGGCAGATGGTAACCGCCAAGATGGCGCAGATCTCGCTGCGCTTCGGCGCCGACGACATTGACGGAACGGTCATCGAAGAAAAGATTTACCACGACGCCGGCGCGACCACCCCACAAGGCATGCGCCGCGAAGAGTTGGTACGCCTGATTCGCGAAGCCGGCCGCGAACCCATCGAGCGCGACACCCTCTACCGCCCAGTGACCCGGACCGAAACCTCAGTCACGGTGGCAGTCTAGCTCGATAAAGTTCCCTCCGCGATGCCGCCCGGCCACACATTTATTTCTCGTTGGTAGTGCGTATCCTGCGAGGTCTTTGTTTTTGCCGCCCGCCCGAGCGACGGATTCCTCCAGCACTCATCATGGCGTGCCTTAACAAAAAATTCACCTTGGTCTGATAGCCTTTGCCGTACGCCTTCAGCCAATCGATTACATCCTGGTCGAGGCGCATGGTGACGGATTTCTTCGGCGGCCGGTAGAACTTGCCGATCTCGGCGCCGCTCCAATCGACGACTTCCGGTATCTCAGAAAGATCAATGTCCTCATCCTTCTTGGCCGCGATGGCGGCGATGTCTCTCCTTTGTTCTCTGCTGAGCTTCCTCATATCTGCTCCTTTCGCGCGGCGTCGCAGCCCGCCCCGAAATAATGCGGATAACTTCCTCGCCATTCGCCTCGCGCCAGGTATGAACCACAAAAAGCACAACCCCGGCGTCGACGGCTCCCAAAGTTACCCACCGCTCCTCATCCTCGGAGAATTGATCGGTGCGGGTCAGGGCACAGGGATCATCGAAAACAAGAGCGGCCGTCTCGAAGCGGACATCGTGCTTGAACAGGTTTCGTCGATTCTTGTTTTCGTCCCATTCAAAGCGCACGGTCGCCGTCCCGGCACACAATGACACTAGCAAATACGGAGCATGAATGTCAATACGTATGTATGTACATAAATCGACTTAGATCCTGAAAATGAGTTCGACAAACATTCAGACACCAACACACTTCACCTCCGCAAGGTCAGCCGTCACAATCTACAGTGATTAACTTAGGATCTTCTTAAATTGTATTTACCCTTCTTGCGGCGGGTGTAGAATCGGGCTTGTAAGGAACCGGAAATCTTTACGGAATCTCTTCCGTGATCCGAGGCCTGAGAATGAATGTCCACATCAGTTACAGAGTTCGCAAAACTCCCGACATCGAAAAAGACGTCAACCACCTGATCGAAAAAGTTCGCAAGCGGCTGCAGGTTTTCCGCCCCGAACTGGTGCATCTGAAGGGTGTGGTGGAACAGAACTCGCCGCGCGAGGGAAGCACCATATCGCTGAACCTGCGCCTGCCTTCGGGTCAACTGGCCGTGCAGAAATCTGCTGCGAGCGCGGCGTCTGCCGTTAAGGCGGCTTTTGACGACCTGCTGCAACAGATCGGCAAACACAAAGACCTGTTAAGAAATTCGCACAAATGGCAGCGTCGCCGGGTAGCGGATTTCCATCCAAACGCTCAAGTCGCTTTCGAAGACACAGTCGCGGCCGTGCGCGTACCAACCGCCTCCTCCGACGACATTCGGGGGTATGTAAACGCGAGCCTCGGCCGCCTGGAACGCTTTGTCGAGCGCGAACTCTATTTCCGCGAAACCGATGAGGAAATCACGGCCGACACCGTCACCAAGGAGGAAGTCATCGACGAAGCCATCGCCCGAGCCCTAGGCAACGGCGGCGAAAAGCCGGAGAGCCTTGCTCTCGAGCCCTGGCTGTACCGGTTGGCGCTGCGTTCGATCGAAGACCTCTCTGCCCGCAGCCCCGAGAGCCTGCTCTCGATTCATCTCGAGGATTCCGCCCGGCGTCCGAATGTCCGCGCCAGCGACGAGCCCGAACTTCAGTTTCATCAGCCAGACGAAACTCTGACCGGGGAGAACGTGATCGCAGATCGCCGCGCTTCCACGCCCGAAGATATCGCTTCCTCTGATGAGATGGTCACGCTGGTGCAATTTGCCCTTGAGGGCGCCGGCCGGGTCGATCGCGAGGCGTTTATCTTGCACGCCATCGAAGGCTTTTCTCTGGATGAAATCGGCGTCATTACCGACCGCAAACCCGACCAGGTACGAATCTCGATTGAGTTAGCGCGTGAACACTTGCGGCATCTGGTGCCGCTGGCCGGCCGGTTCAGCCAACGGGCGGCTTCATGACAAGATGGCTGGTGCGCTAGGAGATATCGTGACCATTACGCGCGAAGACATCCGTGAGTTGGCTCAATTCCGTACCAACGGCGACGACGGCTGCGCGCTCAGTTTCTATTTCGAGCCGCGCACTCCGCAGAACAAGTCGCATCGCGAAGAAACCATTCTCGCCAAGGATCTGGTCCGCCGAGCCCTGCGCGAGGCGGACAAGAACAGCAAGAACGGCAGCACGCGCGCCGACTTGAATCGCATCCTCGAGCTGGCTGAGAATCTGCATGGCAACCAGTCGCGCGCCCGCGCCGTGTTTGCCTGCGGCAGCCAGAATTTCTGGCGCGAGTTTGACCTGCCATCGCAACAGCCGGGTACGCAGCTGTTCGTGAACCGCCAATTCCATTTGAAGCCGCTGGCCCTGCTCCTCGGCGCGCAGCCTCGGCTTTGGGTTGCGCTTGTGGATCGGCAGAAGGCCCGCTTCTTCGATCTCCGGCTGGACGAACTCAAAGAGCGCGATGGGATGTTTCGCACCCCGCCGTCGCGCCAGGGTCGTGGCGATGGCTACGCCGGATACGACGGCGGCCACGCCCAGCGCCGCGTTGACGACGAAGCCCTGCATCATTACAAGGGCATCGCCGAGCACTTAAGCGCGGCTCTCGAGAAGGGGATGTTCGAGAACCTGATCATCGGATGCCACGACAATGGTTGGCACGAGCTCGAAACCCAACTGCATCCCTACGTGAAGCAGCGGCTGCTTGGTCACTTCGCGGCCGATGTAAGCCGGATGACCAATGAGCAAATTCGCGAACAATCGGGCCGCATTCTGCGCGAATCCCTGGAGCGGCGCTGCAAAGATCTCGCCAGGGAAGCGATCGGCCAGGCCAAAAGCAACGCCCGCGGAGTGACCGGGCTGCGTCGCGTGCTGCGGTCGCTCGAACTGGGCGAAGTGCAAACTCTGCTAATCGGCGATAAGTTCTCACATTTAGCCGTTGAGTGCGGCAATTGCGGCCATCTCGACGCGCACATGGTTCGCGTTTGCCCGGCATGCGGCCACGAAACCCGCGAAATTCAAGACGTAACCGAAGCCATCATTCCCGCCGCCATCCGCCGCGACGTGGAACTGTTCTACGTGAAAGACGATCCCGAGTTCGACCGCGCCGGAAACATCGCCGCCCTGCTACGCTTCCGCACCGATCAAAGCAAAGGCCGCGGCATGCGTGCCGCGTCGTAGATCTGGCAACTCCGGAATCTATTTCTGTTGCACAGATTATGGTGCAAGATTTCCCTCAAAAAAAACTCTCATTTCCCGGCAAAATCTAGAAAACAATCGATCGGGATTTTTTGTGCCCTCTCAGATCTATGGTTCTAAAGGTGGTTACGGGCAAAATCTTGGAAACATTGGAGTTAGCGTCGGGCTTTTGGCAGCAGTTCCGTTTTGGAACTGCTCTGGGGTGCATCGGTTGTCAAAGATCCATGATTATCTTATAGATAATCGTTGTCTATAGATGTTATCGTAAATAGAGGGATGAGGTCAAGGGAAAAGCGTCTGGGGCACAGCTCGGTTGCAATTCGGGAATGGTTAGCGCGGGATGTTTTGGCCGCGGGGATGTTTCCTTGCGGAATGATATTCTAAGCGGGAGCTCACATGACCGGAAAACAACAAGTTGAGTCGCTGCTGCACAAGCTGCCAGACAACTGTTCGTTGGAAGACATCCAATATCACCTTTACGTGCTGGAGAAGGTACGGCGCGGGCTCGATGAAGCCCGCACCAGCGGCGCGCTTTCGCAGGAAGAAGCGGAAAAGCGGCTCGGCAAATGGCTCACCGAGTAGTCTGGTCTCCACGCGCGCTCCCTGTCCCGAAAAACGCGAGATTGGAAACCCTGGATCGAGGGCGCGGTTAGAGCTTTTGCCCTCTGGCCAATTGGCCCGGCAGAAGGAAAGTTTTTGGGTATCTGCCTTCGCCGCAAAGTTTGAACGAGCCAAACTCCTTGTACCACGGCCCTTCAGGGACGTCTGGGTTGGATTCCATCCAAAGTCGCAGCTGGTTTAGGTCCTCGAGGCCAATGTTGCGGTCGTGCATGCGCTCGACCAAGTGGTCGCGAACGGCGCGGGGGAGCCGAGACCAGGTCTCGATCTTCATTCGGTCAAATCTTCATTCGGTCAAAGCTTGCTTATTCGCCGAACACGAAGCGGCCTAGCTGGTCTCCCAACTGCTTGACCTGCTCGGGATCGTTGGCGGCGCGGAAGCGTTCCGCCAACTGGAAGAAGGCTTTCTCTTTTTGTTGTTGGGCTTCGATTCCTTGCTCGATAAGTTCTACCAGCACGCGGTTGTTGCTGAGATCGCGCTGCTTAGCCAAGCTTTCGACCTGACGGGCGATCGTGGACGGCAAGGTCACACTTCGGCGGACGTGCTTGGCGCGGGAAGGTTTCGCCCGGGATCGTTTGGCCATTGGCATAGTAACACCAGTATACACCATTGTGGTGCGCGATGCTCAGATCCAGTCCGTCCGATGTGGAGCGGAGGCCCTCGTCCGTGGCTCTTGACTTTGCACGACGAGTCGGCGGTCTCACGCCGCACCAATCAATCGGATAAGGACAAAATCAAAATTGCGATGCGGCGGCATAAGTCCCCACCTTTGCCGAAACCGCAAAGGTGGGCCAGCCACCGGTTGACGGGTCAAAGCGGAAGGTTCGAAAGCCTTCAGTGCGCAGCTCGTAGTGATGTTCAGGGGGTTTTTGTTTGCATGCTTCTAAGGCAGCTTTGGTTTGCTGTAAATCCAGTTTTGCTTGCGACCCTTCTTTTACGGCAGCGTCGTACTTCGACTTATCAACGAATTGATCGCAACCAAGGTTGGCAAGTCCAGCGCAAAGGCACAGCAGAAATGGCGCATGGTGTCTCATGGCC